>DATBZM010000057.1:0-10674 GCA_036513175.1 Xanthobacteraceae bacterium | reverse complement strand
TAGGCCTTGGTGCCTTCGAAACGCATGCGTCTTCCGTCCGGATGGATGCGATTTTGCGCCATCTGACAGGCTGGGGCCGTGCTTGTCGAGAGTAAAGGCACGGCATAGCGTTCGTGTCCGCAATGCTGTCGCACGCACATCGCAGGGGCACCATGGAACGCAAATTCACCTTGGGACTGGTCCGCACGCTCGCATTTGTCGTCCTCATGCTTCCGCTCGCCGGTCACGCCGACGAGCGCAAGCAGCTCGCCTTCGACGCGATCGACCGCAACGCCGGGCAGATCGCCGACATCAGCGACTCGATCTTCTATTTCGGCGAGCTCGGCATGCAGGAATTCGAGACCACGAAGCTGCTCAAGGGCACGCTGGAGGCGGCGGGCTTCCGCGTCGATCTCGGCGGCGCCGGCATGCCGACGAATCTCTGGGCCGAATGGGGCACGGGCCACCCGAAGATCGCGATCGTCACCGAGATCGACGCGCTCCCGGGCGGCTCGCAGAAGCCTCTCGCATTCGCGCGCACGCCGCTCGTTCCGGGCGCGCCCGGCCACATGGAGGGACACAACACGCACGGCGGCGTCGCGTCGGCGGCCGCCTATGCGGTCAAGCTCGCGATGCAGCGCTACAATATTCCCGGCACCATCGCGATCTCGTTCGGCCCGGCTGAGGAGCAGATCGCGAGCCGGCCCTTCATCGTGCGTGCCGGCTACTTCAAGGACGTCGACGCCATCATCTACCTGCATATCGGCCCGGGGCTCGCCACCGGCTATGGACTCACGAACTACGCGGCGATCAGCGCGATCTTCACGTTCCACGGCAAGACCGCGCACGGCGCGATCAACCCGTGGGACGGCCGCGATGCGGTCGACGCGGTCGAGCTCATGGACATCGGCTTCGACAAGCTGCGCGAGCACCTTCACCCGAGCTACCGCGCCCACCGCACCATCACCAATGGCGGCATCCAGCCGAACATCATTCCCGATACCGGCCAGATCTGGTGGTTCGTGCGCGACGCCAACATGCCGGACGCCAAGGCGACTTACGACAAGCTGGTCAAGATCGCCGAGGGCGCCGCCCTGATGACGGGGACGACCTACGAGGCGAAATACGCGGCGTCCGCCTGGCCGCAGCTCGTCAACCGCAGCATCGCGGAAGCGATCCAGAAGAACATCGACATGGTCGGCGTGCCGGCATGGACCGAGGATGAGCAGACGTTCGCGCGCGACTTCCAGAAATCCGATGGCCGACCGGTGATCGGGCTGCGCACGACGCCGGAGGCGCTCGGCGAACGCAAGCAGTCGGCTTCGTCGAATGACAATGGCGACGTCTCCTGGGTGGTGCCCGCGGGCCTGTTGAATTTCCCGGCCTCGGTCCCGGGCGTCGAGTATCACGAGTGGCACGCGGCCGTGACGCCGGTGAGCTCGATCTCGCACAAGGGCCAGGTCGCCGGCGCCAAGGTGCTGGCCGCCTCGATCATCGATCTCCTGACCTCGCCCGACCTGCTGGCGAAGGCGCGCACCGAGTTCGCGGTCGAGTCGAAGAGGACGCCGTATTTCTCGCTGCTGCCTGCGGATGCACAACCCGACGTCGACCTCAACCGCGCCGACATGGAGAAGTACCGCCCAGCCATGCGGCAGTTCTATCTGAACAAGACCCCGCGCTTCGACTGACCGCCGGCGTGACGCCGCGGCGCCGCGAACACGCGCTCCTCGCGCGAACGTGAGCGCAATTGAGCGCCGATGCGGCGAAGGATGCGCTAAGAGGGCAGCGCCGTGGCACTGCAAAGGAGCCGACCATGATCTCTCGCCGATGGCTGCTGACGGGCGTGGCCGGGCTCGCCGTGGTCGCCGGCTTGCGCGCGCTGCTCCGCCCGCAGGCGGCGGCCGCCGGTCCGTTCGAGATCGACAAATCCGATGCGGAGTGGCGGCGGATCCTCACGCCCGCGCAATACGGCATCCTGCGCGAGCATGGCACCGAATCGCCGTTCTCGAGCCCGCTCGATCACGAGAAGCGCAAGGGCACCTTCGCCTGCGCGGGATGCGATCTGCCGTTGTTCTCCGCCGATACCAAGTTCGACAGCGGCACCGGCTGGCCGAGCTTTTTCCGTCCGCTGCCCAACGCCGTTGCGACATCGGACGATCGCTCCTTCCTCATGCATCGCACCGAGGTGCACTGCCGGCGCTGCGGCGGCCATCTCGGCCACGTCTTCAACGACGGGCCGCAGCCGACCGGGCTGCGCTATTGCATGAACGGCCTCGCCCTGAAATTCACCCCCGCCGCCGACGCGCCGGCCTGAACGGCCCGGCATTTTCTGCCGTCGGGTAGCCGATTCTTGCCGGCCGGGACCGGGTTGATCCCCCGGGTCTCATCGTAAGTAATTGAAATACAACAATATTATCTGTGGCACGCGGCTTGCGAAGCTCCATCCGAGAGTAATGCGGCCTGTGCGTGTTGATCCGCCTGACGGCCGCTCGGATCCGAGTGGAGAACTGTTATGGGTATTTTTGACGCACTGACGACCGCGGTCTCCGGTCTGAGCGCGCAGTCTTATGCGCTGCAGAACATCTCCGGCGACATCGCGAACTCGCAGACCACCGCCTACAAGGGCATCCAGACCAACTTCGAGCAACTGGTCTCGGGCAGCCTGGCGAGCCAGCAGATCGCGGGCAGCGTGCTCGGCAGCTCGGTCGCGACCAACAACGTCCAGGGCGACATCCAGAACGCGACCACCTCCACCTTCATGGCGATCAACGGCAGCGGCTATTTCATCGTCGAACAGCCGACCACCTTCACGGACAATCAGCCGGTATTCAGCGGCGTCAATCTCTACACCCGCCGCGGCGACTTCCAGCTCAACCAGAACGGCTACCTGGTCAACGGCGCCGGCTACTACCTGATGGGCATCCCGGTCGATCCGACGACCGGCAACCCGACGGGGAGCATTCCGCAAACGCTGCAGTTCTCCAACAACCTGATCCCGGCGCAGGAAACCTCGCAGATCCAGTACAACGCCAACCTGCCGAGCGTGCCGCAGACGCCGGCCACCCAGTCGGGCGTGAGCGGCTCGAACCTGCTCAATCCAGCGAACTTCACCGCCGAACCGCTCGCCGGCGCGCCGCAGCCGTCGACGATCACGGGCACCGGCGCCAGTCTGCAGCCCGATGCCCCGGCGACCGGCACCGGCACGGTCAGCGCCCTTGCGACCAACACCAACCTCGAAGGGCTCGGGATCGCCAACGGCGACATCATCACGGTCACCAACGGCAGCACTCCGCTGTCCTACACGGTGAACGCCGGCTCGACCGTCCAGGACCTGATCACCAACCTCAGCGGCGCCAATTTCAACGTCACGCTGCAGGGCGGCAAGCTGCAGATCCAGTCGGCCAACGACACCGACCAGCTCACGGTTTCCGACACCACCGGCAACCTCAGCGACATCGGCTTCGGTGCGGCCAACCAGACCTTCACGGCCGTCAACCTGCTCACCCAGCATGCCGTTGCGGCCAACCAGACGCTCACCGTCACGGTCGGCTCGAACCCGGTGCAGACGATCACGTTCGGCACGGCGGCAGGCGACGTGCAGACGGAAGCCCAGCTCAATGCCAAGCTGCAGGCGCTCGCCGGCGTGAGCCCGACCGGCACAGGCATCAACGCGAGCGGCGACATCACGATCACCGCCGCCAACACGACCGACCCGATCCAGGTCGGTGGCACCTTCACGCCGGCGACCTTCGGCATCACCAACACGCTGGCGCTGCCCGCGAACGGCACCGTGTTCGGCGTCGACCAGAGCACGTTCCTCAACGAGTCGATCTCGGGCGGTTCGATCACGTCCTACAGCGGGACAGGTGCGCCCGTGAACGTCCAGTTCCGCTGGGCTAAAACGGACGATTCCTCGCTCGGCGCGGGCCATACCGACACCTGGAACCTGTTCTACCAGACGAACTCGAACGCCGGAAACACGCAGGCTGCCTGGGTCAACGTCGGAACCAATTTCGCCTTCAACTCGAGCGGCGAGCTCACGCCGCCGGTCAGCAGCCTCACGCTCAACAACGTCAGCGTCGACGGCCAAGCGCTCGGCAACGTCCAGGTCGCCCTCGGCGCGGGCGGCCTCACCCAGTTCGCCAATACCAGCGGCACCGTCCAGGTGAACCTGCTGACGCAGAACGGCGCCTCGGCAGGCCAGCTGCAGTCGATCGCGGTCGACCAGCAGGGGCGGATCGTCGGCACCTATTCGAACGGCCGCACGGTACCGCTCGCCGAGGTCACGCTCGCGAACTTCAACGGCCAGAACAACCTCGATCAGCTCGACGGCGGCGCCTACGAGGCGACGGCAGACTCCGGTCCCGCCCTGTTGAACGCGACCGGCAAGATCGTCGGCAGCTCGCTCGAAGCCTCGAATGTCGATATCGCCGACGAGTTCAGCAAGCTCATCGTGACCCAGCAGGCCTACTCGGCCAATACGAAAATCATCACGACCGCCAACCAGATGGTACAGGATCTCTTGAACGTCATCCGCTGACTTCGCCGTCCGGCGATAAGCGGATGACCTCGGTGAAAAGTAAATGAGTCTCACCCAGGCACTCAACGCGGCGACCGCCGGACTGAACGTGACGCAGCAGTCGCTGTCCGTCACCGCCGGCAACATCGCCAACGCGCAGACGGCCGGCTACGTCCGCAAGACGCTGGAGCAGCAGGAGTCGGCGGCCGGAAGCTCGATCAGCGTCGTCACCGGCGCGATCAACCGCCAGATCAATGCGCTGGTGCAGAGCCAGCTGCAGACGCAGACCTCGGGCGCTTCCTACGCGACCACGCTGTCGGGGATGTACCAGCAGCTGCAGAACGTCTACGGCACGCCAGGGTCCGCGAGCGGACTCGACACGCTGTTCAACGGTTTCACCTCGGCGCTGCAGAGCCTGCAATCGAACCCATCCTCCTCGACCGCGCAGAGCACCGCGATCAACGCCGCGCAGGTGCTGGCGCAGCAGCTCAACCAGGCCAGCAACGGCATCCAGGCGCTGCGCGAATCGGCCGAGCAGGGCATCTCCACCGGCGTGCAGGCGGCCAACAACGACCTGCAGGAGATCGCCTCGATCAACGCGCAGGTGACGACCACCGGCTCGGCCGATGCCGCGACCTCGGCGCTGCTCGACCAGCGCGACCAGGACATCAGCCAGCTCTCGCAGCTCATGGACGTCAAGGTGGTCCAGAGCACGAACAACCAGGTCTACGTCTACACCAGCTCCGGCACCCAGCTCGTCGGCGCCGGGCAGGAGGCGGCGCAGCTCTCGTTCAATCCGCAGGGCGCGATCTCGGCGAACACGCTGTGGAACGCCAATCCGACGAAAAGCGGCGTCGGCACCATTACGCTGTCGACGCCGGGCGGCGCGCCGGTCGACCTGATCGCCACTGGCGCCATCCAGTCGGGCGAGATCGGCGCCTATCTGCAGATGCGCGACAACCTCCTGCCGCAGGCGCAGACGCAGCTCGACCAGTTCGCGGCCAACATGTCGCAGAGCCTGTCCGACGTGACGACGCAGGGCACGGCGGCCTCGTCCGGCGGGCAGAACGGCTTTTCGGTCGACACCGCCGGGATGCAGCCCGGCAATGCGATGCAGCTCACCTACACGGACAGCTCGAACGTCCAGCACACGGTCAGCCTGGTCGACGTCAACAACCCCTCGGTGCTGCCGCTGGCGAGCCCGTCGCCGGCCGATCCGAACGCGAAGGTGATCGGCGTCAACTTCTCGGGCGGCATGGCCTCGGTGGTGAGCCAGCTCAATACGGCGCTCGGCAGCGCCGGGCTGGCGTTCTCCAACCCGGCCGGCACGACGCTGCAGGTGCTCAATACGCCCGCCAATACGGCGACCGTCAATTCGCTCTCGGCGACCGCGACCATGACGTCGTTCACCAGCGGCAATTCGCAGCTGCCGCTGTTCGTCGACGGCAACAATGCCTACTCGGGCGCGATCAACCCGACCGGCCCGCAGGAGGTCGGCTTCGCGCAGCGCATCTCGGTCAACCCGACGCTGCTTGCCAATCCCGCCGACATCGTCGCCTATTCGGCCTCGACGGCGTCCGGCGACCCGACGCGGCCGACCTTCCTCTACAATCAGTTGACGAGCGCCACCTCGGCGTTCTCGCCGACGACCGGCATCGGCGGCGCGAATTCGCCGTTCAGCGGGACGCTGTCGTCCTTTCTCGGCCAGGTGATGGGCCAGCAGGGCCAGGCGGCCACCAATGCCACCAACCTGCAGCAGGGCCAGCAGGTGGTGCTCAATGCCCTGCAGCAGCGCATGGATACGGACTCGGGCGTCAACATCGACACCGAGATGACCAACCTGCTGAACCTGCAGAATACCTACGCGGCGAATGCGCGGGTCTTCACCGTGGTTCAGTCGATGTACCAGACCTTGTTGCAGATGTGAGGCGTTCATGAGCATCCAGGGCATCAGCGGCATCTCGTCGCAAATGATCAGCTCGCTGGCCGATCTCAACAACCAGCTCGACGATCTGCAGCAGGAGCTCGGCACCGGGCAGGCGTCGCAGAACTATGCGGGCCTCGGCGTGCAGCGCGGGCTCACGGTGGGTCTGCAGCAGCAGGTCTCCTCCATGAGCGGCTTCGACAGCACCATCACGGCGGTGGGCACCCAGCTCAGCGTCGCGCAGACCGCGCTGCAGGGGATCGCGACCTCGGCCGACACCGTCAAGCAGACGGCGCTCAATTCCAAGTTCGTGATAGACCAGACCGGACAGACGAACGACCAGCAGGCCGCTTCCGGCCAGCTCGACCAGATGCTCGGCGCCCTCAATACGCAGGCCGGCAACAACTACATCTTCTCCGGCATGAGTCCCGACAAGCAATCGGTGGTCTCGCTCACGCAGCTGCTCAACGGCAATGGCGCGCAGGCCGGCTTCACGCAGGTGCTGAACGAACGCCAGCAGGCCGACGGCGTCGGCGCGCAGGGCCGCCTGCTGGTCACGTCGCCCGCCGCCTCGCAGGTCTCGATCGCCGAGGATGCGCTCAACTCGCCGTTCGGCATGAAGCTCGGCAGCGTCTCGTCGAGCCTCACGGGCGGCGGAACGGTCACGGGCCCGAGCGGCCCGCCCGTCACCCCGAACGGCGTCCTGGTCGATTTCACCGGCGGCAATCCGAGCCCCGGCGACAACGTCACGTTGACCTTCAACCTGCCGGACGGAACGACACAGAACCTGACGCTCACCGCAACCTCGTCGTCGCCACCCGCCGCCGGCCAGTTCAGCATCGGCGCGACCACGGCGCAGACCGCGACGAATTTCCAGGCCGCGCTCACGTCCGGCGTCTCCCAGATCGCCGATACCTCGCTCTACGGCGCCTCGGCGGTCGCCGCCGGCAACGACTTCTTCGCCAGCAATCCACCGCTGCGCGTCAACGGCGCGCCGCCCAGCAGCGCGACCTCGCTTGTCGCCGGCACGCCCGCCAATACGGTCGCGTGGTACACCGGCGAGAACGGCTCGACGCCCGCGCTGCAGACCGCGACGGCGACGATCGATCCCGGCCAGACCGTCTCCTACGGCATGCGGGCAAACGAGCCGGCGCTGACCTCGGCGGTCGAGAACGTCGCCATCTTCGCCGCCACCACCTACTCGGCGACCGATCCCAACGCATCAGCGCAATACCAGTCCCTCACCCAGCGCGTCGCCGCCAATCTCGACGGCTCGCCCGGAACGCAGAGCGTCTCCGACATCGAGGCGCAGGTCGCGAACGCGCAGACCGCGATGACGGCGGCGCAGAGCCGGCATGCGCAGACCTCGACGGTGCTCACCAACTTCCTGCAGAGCATCGAGGGCGTGAACGATACGCAGGTCGGGACGCAGATCCTCGCGCTGCAGACGCAGCTGCAGGCGTCGCTGCAGACGACCGCGCTGTTATCGAAGATCTCGATCGTCAACTACATCCCGGCATGACGCAGGGTGGCGGGCCGTGAGCGCATGGCGAGCGCGGCGCTGCGGCGGCGGCGCCGGAGCTGGTAAATTCCGAAATCGGCGGCTTAATCATCCGTTAACCGACGCGCTTCTAGATCCACGAATCAACGTGCCACCGCGCAATCGAGCGCTCGACTCATGACCCAAGGCGCCATTCGTTTGAACCTGGGCGATCCGGTGCCCTGGTTCAGCGCGCGCACGCTCGCGGGCGGATCGTTCGATCTGCAGGTCGCGGCCGGGCGCTGGATCGTTCTGTCCTTCCTCGGCAATCCGGCAGATCCGCGCGCCGCGCAGGAGCTCGCCGAGCTCATGCAGGAGCGGCACCTCTTCCATCCCGACCGAATGGCCTGCTACGCCGTGCTGACGCAGCCGCCGGCCGACCCGGCGCATTACGCCGACCCTGGCACCAATGCGTTCGCGGCGCTCGCCGATTATGACGGCGCGATCAGCCAAGCCTACGGCGCGGTCGACATGCCGCGCACCGTGATCCTCGATCCGATGCTGCGCGCGATCGCCAATATCCCGTGGAACTTCGCGGCCGGCCACGCCAAGGCGGTGCGCGAGACGCTGCGCGGGCTGCCGTCGGTCGACGACTCGGCCGGCGTGCCGCTGAACGCGCCGGTGCTGATCGTGCCGCGCGTGCTCGACTATGCGCTGTGCGACTTTCTGATCAAGCTCTACGACAGCGTCGGCGGCGAGGATTCGGGCTTCATGCTCGACGTCGCCGGCAAGACGCTGACCACGGTCGACCACCGGCTCAAGCAGCGTGGCGACCTCGTCGTCGCGCTGCCCGAGGTGCGCGAGGCGATCCGCGGACAGATCGTGCGACGGCTGCTGCCGGCGGTCGAACGCTATTTCCAGTTCCAGGCGACGCGCATGGATCGCTATATCGTCGCCTGCTACGACAGCACCGTGGGCGGGCATTTCCATCGCCACCGCGACAACGTCAATGCGGGCGCCCAGCACCGCCGCTTTGCGGTCTCGATCAACCTCAACCGGGAATTCGAGGGCGGCGACCTGATCTTCGCCGAATTCGGGCGCCGGAAATATCGCACCCCCTACGGCGGCGCGGTCGCCTTCTCGTGCGGCGCGCTGCACGAGGTGACGCCGGTCACGCGCGGCCGGCGCTACGCGTTTCTCGCCTTTCTCTACAATGAGGCGGACGCGGCGCTGCGCGAAGCCAACAATGCCGAATTGCACGAAGGCGAGACGCGCTACAGCGAGGGGCGCGACCGGCTGCTGCCCGATCGCGCGGCGTGATCCCCGAAACCCGGATGCCGGAACTCGCAAAAGATCACGCGCCAACGTCAGCCCGGAAACCCACATGACCGATCCCATTCATCTCGTCGTCGCGACGCCCTGTTTCGGCGGGCAGCTCTCGGTGATCTACGCGCAATCCCTGTTCAAGCTGCAGAAGGTGCTGCGCGCGACGCCCGAAATCGAGATGTCGATCCTGCTGCGCAACGGCGACGCCCTGATCACGCGTGCGCGCGCCGATCTGGTCACGCTGTTTCTCGACAATCCGGCCGCCACGCATCTGCTCTTCGTCGACGCCGACATCGGCTTCGAGCCCGACCAGGTGATCCGTCTCCTCGGCTGCGGTGCCGACATGTGCAGCGGCGTCTATCCGATCAAGCGCACCGACTGGGACAGGGTGCGCAGGGTCATCGAAGCCGGCCGGCCGAATCCCGGCGCGGCCGCGCTCGACTACGTGCTCGAGGTCGAGGATCCGCAGCATATCGTGATGCGCGGCGGCTTCGTGCGCGTGCGCTATGCCGGCACCGGCTTCCTCATGATCCGCCGCGCGACGCTGGAAAAGATGTGCGCCCGCTATGCGTCGCTGCAGTTTCGCCGCGAGCATTCGGCCAACGACCCGCTGGCCGACAGCCCCAACCGCTTCGCCCTGTTCGAATGCCTGATCGAGCCGAAAAACGGCGTCTATCTCAGCGAGGACTTCAGCTTCTGCAAGCGCTGGATCGACATGGGCGGCGAGATCTGGGCCGACGCCGAGAGCCGGCTCGACCATGTCGGCCCCGCCGTTTTTCGCGGCGACGTCGCGACCCAGTTCGCGCCGCAGCCGAGCGTGAAGGAGGCCGCGGCCTGACGCCGCCGGACGCCACGTGACCGCGCCCGCACTGATCTCCGGGGACGAGCTCAAGGCCGCCGCCGCCCGCTTCACCGAGTGGCAGCACGAGAACATCCCGACCGCGCAACGCGGCGCCTTCAGCGTCTTCGACAAATGGTTCACGCGCGTCACCGCGCGCTTTTCCCAGTTCGATCCGGGCATGCCGTGGGAAGACAGCGTGCGCGACGTGGCGCAGGGCGCGTCCGGGCTCGCCTGGGACCTCCAGCGTCTGCGCCAGTTTCTCGACCGCTGGGCGCGCGGGCGGCTCGTCTCGTTCGCCGAGCGCGACGCGGCGCGCACGAACTACGACGCGCGCTTCGGCACCGAGTTCGGCGCCGACGTCCTGCTCGCCTGCCAGGGCGCGCCCAATCTCATGCGCTGGCGCGGCCTGCCGCTGTTCAAGACGGCATTCGACTTCGCGATCTATCCGCAGCTCCTGCAGGAGCTGCGCCCGCGCACCATTTTCGAGATCGGCTCGGGATCGGGCGCGAGCGCGCTGTGGCTCGCCGACCTCGCGCAGACCTTCGACCTCGATGCCGTGGTGCATTCGGTCGATATCCGGCCCGCGATGGCCGAGCATCCGGGCG
>DATBZM010000056.1:0-11175 GCA_036513175.1 Xanthobacteraceae bacterium | reverse complement strand
CGCCGGCACCGAGATGGCGATGGCGCTCGCCGGCGTGCCGCACAAGAAGGGCGGCGTGCAGGCCGCGATGGACTATATCGTGTCGGCCGGCGCCAACGCGGCGCGGGCGGCGGCGGAGTAATTCGTCATTGCGAGGAGCGCGAAGCGCGACGAAGCAATCTCCGCCATACGGACCGAGTCGCAAGTGAAGCGAGATTGCTTCGCTTCGCTCGCAATGACGGCAACGACGAGGAATCCCATGGACACCCGTGCTCGTGAAATCCGCGCCGAGGACATCAACCCGCGCTTCAACTGGGGCCGCGCGCTGCCGGCGCTCGGCATCATGGGGGTCGATTTCGAGGAGCGGGTCGACTACCGCCGCCTGCACCGCTACCGCCTCGCGCGCGTCAAGCAGGCGCTGGAGAGCTCCGAGCTCGGCGCCCTGCTCGTCTTCGACGTCAACAACATCCGCTACATCACGTCGACCAAGATCGGCGAATGGGAGCGCGACAAGCTCTCGCGCTGGGCGCTGCTCACCCGCACCGGCGAGCCGATCCTTTGGGACTTCGGCTCGGCCGCGGTGCACCACAAGCTCTACACGCCGTGGCTCGCGCCGGAGAACTGCAAGGCCGGGTTGATCGGCCTGCGCGGCACCGTCAATCCGGCCTTCGGCCTGATGAAGCGCCACGCCGAGGAGATCGCGTCGCTGATCCGCGAGGCCGGCGTCGCCGACATGCCGATCGGCGTCGACATCATCGAGCCGCCGATGATGTTCGAGCTCGAGAAGGCGGGCCTCAAGGTGCACGACGGCCAGCAGGTGATGCTGGAGGCGCGCGAGATCAAATCCGCCGACGAGATCGCGCTGCTCAACCGCGCCGCCGCCATGGTGGACGGCGCCTATCATCTCATCCACGAGCAGCTCAAGCCCGGCGTGCGCGAGAACGACATCGTCGCCAACGTCAACCAGTTCCTCTACCAGCACGGCTCCGACGACGTCGAAGCCGTCAACGCCATCTCGGGCGAGCGCTGCAACCCGCATCCGCACAATTTCACCGACCGCATGCTGCGGCCGGGCGATCAGGCATTCTTCGACATCCTGCAGGCCTTCATGGGCTATCGCACCTGCTACTACCGCACGTTCAACGTCGGGCGCGCAACGCCGGTGCAGCACGACGCCTACAAACGGGCGCGCGAATGGCTCGATGACGCGATCGCGTTGATCAAGCCGGGCGTGTCCACCGACAAGGTGTGCAGCGTATGGCCGCGCGCCGAGGACTTCGGCTTCCCGGACGAGATGTCGGCCTTCGGCCTGCAGTTCGGCCACGGCCTGGGCCTGGCGCTGCACGAGCGGCCGATCATCTCGCGCGTCATCTCGATGACGCACCCGACCGAGATCAAGGAAGGCATGGTGTTCGCGCTGGAGACCTATTGCCCGGCCAAGGACGGCTACTCGGCGGCGCGCATCGAGGAAGAGGTCGTGGTCACCGACAAGGGCTGCCGCGTGATCACGCTGTTCCCGGCCGAGGAACTGCCGATCGCGAACCGGTATTGATCGGCCGATTCACTGTTGGTCGCATGTCCTTGATCGGCGAACCGGTATCCACTTCGCCGGACATGCACTCGGACGGCCGGAACTCGGCCACAATCGTCATTGCAATTCCTCGTGGCGACACGCTGCAATCCGGCGTAGAATGCAATTCGTCCGGGCTTGGCCCCGCGCGAGCCGGCGAGACAACCGCGCGAGACCATAGGGGAATGCCATTCGCATGCGATCGAATCTGGCGACCGCGCTCTGCCTCGCGGCGGGACTATCGTTGTGCCCGTTTGCGGCATCGGCACAAAACGACGATCGCTTCGTCCACGACATCGACACCATGCAGCGCAAGGCCTGTACGCCTGACGTGCAGCAGCTGTGCAACGACTACGTGCCGGACGTGACGCAGATCGTCGCCTGCCTCAAGCGCCAGAAGGCGAACCTCAGTCCCGGCTGTGCCGAGGTATTCGCGACGCCGGAGCAGTGCAAGTCGGATGTGCAGAGCCTGTGCAAGGAGTACCTGGTGACGATTCCGAGCGTCACTGCCTGCCTCAAGCGGGCGCTCGACCAGGGCAACCTCGAGGCCGATTGCGCGCAGGCCTTCGCCGCAATGGAGGGGTCAGCGCCGACGCAGAAATCGACCAAGAAGCCGCCGGCAAAGAAGAAGACCAGCAGCAAATGATCGCCAAGCCGGCGCGGTGATGCGCCGCGACGGGGCCGACGCGATTTCCCGGCCGATATCAATGCAACTCCGCGGCCGCCGGCCCGTTGTTCACGTTAACGACGCCCGTGATCGGTTGCGGCCAAAACCGCCCAATTGTGCCATTTTCTTGCCGACGGGGTGGCATAGCCCACATCAGCCAACAACGAGGGACGACATGAAAACAACTGGATTGAACCGCCTTGTCACGACGTCGCTGGCGACGGCCGGCTTGCTGATCGGCCTTGCGCTCACATCGCTCACGCCCGCCACCGCCCAGGAGAAGACTCCCGAGCAGGCGTGCAGCAGCGACGCCTTCCGGCTGTGCAATGAATTCATCCCCGATCGCACCAAGGTCGGCGCCTGTCTGCGGCGCAGGGCGCGGGAACTCAGCGTCGATTGCCGCACCTTCGTGGTCGGCGGGGGTCGCCATGTGACGGGCGTTCGGACGCATGTGCGCGTTCGCGTCTATCACCACTATCGCCGTCACAACTGAGACGGTAGCGGCGTTACTTCTGGGCCAGCGGCTCGAGCGGCGTCGCACCCTCCGGAATCGGCGTGCGGTTGACGTTGAGGATGAGCGAGACGAAGCCGTAATAAGCCGCGAGGCCGACGAGCTCGAGCACGGTCGTCTCGCCGAAGCGCGCGACCGCGGCAGCGAAGGTCGGATCGCTGACGTCGCGCTGGTACAGAAGCTCGGTGCACAGGTCGTAGACCAGCGCCTCGTCGTCCGCGAGCCGCGGCGGACGCTGTCCCTGCGCGATCGCTTCGGGGACGCTCGGATCGAGCCCCGCCTTCACGGCGTGCTGGCGATGCGCGTACCACTCGTATTGCGCCGACCAGAAGCGCGCCACCACCAGGATCGCGAGCTCGCGCAGGGGCGCCGGCAGCGAGGTTTCGAACCGCACATAGTCGCCGAGCACGCGCACGCGGTCGGCGAGCTCGGGGATTCGCAGCAGCGCCGAAAACGGGCCGCGCACGCCGCCGCGCACGCCGGCGGTGAGCGCCTGCGCGACGCGCTGCTGCGCCGCGCTCATCTGCTCGGGCGCGATCGGCTGGAAACGAGGTCCGGTCATGTTTCCTGTCTGTGCACGGTTGGGGATGCGTTCAATCCAGGACACATCAAAGAACGCTCTTGCAGATTCCGCAAGCAGCCGATGCACGCGCGTCGACGGGAGCGAAGCGGAAATCGGCGAAGCGACGCGGCGAATTATTGGCTGGCCGCCTCGCGGCAGGACGGATCATGGTCCGCCGGCGGATCGGAAGCCGGCGACTCGGAGAACCCGCATGAGACGAGCGTCTTGCCGGCGAGGCCGATCAAATCGATCGTCCAGATCGACCGATCGAGATGCATGCGGACGAAACCGAACTGGACGATGGCCGAGGAGACGCCATCGACGCCGTACGACTTGACGGGTTTATTCATCTCGCTCGTCGTTTGGTCTTGCGAAGCACCCGACGTCGCGGCGGTGTCCGGCGGTTCGAGCCTGTCCAGCTTCGTCCCGCCGTCGCCGGCCACCAGCTGGATGGGGCGGGTGAATTTTTCCGACCGGAAGAACTCGAACAAGTGGGTGTCACCGGACAGCACGAGCCGCGCGGTCCGCTGGTCGGCGAGCTTGTCGAACCTTGCGCGAATTCCATCCAATGCGGATTTGGCCTGATCGCACGGGTCGAGCGGTACCGGCCCGTCCCACTGCTTGTCCTTCGTGGAATTGCGCGCGTCGCGCAGCCACAGCGGCTGATGCAGCGCGAGCCAGAATTCGGCGTCCGACCATGTGATCTCGTCCATCCATTTTTCGTACGTGCGGCAGCGCGCAGCCAACCCGTGCGAGTTACGTTCGTCCGCCGTGTCGAGCACGATCAGGACGCGTGGGCGCCTGTCCTGCGTCACGCCCAGCGACAGCCGGTACGACGAGAGATCATTGCGGCAGGCGGCTTTGTCCTCTTGGTCGGCTTGCATCGGCAAGGCGAAAAAATACTGCCAGCCGGCGCCGGCACGCGCGCAGTTTTCGTGATTTCCGCGCAGGATGACCCATGGCGCCGCCAGCAGGAGCGGCGCGGCCGGCTTGAAGAATTCCGCCTCCCACGTGGCCCAGTTGTCGCCGTAGGGGCTGCCGCCGCAGGCGGGGCTGTCTTCAGCGCACGGGTTCTCCCGATAGTGGAAATCGCCGACGTGAATGACGACGGAGGGCGATTTCGCCGCGACCGATGCGGCGCTGCTCGCGACCGCCGCGAACGGCCAGTCCAATCCGCTCGTGCAGCCCTGCGGCGGCTCGTAGTAGACCATGCGGCATCCGGTATCGCCGATGACGATGACGTCGTGCGGATCGCTCGGCCTGGCCGGCAGGGGACGCGTGCCGATCCAGGCGTCGCTCGCGGCGGCAAGCTCCGCCTGGCAGAGGACGACCGGAAAGGCCGCGCGGGCCGGCGCCGGTCGTATGTTCATTTGCACCGGCTTGCGGTCCTCGACGATGGTCGGGCACCCGCCACCCTGAGTGACGATCGCCCGCACCAGCCTGCCGCCCGGCTGGCCGTGCGCGGCGGGCAGCATCTGGACCCATACGTATTTTGCCCGCACCGTTGCGGCCTCGTTGCCGTTCGCGTGAGGCCACATGAAGCGAATCAAGACAATGGCCAAAAGGCCGAGGATTATGACGACGACCCACGTCCTTATGCGACTCAGCGACTGGATGCGCGCGCTGCGCACCAGGAACTCCTCCGAGTTCCGGGGCGGAGCAGGTTTCGTATCAGGCATGTTGTTCACGTCTTCCCGGCGTCCTGGCCATGATGCGAGGCGACGTGCTTGGCGAAATTTGTGACATTCTCCCTGAGCTCGTCCGCCCACACCGACGTTTCGTCCCTGACGATGATAAGAACGCGGGCGCAGAAATCCCGCACCAGATTGATCCGCTGGGAGGTCGGGTCGGGCGCCAGCTCGCGCAATGCAGCCGACCTTGTCTGGCCTTCACCCTCGAATCGGAATTGGACCGCGACGGCCTCCAGTTTTGGGGCCCTTCCTTCATCGTCGGCCGATCCCGCAGCCGCACGCGGTTCACGAGCTGCTTCCATTTTCAGGCGGGTCCACTCGAATTGAAACGTGACCAGTTGCTCCTCAAGGCGCATCGCGGTCATGACGTAGCGCATCCATCCGGTCGACAACCCGGCCAATCGATCGATCAGGCTGAAGCCCGTCGCTATGCCGATCAGAACCAACGCGGCCTCGGCGGCGAACCCGGAGTGATCGCAAGAGTTACAGCCCGGACTTACGCCGTTGCTCCCGAAAACGAGCCGTTCGAAAAACTGAAGGACCTTGAGCTCGACGTCAGGGCTGAAGATCTTGAGCAGCGATACCAGCGCGGCGGCGCCGACGAATACGAAGGATGCCAGGTGCAGTCCGCGGGAAAGAATCTTCTTCCAGAAACGCCGTCGGATGTACCAATCGATGGTGCCGTTGGCCATCTGCACCGCGTAGTCGTAAAGTGCGCCGAGGCTCGTCTCCATGTCGGACCAGTCGAGCTCGGGAAAAGGGATCGCCGTGGACAGGTGGCGGTGCCGCCAGATCTTCTGGTCGTCGGCCCCGCCATTTCGCCAGGACCCAATCCAGAATCGCACGGCGTCAAACCAGCTTTCTTCCCTGCGCGAGCCTCCAGCGTCCGACAATTTGGTCCCCCACCCGTATACTTCTAGTTGAACAAACTTATGGACAAATCGCAAGCCTGCCGCAACCAGGGGGCACGGCTCGCTGTCGCACGCTTGCGGTGATGTCGACCGGCGAGCGTCTACGATCGAGCGGCGCGAAAACTACTGCGCCGCCACGCGGCGCAGGACCGTGGGCCGATTGGCGGGCGCCTCGCTCAGGAGGTGCTCGGCGGGGATCTCCAGCGTCCAAGAGAAGCCTTCCGGCAGGAAGAGGCTTTCGACGCGGCCGCCGAACGTCACGGCGATGAAGCGCTCGATCACCATGGCGCCGAAACCCTTGCGCACCGGCTGTGCGACCGGCGGGCCACCGTGCTCCTGCCAGACGAACCGCACGTATCTGCGCCCGTCGCTCTCGACCAGCTCCCAGTGAACCGCGACCTTGCCGGCCGGGGCCGCGAGCGCGCCGTACTTCACCGCATTGGTGCCCAATTCGAACAGCGCGAAGCCGAGATTCTGCACCGCGTCGGGCTTGAGGATCAGGTTTTCGCCGCTCATGTCGATGCTGGCGCCGTCCTCGCGCACGAACGGCGCGAGCTGGGCGGTGACGAGGTCGCGGATGGTCGCACCAGTCCAGTCCTGGCGCACCAGCACGTCGTGCGAACGCGCCAGCCCGTGCAGCCGACCCATGAAGCGGCCCTCGAAATCGTCGAATCCCAAGCTGTGCTGCATGGTCTGGCGCGCCATCGCCTGCACCACGGCGAGCAGGTTCTTCGAGCGATGCGACAGCTCGCGCATGACGAAGTTGAGGTGCTTCTCGTGCTCGACCTGCGCCTTGATGTCGGTGTTGGTGCCGACCCAGTGCGATACGCGGCCGTCGCTGTCGCGCAACGGCACGACGCGGGTGAGGAAGGGACGGAACGTCCCATCGGCGCCGCGCAACGGGAACGTCATCTCGAAGGGCTCGGCGGTGCGCACCGACTCGTCCCAGCGCGCCAGCACCTCGGGCAACACCGCCGGGTCGTGCAGGCGCTTCCAGCCGTCGCCCTCGAGCTGCTCGTAGGTCGTGCCCGTGTACTCGAACCAACGCTCGTTGTACCAATCGATCTTGCCGCCGGGTTCGGCCATCCAGACGAGCTGCGGCACCGAGTTCGCCAGCGTGCGGAACTGCTCCTCACGCTCCTGCAGCGTCGCTTCGGCGCGACGCCGCTCGGAGATATCGCGGGTGATCTTGGAAATGCCGACTATCGTGCCGTCGGCGGTGCGGATCGGCGCGGCGTCGATCGCGACATCGATCAGCGTGCCGTCCTTGCGCCGACGCCTGGTCTCGATCGGCATGTTCTCGCCGTTATGCACCGCCGCAATCGTGCGCGCGATCTCGTCGGACTGCTCCTCCGGCACGATCACGTCGAGCGCACGGCCGATCACCTCCGCGGCCGCGTAGCCGTACAGTCTCTCGGCGGCGTGGTTCCAGGTCAGGATCGTGCCATCGAGCGCAAGGCTTTCGATCGCGTCGGCCGAGGATGCCACCACGGCGGCGAGATGGGCATTGGCGATTTCCGCCTGCTTGCGCTGGTCGATGTCGAGCACGAGGCCGATGGCGTATTGCGGAACGCCACCGGCGTCGCGCACCGCGACGCTGCTGACCTGCACCCAGATCGAACGGCCGTCCTTGCGCAGGAAGCGCTTGTCGATCGTATAGGCGGTGCCCGAGGTCATCATGGCGGCGAGCAGCTCGAGATTTCTCGGCCGGTCGTCCGGATGGGTGATGTCGATCAGCGTATGCTCGCGAATCTCCTCGCTCGAATAGCCGGTGATCTCGCAATGGCGCCGGTTGGCGAAGCGGAAGCGGCCGTCGAGATCGACGATCGAGATGCCGGCGGTGGCCTGGTCGACGATGGCGCGGAAGCGCATGTCGCTCTCGCGCATCGCCGCCTCGGCACGCTGCCGGTCGTGCGAGGCGCGGCTGAGCGCTTCGCCGACGTCGTTGACCTCGCGCAGGCTGGTCGATACCGGCGGGGAAATCTCGCCGCTGCCGATCTTGCGCGCCGCCTTGGCGAGCTGGGCGATGGAGCGCGCGATCCATTCTCCGGCGGCGGCGGCGCCGACGAAGGCGAGCGCGGCAAATCCGAGCAGCTCGAGCAGCATCTGGCGTTCCCACGCGCGCATGGGCCCGGTGACGATCTCGCGCGGCGCCTCGATCGCGCTGGTCCAGCCGTTGGGAAGATGGGTGAACGCCGTGAAGCTGCGCGCATCGCCGGCCATCTGCGAGGTGAGCGAACCCTCCCGCGCGCCGGCAATGTGCGCGCGCAGCTCGGGGCTGGCGAGCTTGCCGACGAACTCGGCGGGGTCATGGCTGCGCGCGATCACGCGCCCTTCGCGGTCGTAGAGCACCGCGATGCGGTCGGACGGCGCGTCCGCGCGCAGGACGTCGTTCAGATACTCGACCGGCAGGGCGCCGCTCAGCACCAGGTCGTCATGGCCGACCGGGTAGAACACGGTGATCACCATGCGCTTGCTCAGCCGGCTGACGAAGAGATCGGAATCCTCCGGCGCACCGCGTTGCAGCACCCGCCGCAACGCCTCGGTGTTGCGCACGGGATCGAGCAACGTCCCGGCCGGCGCCAGCGTATCGATGAGCTGCGTGCCGTCACCGCGCAGGAGCGCGATCCAACCCCGGTCGCCCTTGAGCGCCGCCGTGGCCTGGGCATGGAAAGCCGTGTAGTCGCCGTCGCGCAACGAGGGCGATGTCGCCAGCGCCTTGAGCAGCCCGCGCTCGATCTGCAGCTCGCGGTTCACGTCGTCGCCGACCTCGCGCGCGAACCTGATGCCGTCGCGTTCCACATCGGCTTGCTTCTCGGCGAGCGCGGCGCGGTACTGCAGCACGAAAAACAGCAGCACCGGCAGCAGAAGCGTCAAGGCAAAAAAACCAAGCGCGGTGCGCAGCGGCCATGGCCTTCGCCAAGAGCGCCGCGCACGCGATTTGGGAGATGGCTGCTCGATCGCCAAGGAACTGGGCACCGTGCGACCCGACGCGTTTCCTGCCAAGCGACCGGCCGCGACGCCGCCCGTGCTGCCGTGGACCATGACTTTAATGGACCACAAGTTTATGTGCGCCACTGCATGAGCGCAATTGTGTTACGACGCAACTGTGTTAGGGCCGCGCCGCAAAATCGTGCGCACACCCGGAACCCGGCGCGCGCTCGCGCGTTGACATGACCGACCTGCGTGGACGCGAAAATGCGCCGGATAGAGCCTCAGCTCTCCAACCCGGTGGGCACGTTGTGGTTCTCGCTCACGAGCTTCATGCCGGCGGCGAGCGCCATGGTCTCCATCAGCGCCGCGAAATCCTTCTGGAGGTATTCGTCCGGATTCTTCTGCAGCTGGGCGACGCCGAAGTGGGCCTGCAGCATTTCGCGCGCCGCCGCCGTCACCGGCATCGGCACGTCCTTCTCGCGGCCGAGCTCGAGGCCGAGATCGAGATCCTTGCGCAGCAGCTCGGGCGTGAATGTCGTCGTCCAATCGAGATTGACCAGCGCCGGCGACTTGTAGGCGGTGAACATCGAGCCCATCACGCCGTTGTTGAGGAACGACAGGAAGGCATGGCGCGGCACGCCCATCTTGTTCACCAGGAGCGTGATCTCGATCAGGTTCTCGATCACCACCCCGAGCATGACGTTGTGCGCGATCTTGCACACCCGCGCGAGCTCGCCCTCGCCCACATAGGTGACGCCGCGCGGCGCGAACGCCTTGATCATCGGCTCGACCGTGCGGAAGGCCGCTTCCGGCCCGGACGCGACCGACGACAGCTTGCCGGCCTTGATCACCTTGGCATTGCCGCTTACCGGCGCGCAGACGTAGTCGCTGCCGCGCTCGGTGAGGCGCTTGCGCACCGCGACGGACTCCTCGACCGCGATGGTCGAGCAGTCGACGAAGATTTTCGGCAGCTTGTTGCCGCCGGTCGTTACCACGCCGGACTTGCCGAAATAGACCTCATCGAGATCGGGGCCGGCCGAGACGATCGAGAACAGCACGTCGACGCCGGCGAGGTCGGCGAGCTTGTCGACGATCTTGGCGCCGCTCTTGGCGAGCGGCTCGGCCTTCGACCGCGTGCGATTCCACACCGACAGGTCATAGCCGGCCTTGACCAGCCGTTCGGCCATGGCGGATCCCATGCGGCCCATGCCGATCCAGCCGATCTTCTGATTGCCTTGCGCCATGCTCGTCTCCTCGACCCGTCGCGGTAAATCGGGCCATCCGTAGGGTGGGCATTGCGCGGCGTCAACCTCGCCGCGCGAACGCGGATCGAAAGCGCAATGCCGACGCGAGCGTTCGCGCCGGGCTGCCGCGTGGGCAAAATTGCAGAGGGTAATTTTGTCGGCCCTGCCGGCGCTCAGCGAGGCGACATCAAGCCACGCCAAAGCGGTCCATCAGCCGATCGAACAGCCGAAACACCGGCACCACCAGCGCCGTCGCCATGATGATGAACCATGCGTCGAATCCGCGCCGGCACGGCGCGGCACCATGATGAACTTGAGGGGATGCGGCAGGGGCGGGATCGGAAGCGGACATGAGCTCGTCGACGTGCGGCTCCGACTATTATCCTCGCGCAACGCGCCGATCAACGCGCAGGCGCCGCAGTGTTGCCGCTGGTATGCGCCTCGATCGAGCGCGTGACCGTGCTGTGCCGGGGTGTGGAGCGCATGGCAATGGCTGCGGGTCGCCGCGCCTGACCTTCGGCAACTCAACCGCAGGCGCATCCATATTGGCAAAAACGAAGGTTGCAAGGCGCGGGCGCGTCATGACACAGACATGAGCATCCTCCGATGCGAGAAAACCCGCTCGTATCGGGGTATGGAGAGAGTCCCGGGCGTCTCGGGGGTTTCGTCCGGGGCTCTCTACACTGCGTTCGCTACACTGCGTTCGCTACACTGCGTTCCTACCCTGCGTTCGCTCCTTGACGCTCATTCCTTCGGTTGCGGCTTGGCGGTTTGGCTGACCGAGATACTGCACGGTCGGCATTCGAGAACTTCCAGATTGTCCTGGAAGGCGCGCCAGATCGTTCGCACATGCGTCATCGGCTTGGCGCAGTTCGGGCACAGCAATGAATTGAAGCCGCCGGCGGCTGGTCCTATGGATCCTTGGGACATGCCGGAGCCATCGCCTGAATCGCGGCGTGCCGCCTTGCGGTAGATCAATGCGACACGCTGAGCGAAGGGAAGCGCCCCGGGTTACGGCTCCCAGGCACGTTCGTGGCGCATGCAGGCGCAGGCCGAGATCCCGCGCAAAGCCCGGCTGATTTCGGCGATCCCACGTTTGGAGGAAG
>DATBZM010000055.1:0-24347 GCA_036513175.1 Xanthobacteraceae bacterium | reverse complement strand
GACGGAGGTGCCGACGCTGTCGGGGCCGAGCAGCCGCATGATCTCGCGCACGCGGCCGATCGGCGCCGCGTTCCACGCCGTCACGATGTCGCCGACGATCAGGCCCGCGCGCGCCGCCGGGCCGTCCGGATCGATGCTGGCGACGAGAACGCCCGCGCGCTCGCGCGAACGGATCGGCTGCAGCCCGGCGCCGAGATAGCCGCGCCCGACATAGCCCTTGGCGAGCAGCGCATCGACCGCGCGATCGATGGTCGCGCGCGGGATCGCCAGCACCCGGCCGCGCGGCCCGGCCACGACCATGCCGAGCACGCGGCCATGCGCGTCGGCGAGCGCGCCACCCTCGGCGGCCGGGCTCAGCGTGAGATCGAGCCGCAGCAGCGTGTCGATCGCGCCGCCGCGCTGGCTCATCCAGGCGCCGCCGACGAAGGCGACGCTGCCGAGATTGGCAACCGGCGCACCGCGATGATTGCCGACCGCGAGCACGACGTGCCCCGGCCGCAGCGATCCGCTCTCGGCGATTTCGGCGACCGCCAGCCCGTCCGGCTGGAAGCGCAGCACCGCGACGTCGGTCGTCGGATCGCGGCCCGCGAGCGTCGCGGCGACCTCGCGGCCGCCCGGCAGCACGACCGTGATGTCGTCGTCGCGCTCGAGCACTTCCTCGGCGGTGACGATTACGCCGGAGCGCCAATGGATTCCGCTCGACCACGCGCGGCCGGCGCGCACCGCGACGGTCGCGCCCGCGACCCGCTCGACCAGCGCGGCGGCGTGGTCGGACAGCGCGACCAGGGGATTGTCTGACATGTGAAGACCTCCAGGTTGGTACATGTGGGCGCTATCGCACGGCGCCGCGAGGGGTCGCTACTGGCCACATGGGCGGGTCTGGCGTAGAGAGGGCGCAACAAGAGCTTCCGGGGGAGGACGAGCGATGCGGCGGCTGGCGCTGATTTGCTGTCGGATCTTGTGCGTGGCGGCGGGATTATCCGCCGCTGCGGCGCGCGCCGACGATTTTCCCACCCGTCCGATCCGCGTCATCGTCGGTTTCGGCCCGGGCTCGGGCGCCGACATCACGGCGCGCGTGGTTGGCGCGCGCATGGGCGACATTCTCGGGCAACAGATCGTCGTGGAAAACAAGGTCGGCGCCGGCTCGAGCCTGGCGGCCGAATACGTCGCCCATTCGTCCAAGGACGGCTACACGCTCTTTCTCTCGACCATCTCGCAGCCGATCAACGCCGCGGTGCTGCCGCATCTCAATTTCGACTTCGCCAAGGATTTCGCGCCGGTCGTGCTCGTCTCCACGATCCCGAACCTGCTCGTGGTCAATCCCTCGCTCGGGGTGAAGAACGTGCAGGAGCTGATCGCGCTCGCCAAAACCAGGCCGGACGGGCTCACGTTCGGCTCATCCGGCGTCAACACCGGCACGCATCTGTCGGCCGAGCTGTTCAAGGTGCTCGCCGGGGTGAAGATGGTGCACGTGCCCTATGGCGGCAGCGCCCAGGCGATCACCGACCTGCTCGCCAGCCGGGTCGATCTCGTGTTCACGCCGGCCTCGACGGTGATCCAGCTCGTGCGCGACGGCAAGCTCGTCGCGCTCGCCGCCACCGAGCAAAAGCGAATCCCGATCGCGCCCGACATCCCGACCATGGCGGAAGCCGGGCTGCCCGGCTTCGACACCGGCCTGTGGTTCGGCCTGGTCGCGCCCGCTGGGACGCCACGCGCCGCGATCGACAAGATCGCGGCCGCCGCCAACGCGGCGATCAAGACCGATGCGGTGGTCAAGGCGCTGCGCCCGCAGGGCATCGACCTCATCGGCGGCGCGCCGGACGAATTCGGCCGCTATATCGCGAGCGAAATGGCGCGCTGGAATAAGGTCGCGCAGGAGGCGGGGCTAAAGAAGTAACCGTCATTGCGAGGAGCATCGATCTTCTGCCTCGCGCGCACGTCCTCGAGCATGACGCTCAGCTTCGGCCCGCGGTGGGTCTCGATCAGCGCCTTCTTGACGCACCCGTTGTCGCGATAGCTCCTTGGCGAACTGGCCCGCGAAGGCATGGCAGATCTCGGCGGCGGCCGGCGCCGCGGCGAGCGCCGCCGCAGCGGCGGCAAATGCGAACAATTGGCGCATCTCGATGGCTGATCCCGTGGCAGGCAATGCGACGATACACCGCCGGTGCGGGCCGCCGGAATCGCGCCGCGCCGGACGGGCGCCCGGCGCGTATCGCGGCGAAAGCCTGCCCCCGGCTTGATCGGGGGTGGGCACCGGTCCGACGACAAAGAAAAGATATGCGCCGAACAACGAATCCAGCCCTACGCCCGTCATTTCACGCATGCGCGTCATGCTGTTGCCGTGATCTTCCGCGCATAGCCGGTTCACGAATTGATCATGTTGGGCTGCTCAACCTCCCGGGCATCCCGTGGGGACCTCGATGCCCATGCTCCGCCGTCTCGCCGCGATCGGCCTCCTCGCCCTGCCGTGCCTGCACGGCGGGCCCGCGCGCGCGCAGCTCTCGATCGTGCCGAACCAGGTCGCGACGGACGTGAGCATCTCGTGGGAAGTGCACAACCGATTCCGCCTGTTTCGCGACGAGAAGGATTTCAATCGCCATCTCGCGGCCGAGAGCGGCCGCACCATCCTGGCCGCCGAGCAGACGCTCGCGCAGGAGACCGACGGCCGCGGCTGGGCGCGCGACATGGTCACGCGGCTGTGCGTCGACGGCGCCGGGCGCGTGCTCGACACCTGCGTGCGCGACGGCACGCGCGAGTCCTATCTCGACCCGGTCGACCATCGCGTGACCGTGCGGCTCGCCGGCGCGGTCCCGACCGACGCGAGCTGCGCCTGGTCGTTCGACAACGGCGAAGGCGCGCCGCAGACGCTGACGGTCGGCTGCGGCGAAGAGGTCAACCTGCGCGCGCTGTACGGCCGCACCACCAAGGTCACGGTCGACATCACGGCGGGCGGCGCCACGCGGCGCACCTCCGACGCGATCGAGGTGCGCGACCTCCTGATCGCCGGCATCGGCGATTCGATCGCCGCCGGCGAAGGCGATCCCGACCGGCCGGTCGCGCTGTCCGACGACGGCTTCTGCTTCCGCAACTTCCTCGCCACCGGACGCAAGGACTATTTCCGCCCCGGCCGTGTCGGCTTCACCGGCGACAAGGCCTGCGACGCAGCGTCGAATGCCAGCTCCAGCATGGCGGAGTGGGCGCGCCTGTCGGCGCGCTGGATGTCGTCGGCCTGCCACCGCTCGCTCTACAGCTACCAGCTGCGCGCCGCGCTCGGGCTTGCGGTCGAGAACCCGCACCTCGCCGTGACCTTCCTGCCGCTCGCCTGCACGGGCGCGACCATCGAGACCGGCCTGTTCGGCGTCCAGCGCGCGCGCGAGCTCAACTGCGGCGACGACAACAGCAGCTCCTGCCCGACCACGATCCCGGCGCAGATCACCCAGTTGCGCGTGACCCTCGAGCGCGCCCAGCGCACGCAGCCCAACCGCAAGCTCGATCTCGTGTTTCTCACCGTCGGCGCAAACGACGTCTATTTCTCCGGCCTCGTCGGCGACGTGATCATCGACTCGACCGCGGAGCGGCTCCTCGCCCGCCGCGGCGGCGTGATCTCGAGCGTCGAGGACGCGCAGTCGCAGCTCACCCAGGCGCTGCCGGGGAATTTCGCCCGGCTGCGCGCAGCGCTCAAGCAGCTGCTCGGCGGCCGGCTCGACAAGGTGGTTTTCACCGCCTACGGCAATCCGGCGCTCGCCGCCGGCGGCGGCGTCTGCGCCGGCGGGCGCGACGGCTTCGACGTGCATCCCTCCTTCAACGCCGATGGCGAGCGCCTGCGCAATGTGACGCTGTTCGTGCAGAACAAGTTCCTGCCCGCCATCAAGGCGCTCGCCACCTGCACCGGCGGCGTCGTCTGCGGCCCGGGCGAGAGCATGGCGTTCGCCGACGCGCATCAGGCCGCCTTCGCGCAGCACGGTTTGTGCGCGCGCGCCGACAGCGATCCCGATTTCGACCGCGAGTGCTTCTTGCCCGACGGCAAGAGCTTCACCGACAACCTCGTCGACGGCGCGACCGACCCGATGACGTGCGATCTCGGCGCCAGCGAATTCCGCGCCTATGCGTCGCGCGCGCGCTGGATCCGCACCGCAAACGACAGCTATTTCACCGCAATGACGTTCCCCGAAGGCCTGCCCTCGACCATGCAGCCGTCCGACCTGCACGACGCGACCTGGGGGATTCTCTCCGCCGTCTATGGCGGCGCCGTCCACCCCACCGCCGAAGGCTATGCCGCCATGGCGGACGCCGCGCTCGGCGTCGCCCGCGTGGTGCTCAAGCTCGGCCCGGCCGTCCAGGGTGTGACCGAGAAGGCGCTGCCGCCGGTGGATGCGCCGCAGGCGCCGGCGCCACCCCAGGCGCCCGTGGCGCCGCCACAAGCGCCCGCGGCCGCGGCGCCGCCGGCGCCGCCGAGCGACCAATACACGCCGGCCCCGCCGCCGCAGTAGAGCCCAGCGGCGCGAAGCAGGCTATGCTTGGTTCATGAGCGCCTACAGCGAAGCTGACGCGAGGAAGCGGCTGCCGGAACTGATCGATCGTGTGCTGCGCGGCGAGAGCGTGACCATCACGCGCCGGGGCAAGCCGGTTGCTGAGTTGCGGCCGATCGCCAAACACCCCCGAAAAATCTCGGCGGCGGCGCTCGACTGGCTGGCGGAGCGGCGGGTCGGCGCGAAGCGACCGCATGAGGATGCGGGCGCCCTTATCAGCCGAACGCGACGAATTTGAACGCTGACCGGGCGGCCGGCACGGTAGAGCGGTCCCTCAGCTCACCCCGAGCTTCTTCTGCAGGCTGGTCGACGACGTCGTGTACTGAAAAACGAGCCGCTTGTCCGGGAAGACGTAGTGATACGCCTTCTGCGCCATCAGTGCGCCCTCGTGGAAGCCGCACAGGATGAGCTTGAGCTTGCCCGGATAGGTGTTGATGTCGCCGATCGCGAACATGCCCTTGATGTTGGTCTCGAACGCCGCGGTGTCGACCGGGATGAGATCGTCCTCGAGCTTGACGCCCCAGTCGGCGACCGGGCCGAGCTTCATGGTGAGGCCGAAGAACGGCAGCAGGGCGTCGCAGGCGACCATGTAGGGCTCGCCCTTGTCGGGCTTGGCGTGCGCGGCGGTGAGCTGGCCGGCGTCGCCGACGAGCGAGGTCACCTGCCCGAGCTTGAAGTCGATCTTGCCGTCCGCCAGCAGCGCCTTCATCTTGTTGACGCTGTCGGGCGCGGCGCGGAACTGGTCGCGCCGGTGCATCAGGGTCACGTGCCTGGCGACCGGCTGCAGGTTGAGCGTCCAGTCGAGCGCGCTGTCGCCGCCGCCGACGATCAGGAGGCGCTTGTCGCGGAAATTGTCCATCCTGCGCACCGCGTAGAACACCGAGGTGCCCTCATAGGCCTCGATGCCCGGCACCGGCGGGCGCTTGGGCTGGAACGAGCCGCCGCCCGCCGCGATCACGATGATCTTCGCCTCGAACTCCTTGCCGGCGTCGGTCTTCACCCGGAACAGCGGCTCGCCGACCTTCTCCACCGTCTCGACCATCTCGCCGAAATGAAACACCGCGCCGAACGGCTCGATCTGCTTCATCAGCGCCGCGGTCAGCCCGTGGCCGGTGACGTAGGGGATGCCGGGAATGTCGTAGATCGGCTTCTCGGGGTAGAGCTCGGCGCATTGGCCGCCCGGCTTGTCGAGGATGTCGATGAGGTGGCACTTCATGTCGAGCAGGCCGAGCTCGAACACGGCGAACAGGCCGCACGGGCCCGCGCCGATGATGAGGACGTCGGTCTTGATCGGTTCGTTCACGGCTCGCATTCTCTCGCAACCCTTCGCGACTTTACATCTTCGCCCGGCGCAGGCCGCCCGGCGGCTGACAACGATCCCGGCGCGCTCAATGGATTTCCGGCGGCTTGTCTAGCCGGGGAGACGGCATCGGAAAAGGGGCGAACGGATTTTGTTCGCGCCGACGATGAACGCTCTTCAACCCCCCGATTTCAAGAAAGAAATTGCCTTCCGGCCAGTCGGCAACCGAACCGCCCGGCTCAGGCCTGCCGCTCCGGCACCGTCACGACCAGGCCGTCGAGCGCATCGGTCACCTTGATCTGGCAGGACAGGCGCGAGCTCGGCCGCACGTCGAAGCCGAAATCGAGCATGTCCTCTTCCATCGGCGAGGGCCCGCCGACGATCTCGCGCCATTTGTCGTCCACGTAGACGTGGCAGGTCGCGCAGGCGCAGGCGCCGCCGCATTCGGCCTCGATGCCCGGGACGCCGTTGCGGATCGCGGTCTCCATCACGGTCGAGCCGACCTCGGCCTCGACCGCGTGAGAAACGCCGGAAGCGGCGATGAAGGTGATTTTCGGCATTCGGTGCGCGCTTGCGGGATGAGCTGCCGGCCCGGTCGGCCGGCCGCGCATCCTATATAGGCTCGCGGCGCAGCGCGCCAGTGTGCGATTTCGGCGAAAACGGGCGCGGGTTCAGGCGATCAGGCCGCGCCGAGGATGTCGGCGATCGCTGCGTGCGCCTCGCTCGCCGCCGCCGCGAGCGCCGCGACCGCGCGGGCAAGCTCGGCGGCGGGCGCCGCCTCGACCGCCTCGGCGGCGCGCGCCATCGGCCAGGCCCCGACGCCGCGCGCCGAGCCCTTGAGGGTGTGGGCGAGCGCGCCCACACCGGCCGCATCGACCGCCGGCATGCGGGCGATCAGCAGGTCGATCTGGCGGTCGAACAGCGCGAGCACTTCGCGCTCGAGCCCATGATCGCCCAGCGTCATGCGATAAAGATGCATGATATCGATCGCCGGCTCGTCCGCCGGCACGCTCCGCTCGACCGTCGCGCTCGCGTGGTGTTGGTGCATGCTCGCCATCCCGAAGGCTCTTTTTCGGCCTTCTCTATTGACGTTCACTCTAGGCTTTAGTCGGCCAAGGCGACGTAAACGCGCCCCTGCCGCCGCCGTGCGGATCGCAGCCAAGCACCACCATGGTTAAGCGATTGTTAAAGCGACGCTCCCCCGCCATCGCGCGCCTGCGGCGTGCGGCCAAGCACTTGGTAGCCGGCTGCGGTCAGCCGGCACACCAACCATTCCGGCTTGATCGGGTTCCGTGTCCATGGCTCCGCCCAGCCGTGCGCGATGCAGGCCTGCACCGTCTTCTTCGGCACCTCGCGGCCATCGCGGTCGAACAGCGGGAGCTTGCCGCCCGGCTGGTCGAGGCCGCGCTCGAGGTAGCGGCGCTGCGCCCCGCTCGGCCGCACGGCCGCCGCATTGGTATCTTCATCATGTCGCGATGGAGACGCGGGGGCATTACTCAAGTCCATGCCGGAACTTGCGGATTCCCGCTCGTGTCCACCCGCGCTCATGCCGTCACCTGTTAACGATGATTAAAAAGACGTTACCAAGACGGTTTATTTGGGCCAGCCCAATGGTAGGATATCAGAGTGGCAGGGGGGAGTACGAGCGGCCAAAACCAAGGCCCACTGCCACATGATCGACCATCAAACGCCCGTGGCGCGACCTCGTCCAGTTGATGACAGCGGGTCGCCGTCCTGGTTCAGCGTACGACGAGGCGACGACCGACATGGCGAATAGTCCGAAGAAATCCAAGGATCCGACCGAGGTGGCGCTGTCGGCCATCCAGGATGCGCTCGAGATGCGCGCGCCGGAGCCGCGGGCGGCCCTTGCGGCCCAGCGCGAGCCCGGACGAGCGCCCGCCGACGAAGACCTGTTCGACGAGCCGGCCGGCGGCGCGCGGTCGGACGACCGCTCGGTGCGCGCGGCCTCGAGCCTCGCGTCGAACCTCGCCGCCAACGACGATCGCGCCAGCATCGGCCAGATCCTGCAATCGCTGCAGCGCCGCCCCTCGCGCACTCCCTATGTGGTGGCCGGCCTCTTTTCCGCCGCCTGGATCGTCTGCGCGCTCGGCCTCGCCTACGGGTATGAGGGCGCGTTCGCCTCGCTCGTCGCGCAGGGCGGCAGCGCGGTGCCGCTGCTCGCCGGCCTCATCGCCGGCTTCTTCGCGCCGGTCGTGTTCTTCTTCGTGCTCGCCCACATGCTGGCGCGCTCACAGGAGCTGCGCATCATCTCGCAGTCGATGGCGCAGGTCGCGGTGCGGCTCGCCGAGCCGGAGACGCTCGCGCGCGACTCGATCGTCACCGTCGGCCAGGCGGTCCGCCGCGAGGTCGCCGCCATGGGCGACGGCGTCGAGCGGGCGCTCGCCCGCGCCGCCGAGCTCGAATCCCTGGTCAACAACGAGGTCACGGCGCTCGAGCGCGCTTATAATGACAACGAGCTGCGCATCCGCACCCTTCTCGACGGGCTCGCATCGCAGCGCGAGACGCTGGTCGGCCAGGCCGAGCAGGTGCGCACCGCCATCACCAACGTGCATCTCGACCTCTCGCAAGACATCACCTCGGTGAGCGAGGCGGTGGCCGACCGCGTCAACGAGGCGGCGCAGCGCATCGCGCGCGCGCTCGCGGAAAAAGGCGAGCACATCACGGTCGCGCTCGGCCATGCCGGCGACTCGATGATCGACGCGCTCGGCGAGCGCGGCGGCGACCTGCTCGACCGGCTCGAGCGCACCAGCCGCGAGACCACCGGTGCGATCGAGGCCGCGAGCGACCGCCTCACCTCGAGCCTCAACTTCAAGACCGACCACCTCAACGAGGAGTTCGTCGAGATCGCGACCAACATGCAGCAGATGATGTCGTCGCGCCTCGACCGCGTCGCCGACGGTTTTGCCGAGAAGGCCGCCTCGATCGTCGACCTGATGGAACAGCGCTCGCACACGCTCACGCAGACGATCGTCGAGACCTCGAGCCAGCTCGCCGAGACGATCGCGACGCGCGCCGACGAGGTCAACAACACGCTCAAATCGACCGGCGACTCGATCGTGCTCGATCTCAGCCTGCGCGGCGGCGACGTGGTGTCGAAGCTCGAGCAGACCGGGACGCGGATCACCGACTCGATCGTGGCGCGCAGCGAGAAGGTCACGCAGACCTTCAGCGACAGCGCGGAGGCGCTCGCCACCCAGATCGGCTCGCGCAGCGACGCGGTGCGCGACATGCTGGCGCAGCGGCTTGCGGCGTTCGAGGAGATGTTCACGCACGGCGGCGCGGAGCTCGCCGAGCGCATCGGCCGCGACTCGGGCACGCTCGGCAACCTCATCACCCGCCACGTCGGCGAGTTCGACCGCACCGTGCGCACCTATGGCGGCGAGCTGGTCGAGCGCCTCGGCCAGCGCACGCAGGACCTCGGCGAGGCGATGAAGTCCTATCTCGACGGCTTCGACGGGCGCGTCACCACCAAGGCGGTGGAAGTGACGACCTCGCTCGACCAGCGCCTCTCCCGCTTCCAGGAGGCGCTCGACAGCCGCACCCAGAGCCTCAACGACGCGCTCTCGACCCGGGTGATGGACATCGCCAAGACGGTCGCGGAGGGCGGCAAGGAGGTCGTCGCCGCGCTCGACAAGCGCATCAGCGACGTCACCATGACGATCACGACGCGCGGCGGCGAGCTTGCCGACACCCTCGGCGCCCGCGTCGACGACCTCGACCGCGCGTTCGGCACGCGCACCACGCAGCTCGCCGAAAATCTCGACAGCCGCATCAGCCGCTTCGAGGAGCTGCTGGTCGGCCGCGCCGAGACGGTCACGCGCGAGATCGAGACGCGCAGCAAGAGCGCCGCCGACCTGCTCAATGCCCGCATGGAGCAGCTCTCGGCGACGATCAAGACCAATACGGGCGAAGCCGCCCATGCGCTCGAGACGCTCACCAACTTCGCCAGCCAGGCGATCCGCGCGAGCGCCGGCGAAGCCGAGCGCACCGTCACGGGCGCCGCCAGTGCATCGAGCGAGAGCGTGCGCGCTGCCGCGAGCGCGTCGAGCGAGAGCATGCGCGCGACCGCGGGCGACGTCGAGCGCGCGCTCACCTCGCTGTCGACCGGCGTGAGCAGCGTGCTCAAGCAGAACGCCGACGAGGTCGAGCGCGCCCTGCTCGGCGTGAGCTCCGAGGTCGCGCGCAACTTCGTCGGCCGCGCCGACGAGATCGCCGCCGCGGTCAGCAAGCGCTCGGGCGAGCTCACCAAGATCCTCGACGAGAAGTCGAGCGGCCTGCTCGCCGCGATCTCGAGCAAGACCGAGGAGTTCACCACGCAGGTAATCCGCGTGACCGACAACGCCGTGCAGTCGATCCAGTCGACCGGCTTCGCCTTCACGGGCGAGATGATGGACAATTCGCAGGAATTGGCGCGCATCATCAACGACGCCGGCGCCAACGCCACGACAGCGGTCACCCGCACCATGGCGGAAATGACGCTTGCGGCGAAGACCACGGTCGACGAGTCGACCGGCACGATCACGCGCTCGATGCGCGAGCTGCAGCAGACTGCCCAGTCGGCGGCGGGCGAATCGGCCGGGGCGATCACCCGCTCCGTAAAGGAGCTGCAGCAGACCGCCCAATCGGCGGCGGCCGAATCGGCCGGGGCGATCACCCGCTCGGTAAAGGAGCTGCAGCATACCGCCATGACGGCGGCGACCGAATCGGCCGTAGCCATCACACGCAGCGTGAGCGAGCTGCACGACAAGACGCAGAGCGCCGTCGAGCAGTCGCGCCAGACCGCGACCGTGACGGTCGCCGAGATGCTGGAGACGCACGGCATGCTGCGTGCCGACACCACCGCGATGTTCGAGCGCCTGCGCGAGGGAAACAGCCTGCTGCAGGACGTGCTGAGCGGTGCACAGGACAACCTCGGCACCATCGAGCACCTGCTGTCGAACCGCGTCACCGAGTTCGTCGGCACGATGAACCAGCTGCTCGACCGCACCGGCGACACCACCGGGCGGATGGAGGAGCACATCAACGCGTTCTACGGCGTCACCAACAAGACGCTGCGCGACCTGACCGACCTCGCGACGCAATTCGACAGCCATGGCCGCGCGCTCGCCAACGCGGTCGAGGCCATCGACGGGAGCAACCGGCGCGCCGACGAGACGCTCGGCATGCGCCGCGCCGCGCTCGATTCGGTCGTCGCCGGCCTCGACAGCCGCACCGAGGAGCTCGATGCGCGGCTCAAGCGCTTCTCCGGCCTGCTCGATGAATCGCTCGGTGCCGCCGAGGCGCGCGCGCGCGACATCGCGCGCGTGGTCGCGGACTCGAGCGCCGAAGGAACGCGCGCCATCGCCGAGCAGCACGAGGCGGTGCGCATGACCTCCGAGCAGGAACGCGTCCGCACCGGCGACGCGCTGCGCTCGCTCTACGAGCAGGCGACCAACGAGGCGCACATGCTGTTCCGCGATAACGCGGGCGACGCGCAGAACATGCTGCAGGAGGCGAAGGATCGCTTCGCCGAGATCGTCGGCGGCGTGAAGCAGATGGCGGCGGAGATGCAGCGCGAGCTCGACGCGACGCGCGCGGAGCTGCGCCGCGGCATCCTCGAGCTGCCGCAGGAGACCGCGGAGAGCGCCTCGCAGATGCGCCGCGTGATCGTCGACCAGATCGAGGCGCTCGCCGAGCTCAACCGTATCGTCGCCCGCCACGGCCGCGGCATGGACGCCCAGCAGTCCGAGCCGGTGCGGCGCGCCCATCCGGAAGAGTCCGTGGTGGTGAGCATGGGCGGCGGACGCGCGCCCCGCTCGGTGGCGCGCGGCGGCGACATCACGGGCGGACCGACCCCGATGCAGGCGCCGCCAATGCAGGCGCCGCCAATGCAGGCCCCGCCGCTGCAGGCCCCGCCGCTGCAGGGCCCGCCGCCGACGCCGTTTGCGCCACGCCGCGCCGAATCGCCCTCGCTCAGCCCGTCGCAGGGTCCGGGCGCCGGCGGCAACGGCAGCGGCTGGCTCAGCGACCTGTTGAGCCGCGCCTCGCGCGAGCCGGACATGCCGCGCGGCGACGAGCGCCCGCGTGGTGACGACCGCCCGCGTGGTGACGACCGTCCGCGCGGCGACGAGCGCCCGCGCAGCGACGAGCGCCCGCGCGGCAGCGACCGGCCGCGCAATGACGACCGACCGCGGGGTGATGATCGGCCGCCGATGCAGCCGATGCCCCCGATGATGCGGCCGGACGACCGCGCCGCCCGCCACACCATCGAGTCGCTCGACTCGCTCTCGGTCGACATCGCCCGCATGATCGACCACAACGCCGCGACCGAGCTGTGGGACCGCTACAATCGCGGCGAGCGCAACGTCTTCACCAAGCGGCTCTACACCATGCAGGGCCAAAAGGCGTTCGACGAGATCAGCAAGCGCTATCGCAACGACCGCGAGTTCAAGCAGACGGTCGACCGCTATATCGGCGAGTTCGAGCGCCTGCTCGAGGAGGTCTCGCGCGACGACCGCGGCCAAGTGGTGGCGCGCACCTATCTCACGTCGGAGACCGGCAAGGTCTACACCATGCTGGCGCATGCGGCGGGGCGGTTCGACTGAGCGCCCCTGTTCGCTCCGATCTCCGCCACCGAGGGCGCGCCTGGCCGGCGCGCCCTTTTTGTTGGCGCGCGCTTTACCCTGGAATAAGCCGTGGAATAAGCCGTTGCGCGCGGGGTTGAGGCGGAAGACACTTGTTGCGCCCATGCCCAGGCGCGCACGGCTGCGAAGGGGCCCATCGACAAAAATCCTGCCTGACCAGAACTGGAGGAAACGCCCATGTCCCGAATGATCGCCGCCGGCTTCGCCGCTGCGCTTGTCGTAGCCGCGCTTGCCGCGGGCGCGCAGGCACAAGCGCCGGCGCAACCCCAACCGGCGCCGGCCGCGCAGCCGGCGCGCCCGCTCTATGCCACGACGAAGGTCACCGACAACGTCTACATCTTCCGCTACGACAACCATCAGTCGATGTTCGTCGTCACGCCGGCGGGGATCATCGTCACTGATCCGATCAGCGAGCGGCGGCCGGCCGCCAAGGCCTATATCGAGGAAATCCGCAAGATCACGCAGGCGCCGATCAAGTACGTGATCTACAGCCACAGCCACTTCGATCACATCGCCGGCGGCAAGCCGTTCAAGGACCTCGGCGCGACCTTCATCGCCCAGCGCAACGCCAAGAAGCGCATCCTCGAGCTCAAGCCCGCCGACGTCGTCGTGCCCGACCAGGTGGTCGACACCAAGAAGGTCATCTCGCTCGGCGGCACCACCCTCGAGCTCGACTATGTCGGCCTGAACCATTCCGACAGCATGCTGGTGATGCGGCTGCCGAAGGAGAAGATCATCTTCACGGTCGACTGGATCCCGATCAAGGGCATCCAGTTCCGCGGCATGGCGGACACTTATGTGCCGGACATCGAGGACGGCCTCAAGAAGGTGATCGCGATGGATTGGGAGACGCTCATCCCGGGCCATCCGGGACCGGGCGGCGTCCAGACCGGCACCAAGGACGATGCCCGCAACCAGCTCGCCTATCTGCAGGATCTGTCCGCCGCGGTGAAGAAGGCGGTCGAGGACGGCAGGAGCTACGCCGAGGCCGAGAAGGAGATCAAGCTCCCCAAATACGAGAGCTGGCCGAATTACGGCCCGTTCCTGCCGATGAACATCGAGCGCTACTACGACTTCTGGAACCGGGGGATCTAACCCCTCGCCCGCCGCGGGCCGGGCCATCGCGGTGCATCTGCCCGCAGCTTAAGCGTGATGACTTTTCTTCGAATCGTCATCACGCTTTAGCTCGTTATTTGAGCATGATCTTTTCCGAAAACCGGTATCCACTTTTCGAGATCATGCTCTACCTATGGCGTCGCGTGCCCGCGCGCCGCTACCGTCTCGGCATCAAGCTCGGCGGGCAGCGGCGCGAGGAAGCGTTCGTATTTGCGCCAGCGCGCGACCGAATGGGCGTAGATCGGCCGCCGCACCTGCGCGGCGCTCGCGGTCCGCACCGTGCGCTCGGTGCGGTGAAAGTCGAGGCAGCGCGCATCCCAGGCGAGGCCGCAATGGGCGACGATGCGCCGGGCAGCGCCCTCGAGATCGGCGACCACGTCCTCGTAGCGCACGTCGAGCATGCGCGCCGGAGGCAGCACGCGGCGCCAATGCGCCATCAAATCGCGATAGCGGGCGTAATAGCGGCCGAGCTCGGTGAGATCGTAGGAATAGGCTTGGCCCTCGACGAACAGCTTGGCGAAGCAGGAGACGCAGGTATCGATCGGGTCGCGCACCACGTGGATGATCGCCGCGTGCGGCAGCGCGAGATGAATGAGGCCGGCATAGATGAAGTTCTGCGGCATCTTGTCGATGATGCGCAGCGCGCCGGGCTCGAGCTGCGCGAGCTGCTCGGCGTAGATCGCACCGAGCAGGCGGAAGTGCTCCGGCTGCATGTCGGCGATCATGTCCGGGTAGGTCGCGCCGCCCGCGGCCGCGCCAGGCGCGAGATCGCGCACGGCGCCGAGCGCCTGGTCGAACAGCTTGACCTCGCCGGCGCCGCACACGCGCGGATGGCTCGCCAGGATCTGCTCGACCAGCGTCGTGCCCGAGCGCGGCATGCCGAGGATGAACACCGGCAGGCGCGTGGCCACGCCGCAGCCGCGCCGCGCCGCGATCAGCTCCGGTGTGAACAGCCTGCGCGTGCGCTCCATGCGGGCGAGCGTTGCGGCCTCGTCATAGACGATCGCGCGGCGCTTGAGGGCGTTGCCGGCGAGCAGTTGCGCAAATGCGTCGTCGGGCCGGTCGATGTCCTCGTAGGCCTTGGCCAGGGCGAAATGCAGGTGAGCCCGTTCCTCGGCGACGAGCGATGCATCTTGCGCCGAGGCTTCTTGCGTCAAGGATTCTTTCGTCAGGGCCTCGAGCGCTGCGACATGCGGATCGTCGTGCGTGAACGTCCTGACCTCGGCCAGGTTGGCATAATAGGCCGCGCGCTTGGGCGCGAGCCGGATCGCCGCTTCGGCGGCATGGCCGGCCTCGACCAGCCGGCCGGCCTCCTTCAACGCGAGGCTCAGATTGTTGTAGGCGCCGGCAAAATCGGGCTTGAGCGCAACCGCCCGCCCGAAAGCCGCGGCGGCCTTGAGCGACTGGCCGCGGTCGAGCAGCACGTCGCCGAGACCCGCATGCGCTTCCGCGCTGTTCGGATCGAGCGCAACGGCGCGACGCAACATGTCCTCGGCGGCGTCGAGGCGGCCCGATTGCCGCAATGTGTTGCCGAGCTGGCAGTGCGCTGCGGCGAAATCGCGATCGAGCAGGATGGCGCGACGAAGCTTCTCCTCGGCTTCGGCGAGCCGCCCGAGGCCCGCAAGCGCCGCGCCCCATTGGCACCACACTTTCGGTTTGTCGGGATCGAGCTCGATGGCGCGCTGGCAGGACGCCACCGCCTCGCTCAGCCTGCCCAGCGCCACGAGGGCGCTGCCGAGGTTGCCGTGAACCTCCGGCAGGTCCGGCTCGCGCTCGATGATCCGCCGGTAAATCGTGACCGCCTGGTCCGGACGGCCAGCCTGATGGAAGGCGACCGCCTTGGCGAATCGCGCCGGTGTCTTGCGGTCGCGCACGATGGGGAGGACTGTCGCCGGGCGCCGGCCCGGCCGCGCAAAGGGGCTGCTCGCCACGGAAGTTTTCCGCGCAATGTTGCTCACCCGCGCGCGGGTCAGCGTTGCAGCGCCCCTGCCGTGGTATCTACGAGCCCAGGGGTTAACGAAAAGTAGAGCCCAAGATTAACAAAAAGTAATTTCTGCCGACCCTCGCAATGTCGGGCGCTGAATTGACGCTGATCGAGTGGTGGCGTACCTGAATGCTTGTGGGGCGCGCTGCCGGGCTGGGAAACGGCGCGATGCGCGTGTTGCGACCGCTCGAGATCAAGGCGAAGCAGCTCGCCTGGATCGCCACCGAGCCATTGTCGGATTACTTCGATCCGGCGGCAGCGGAGTTCTACGATCGGCTCGTGAGCGGCGGCTACGAGCCCGACCTGCTGATCAACGTCCTGCCGGCGCACAAGCTCCTCTACGTCGCCATACCGAAGGCCGCCTCGACGCGCATCCGGCGCACGCTTGCGCAGGCGGACGGACGCTACGTGCGCTCCCTAAAGCCGAGCCGGTGGTTCCGCTTCAGCGGGCCGGCTGGACCGCGCAGCATGACGATCAGCTCGTTTCACCGGCTGGCGACCGGCGCCGGCACGCTGCGTTTTTCCTTCGTGCGCAATCCCTACACGCGGGCGGTGTCATGCTGGGCGGACAAGTTCCGCGGCAAGCCGCTGGTGCCGGGCGACCCGTTCGTCGACATCTACCTTGCGCGCCGGCAAGTGATCGATGGCACGCTCCCGGCCGGCGCCGACCGGACATTGTCGTTTGCCGATTTCATCGTCTTCCTCGCCGCCGTCGCGCGACAGCGCTGCGACATCCACTTCCAGGTGCAGGACGACATCCTGTGCATGCCCGGCATCACGCTCGATTTGATCGGCAAGGTGGAGACCTTCGCGCAGGACTTCGCGCCGGTGCTCGGTCACCTGCGCGCGAGCCCCGCGGTGCGGGGCGAAGCGGCGGCCGCCGTCAATGAATCCGATCACGGCCCCTGGACGAGCTACTATACGCCCGACCTCGCGGCTCGGCTCTATCGCGCCTATGAATGCGACTTCGATCGCTTCGCTTATCCGCGCCCGCTTGAACCGGCGAGCTGATTCGGCGCCCGCCCACCCAGGATCAGGTCCGGGGCAGGCTTTTTCGGGATCACGCGCTATCGCTTGGTCTTATCGTCGTCCGCCGCCGTGCCGCCGCCGAAGAGCAGCCGGCTCGGGTTGCGGTCGATGTTGCGCACCATCTTGTCGACCTCGGCGAGCGTGCGCCGGCCGTCGACCGCGAGCGCCTCCCATTGGCGCAGGCCGCTGTTGGAGAAGCGCGCGAGCCCGGTCGAGATCTCGGCGGTGCGCGCGTCGAGATGCTCGGCCGCCGCCTTGATGGCGCGCGCCGCCTGGGCGATATCGCCCGGCTGCGTCTCGGTGCCGAGCAGGCCCTCGGCGCCCGCCAGAATCTGGTCGATGCGCTTCGAGTTGGTGGCGAGGGTCTGTGAGAAGACCTCGATGTTCTTGAGCGAGGTCTTGAGAACGGTCTCGTTGTCGGCGACGAGCGAGTCGATCCGGCGCATCGCCTCGCGCGCCGCCTGGGTCACGTCCTGCGCGCCGGCGGCGTCGACCGTAAGCGTCGGCGGATTGCCGGAAAGCGCCGGCGCATCGGTCGATCCGCCGCGCAGCGCGATCGAGGCGGTGCCGGTCACGCCCTGGTATTCGAGGCTGACGGCCGTGTCGGCGCGCACCATGATCGACTTCTCGACCGAGACCATGGCGACCACCGAACGCGGCGCCGCCGGATCGAGGGTGAGCCGGGTGACCTCGCCGACGCGGATGCCGTTGAACAGCACCGAGGCGCCCGTGTTGAGGCCGGAGACCGAGCCGTCGAACACGATGCGATAGGTCGCGCGCGCGCCGGCGCCGCCGACCGTGCTGAACCAGAACACGAAGCCGAAGCCGCCGACGATCACGGCCAGCGTGAACAGGCCGATCAGCACGTAATTGGCGCGCGTTTCCATGAGAACTCTCCCGTGCTTGTTTGGCTCATTGTTTGCGCATGATCTTGTCCGAAAACCGGTTTCCACTTTTCGGGACCATGCTCATCAGTTCGCGCATGATCTCGTCCGAAAACCGGTCACCACTTTTCGGGATCATGCTCATGCCGCCCGCGCGCCGTCGACGCGCGAGCGCTTGCCATGAAAATACGATTGCACCCAGGGATGCTCGGAGGCGAGCATCGTCCCAATCGGGCCTGCGGTGATCACCCGCCCCTCGGCCAGGACCGCGATGCGGTCGCAGACCGTGTGCAGGCTGTCGAGATCGTGCGTCACCATGAACACCGTGAGCCCGAGGGTCTGCTGCAGCGTGCGGATGAGGTCGTCGAACTCGCCGGCGCCGATCGGGTCGAGCCCGGACGTCGGCTCGTCGAGGAAGACGATGTCCGGGTCGAGCGCGAGCGCGCGCGCGAGCGCGACGCGCTTGGTCATGCCGCCGGAGAGCTGCGCCGGGTACTTGTCGCAGACGTCGGGCGAAAGCCCGACCATTTCCAGCTTGGCGAGCGCGATCTCGTCGAGCAGGCGCTTGGAGACGCGCAGGTACTCGCGGATCGGGAACTGCACGTTCTGCCGCGCCGTGAGCGAGGAAAACAGCGCGCCCTGCTGGAACAGGATGCCCCAGCGCCGCTCGACGCGGCGCCGCGCGCTCGCCGAGGCGGCGCCGAGATCGACGCCGTCGACCTCGATCATTCCCGCCCGTTTCGGCACGAGACCGATGATGGTGCGCATGAGCAGCGACTTGCCGGCGCCGGAGGCGCCGACGAAGCCGAGGATCTCGCCGCGCCGCACGTCGAGGCAGAGGCGATCGAGCACCGGCGCGCCGCCGAAGTCGACCACGAGGTCGCGCACCCGGATCACCGCATCATCGTCCGCGTTCGTGTCCATGGCGGCCTACATGCCGACCGCGGCGAAGAACATCGCCAGCACGCCGTCGACCAGGATCACCAGGAAGATCGACTTGACGACCGAGTCCGTGGTCTTGCGGCCGAGCGATTCCGCGCTGCCCGCGACGCTAAGCCCCTGCACGCCGGCAATGACGCCGATGATCAGGCCCATGAACGGCGCCTTGATCAGGCCGATGGCGAAATCGCCGAGCGAGATCGCGTCGCGCATGCGCGTGATGTAGACGTCGGGGCTCATGCCGCCATAGGCCCAGCACATCAGGCCGCCGCCGTAGAGCGCCGCCATCGAGCCGAGGAAGGCGAGGCACGGCAGCGCGATGACGAGCGCGAGCACGCGCGGCAGCACCAGCACGTCGATCGGATCGAACCCCATGGTTCGCAGCGCGTCGATCTCCTCGCGCATCTTCATCGAGCCGAGCTCGGCCGTGTAGGAGGAGCCCGAGCGGCCCGCCACCATGACGGCGACCATCAGCACGCCGACCTCGCGCAGCACCAGGATGCCGACCATGTCGACCACGTAGATGTCGGCGCCGAACTGGCGGAAGTGAAAGAGGCCCTGCTGGGCGAGGATGGCGCCGATCAGGAAGGTGATCAGCAGGATGATCGGCACCGCGCGCCAGCCGACGCGGTCGACCTGGTGCACCAGGGAGGTCAGGCGGAAGCTGCGCGGATGCACGACGGCACGCCCGACCGCCACCGCGAGCGCGCCGAGCATCGCCACGACGGCGGCGATGTCGTGCCCGACCTGCACGACGGTGCGGCCGACGACCTCGAGCGAGGCCGCGAGCATCACGCGGCGCGGCGATGCCGGAACCGCGCGGTTGACCTCGCGCGCCCGCAGCACCAGCGCGCGATGGCGATCGGCGAGCCCGGTGATTCGCGGCTCGCCGCCCGCCGCGGACAGCCCGCGCATGAGCCGCTCCAGGAGCCAGGCGCCGAAGGTGTCGAGCCGCTCGACGCGCGCCATATCGATATCGACGCCGTCGACGCCGGGATGGCGCGCGATGACGCGCTCGATCAGCCGCTCGAGCTCGCCCGCCCGCTCAGCCGTCCACAGTCCGCCGGCGCTGAGCGCCAGCCGGCCGCCGTGACCTGCACCTTGACCGGCGCTTTCGAGCACAGGCTCGCCGTTCACCCGTCAGCTCCCATGCGGCTCAACGGACGCAGGCGCCGCGCATGCGCTTGCGGGCGGAAGCATCCGTTCACCATAATCGTCCGCCACCATAGGCCCGTGCGGGTTTCGCAATCCCTAAGCGCGCATTAACCATCCATGAAGGCCACGATGCAGGCCAACTCATTGCAGGTATTGCCGACCCTGCGCGTCGCGTCCGAGCGCTGGCCGATCGCCGGCACATTCACGATCAGCCGCGGCTCCAAGACCGAGGCCGAGGTGGTGGTCGTGGAACTGAGCGACGGCGTATATCGCGGCCGCGGCGAATGTGTGCCCTATGGGAGGTATGGAGAAACCGTTGACGGCGTCCTCGCCTCAATTTCCGCCCTGGCACCGCAGATCGCGCGCGGGCTCGACCGCGCCGAGCTGCAGCGCGTCCTGCCGGCCGGTGCCGCCCGCAATGCGCTCGACTGCGCCTTGTGGGATCTGGCGGCAAAGCGCGCGCAGCGCCCTGTGCACGAGCTGGCCGGCCTGCCGGCGCCGCGCCCGCTCGTCACCGCCTACACGATCTCGCTCGACGCGCCCGACGCCATGGCGGCGGCTGCCGCCAAGGCAGCGGCCCGCCCGCTCCTCAAGGTCAAGCTCGGCCGCGACCGCGATCCCGAACGCATCCGCGCGGTGCGCGCGGCGGCGCCGCGCGCCGAGTTGATCGTCGACGCCAACGAAGGCTGGACGCCCGCCAACCTGGCCGCGAACCTCGCGGCCTGCGCCGACGTCGGCGTCACCCTGATCGAGCAGCCGCTCCCCGCCGCCGACGACGCGGCGCTCGCAGGCCTCGCATCCCCGGTCGCGATCTGCGCCGACGAAAGCGCGCACGACCGCGCCTCGCTCGCCCGCCTCGCGGGCAAATATCAGGCCGTCAACCTAAAGCTCGACAAGACGGGCGGGCTGACCGAGGCGCTGGCGCTCGCCGACGCGGCTGCCCGCATCGGCTTCGTCCTGATGGTCGGTTGCATGATCTCGACCTCGCTCGCGATCGCGCCTGCCCTCCTCGTCGCCCAGCGTGCGCGCGTCGTCGATCTCGACGGTGCGCTGCTGCTCGCGCGCGACCGACCGCACGGCCTGCACTACGACGCCGCGCAGGTTCACCCGGCCGCGGCGGCTCTGTGGGGCTGAACGTCGCAGTTGACGCGCGTCAACGTAATTTCCTGCCGGATATGGCACCGGAACTTTACTCTTGTGACAAAATTTCCGCGGTTCCGTTACGAAAATTGTCGCCACCCCATTCGAGCGGTGTTAAGTTTACATAAACAAGGGGTGGGCACATGCGACCGAAGGGAAATGGGAGAATGCGGCGAGGAATCGTGTTGCTCGGTGCGCTTGTCGCGGCTCTCACGTTTGCGTCGGCCAACGCCACGATGCGAATCACCGACGACATGGGCGGGCTGATGACCGAATACGCCTCGCGTTTCGCCTCGATGCGCAGCAGCGGCGAAAAGGTCGTCATCGACGGACCGTGCTACTCGGCCTGCACGATGGCGCTCGGCATGCTGTCGCGCGATCAGGTGTGCGTCACGCCCAACGCGGTGCTCGGCTTCCACGCCGCGTGGAATTTCGACGAGGCCGGCCGCCGCGTCACCAGCGCTTCGGCGACGCATGCGCTCCTCGACACCTATCCGTCGCGCGTGCGCAGCTGGATCGCCCGGCGCGGCGGGCTGACGCCGCAGCTGAAGCTCCTGCGCGGCCGCGAGCTCGCCGCCATGTTTCCGATGTGCGATGGCGCAACGGCGCCGACCGAAACGGCGCGGGCGCACCATCGCGGCGGGCATGCCCTGCCCCGCATCGAATATTCCGCGTCGGCGCGATCCGCGCACTGAGCGAAGCGCGCGCCCTTACTTGATCCCGCGGCTTTCGAACCCGGCGGCGATGTTCGCCTGGATCGACTTCGCCGTCTCCATGTCGGCGGTGCCGCCGATGATGTCGCCCTTCTGCACCTTGGCATAGCCGCGGCCGTACAGCGACCAGGCATCCCGGCTGTTGAGCTTGAGCGCGGCGTCGTAGTCGGCGAGCGCGTCGGCGAACTCGTGCGCCGCGAGATGCGCATTGCCGCGATGCATCAGCGTATTGGCGTGATTGGGGCGCTGGCGCAGCGCCTCATCGCAGTCGGCGAGCGCTGCCTTGACCTGCCCGACGAGGAGCTGCTCGTCGCAGCGGTTGTTGTAGGCGATCGGGTTGTGGCCGTTGAGGCGGATCGATTGGTCGTAGTCGTCGATCGCATGCGCGTGGTCGCCCTTGTCCGAGTAGGCGCTGGCGCGGCTCTGGAAGGCATCGGCGTAGTCGGGGTCGAGCTTCACCGCCTGGGTGAGGTCGGCGATCGCAGTGTCGTAGTCGCCCTTGGCATAATGCGCGAGCCCGCGATTGTTGAACGCGATGGCGAGGTTGCGCTGATCTTCGCGGCCCGATTGGATCACGGCCGTGCAGCCCCGGATCGCGGTGTCCATCGGAAAAATGTGGTTGCGGTTGACGCACCACGTCCAGCTCTGCGAGCTCTGCCCCGCCGCCGGCGCCGCGCCCAGCACCAGCGCCGCCATGCAGGCGCCGCCCCACCCATGCCATCGTGCCATTCGCATGCGCCTCCCTCACCGCGAGCGAAACTATACCGGCTCGCGGGACGAGGCCAAGTCCTGCAAACAAGTCCTGCAAACAAGGCCGGCAAACAAGGCCTGCCGCAAGTCCTGCAATCGGGCCTGCCGACGGCGCCGAGTCCTGCCATTCGTGCCGCTACGCGTAGCGAAACAGCGCCATGAACCCGAAATCCATGTGCAGCTGCTGGTGGCAATGAAACAGCGAGTCGCCCGGATTGTCGGCGACGAAATCCATTTCCACCTCCTGGAAGCCACCCAGCATCACCACGTCCTTGATCACGCCTGCGGTCGGCTTACCGCCCACCCGCGTGAGCTCGAAACTGTGCCGGTGCAGGTGCAGCGGATGCACGTCGTCGCTGGCGTTGCGGAACCTGAGGCGATAGCGCCTGCCCTGATGCAGCGTGATCATCGGCTGCATGGTCTCCATCGAGAACGCATGGCCGTTGAGCGTCCACCGGTTGAACCCGTGGTCGGCCGCGTTGTGCTTGACGATGAGCATTTCGATCGTCTCGTCCGGCGGCGGCGCCGCGCCGGCGTTCCTGCCGAACAGCGTGTAGTCCCACTTGTACGACTTGGGCCCGACCCAGCGCGGCTTGCCGCTGCGCCCCGCATATTCCACCACGATGCCCATGCCGTGCCCGCGATCGTCGTCCGCCGTATCGCCCATGATCCAGACGCCGGGATGCTTCATCTCGACGATCGCCGAGATGCGCTCGGCGGTGCCGATCCACAGGAGCGGCACCTCGGCCGGGGTCGGCACCGGATTGCCGTCGAGCGCGACGACGCGAAACGTGTGACCCGGCAGCGCCAGGCTGCGGATTTCCGTCGCGCTCGCATTGAGCACGTGGAAGAGCACGCGCTCGCCCGCCTTGACGCGGATCGGCTCGCCGTTGCCGAGCATGCGCCCGTTGATGCTGAACAGGTCGTAGCCGACCTCGTAGCCCTTGGGCGTGCCCTTCGTCTCCTCGTCCGCCTTCTTGCCGATCTCCTGCAGCGCCTTGATCGGCTCGCCCACCAGCATGTCGGCGGCCATGTCGCCGCCCTGGCTGAACGTCGGCAAGAACTCCTTCATCACCAGGAAAACCTCGCGATCATAGGCGCCCGGATCGTGCTTCGGCTCGATGTAGAGCGGCCCGAACTGCCCGTCATAGGTGCCGCGCGAGAGGTCCCCATGCGGCACCACGTGCGTGTGATAGAAGCGAAAGCCGGTGGGCTTCGGCACGAAGCTGATGCGGCGCATGCCGTGCGGCGCGATGTAGGGCGAGCCTTCCTCGGCGGCGCCGTCGACATCGCTCGGGATGATCTGTCCGTGCCAATGCACGATCTCGGGCCAGTCGGTGTCGTTGTGCACGTCGACGACGACGCGCTTGCCCTCGGTCATGCGCAGCAGCGGGCCGGGAAACTGGGCGTTGTAGAGCGTGGTCGACACGATATGGGTCGGCGCGAGCTCGACGAGGCCGGTGGCGATGCGCAGCGTGTAGTCGGCCTTTTCGTCGGCGGGCGGCGGCACGGCGGCGGTTTGCGCGCGTGCCGAGCGCGGGACGGCGCCCGCCAGCGCGGCAAGACCGCCCATGCGCAGAAGCGTGCGTCGATCGACCGGCATCGGATGTCTCCTTGAAACAGCGGCCCCCGCTACTGAACCCGCGCGCGCCGGTGCAATATTCATCCGCTGCCCGGCCTGCTGCGCATCCCTGCGAACGCGGCGGCGGCGAGCAGGGTTCCGAGCCCCGCGGCCGCCGCCATGGCAGCATAGGCCAAGCTGCCGAAATCCGCGACCAGCACGCCGGCAAGGCTCATGGCGCCCGCCGACACGATGCCCTGCACGGCGACGAAATCGCCCTGGGCGGTGGCGCCGCGGCCGGCCGGTACCGCCTGCGCCATGAAATGCATGGCGCCGAGATGGGTCGCCGCGAACGTCAGTGCATGCAGGCATTGCAGCACCGACAGTGCCGCGGTCGGCGGATCGAGCGCCATCGCGCCCCAGCGAAAGACGCCGCCGACGCCGCCGAGCACGATCATGCGCGTCGGGCCGAGCGCGCCGGTGAGGCGCCCCGAAAATGCGAACAGCAAGACTTCGGCGACGACCCCGAGCGCCCACAGGGCGCCGATCGCCGGTCCGGAAATCCCGCGCGCACCCCATTGCAGGGTCGCGAAGCCGTAGAAG
>DATBZM010000054.1:0-5233 GCA_036513175.1 Xanthobacteraceae bacterium | reverse complement strand
GCCGCGCGCACATCGGCGTCGACATGCTCCTCGAACTGCACGAAGTTCTTCTGGAACATGGCGACGAGCTTGCGTGCCGTCTGGTCGAACTCGAGCTTGTTCTGCCAGGTCTTCTGCGGATAGAGCAGATGCGGCTCGACGCCGGGAAGCTGGGTCGGCACCGAGAAGCCGAAATAGGGATCGGTGCGGAACTTGGCGTTGCGCAGCGAGCCGTCGAGCGCCGCGGTGAGCAGGGTGCGCGTCACCTTGATCGGCATGCGGCGGCCGACGCCGTAGATGCCGCCGGTCCATCCGGTGTTGACCAGCCAACAGTCGCTGCCGTGCACGCCGATCAGCTCGCGCAGCAGGTTGCCATAGACCGACGGATGGCGCGGCAGGAACGGCGCGCCGAAGCAGGTGGAGAATTCCGGCTCGACGCCGACCAGGCCCTTCTCGGTACCGGCGACCTTGGCGGTGTAGCCGGAGAGGAAGTGATACATCGCCTGGGCGGGCGTGAGCTTGGCGATCGGCGGCATGACGCCGTAGGCGTCGGCGGTCAGCAGCACCACGTTCTTCGGCATGCCGGCGCGGCCGGTGCGCGACGCATTGGGGATGAAATCGAGCGGATAGGCCGAGCGGGTATTCTCGGTCTTGGAGTCGTCCTCGAAGTCGCAGATGCGCGTCTCCGGATCGAACACGACGTTCTCGAGGATCGCGCCGAAGCGCAAGGTCGCGTCGTAGATCTCGGGCTCGGCCTCGCGCGAGAGCTTGATGCATTTGGCGTAGCAGCCGCCCTCGAAATTGAACACGCCCTGCGGGCCCCAGCCGTGCTCGTCGTCGCCGATCAGCGTGCGGTTGGGATCGGCCGACAGCGTGGTCTTGCCGGTGCCGGAAAGGCCGAAGAACAGCGCAACGTCGCCGTCCCGGCCGACATTCGCCGAGCAGTGCATCGGCATCACGCTTTCGGCCGGCAGGTAGTAATTGAGCGTGGTGAAGACCGACTTCTTCATCTCGCCCGCGTAGTAGCTGCCGCCGATCAGGATCACGCGCTTGGAAAAGTTGATCGCGATGATGGTCTCGGAGCGCACGCCGTGCCGCTTGGGATCGGCCTTGAACGAGGGCAGGCACAAGATGGTGAAATCCGGCACGTAGTGCGCAAGCTCGGAGCGTTCGGGGCGGATCAGCAGGGTGCGGATGAACAGCGAGTGCCAGGCGAGCTCGGTATAGACCCGCGCCTTGATGCGATATTTGGCATCGGCACCCCCATAGAGGTCCTGGGCGTAGAGCTGCTTGCCTTTGGCGTGGGCGAGGAAGTCCTGGTAGAGCAGGTCGAACTGGGCCGGGGTGAGCTTGCCGTTCTTCTCCCACCAGATGGTCTTCTCGGTCGACTCGTCGCAGACGATGAACTTGTCCTTGGGGCTGCGGCCGGTATGGACGCCGGTCTCGGCACAGAACGCGCCGCCTTGCACGATCGAGCCTTCGTGGTTCGCAATCGCGTGCTCATAGAGCCGCGCGTCGCCCAGATTCCAGTGGACCGCCGCAAGCTCCATAAGACCGAATTTGTCAGCGCCATGCGCGCTGTTGCGCAAACCTGTTTCCTGCACGATGACCTCCGCACACCTCCGGCCGCCGCCTGATCGGCCGGTACCCCCTCCGGGCCACCGACGGCAGCCCCACCCCGAGTATAACGCCCGCCGGGCGGGCGCGCGACCTATAGTGAGCGCGGGTTCCGTTGCCAAGAAGGGTTTACAGGTAGGGTTACCCCGCCGCGCGAACCGTGAGCGAGCCCTGGTAGCGGACGATCAGCCCGATCAGCGGCAGCTTGATTTCGACAAAGAAGCGGAACCGGCCGTCCTCGGCGCTCTCATAGGCAATTCCGAACGGCGCGAGGGCACGCGGCAACGGAATGCCGAGCAGACGCCATTGCCGGACAACCAGGTTGAGCCGCCCGGGCTCGCACACCAGCGCGAGGCCGAAGGCAAACGGCCCGAAGCGCTCGCACAACAGCCTGTCGAAGCGTCCTCGCCCGGCCTCCTGGCTGCTCGAGAAGGTGCGTCCGGCAAAATCGCGTCGCCAGATTTCCCGGCCGTCACGCAGGGTGAAGTTCACTTTGACGGGGACGTCGCGGCCGGCCGGCGGAAATCCGATCACGGCGGCGATTGCGCGCGCCAGCAGGCCCGAGCCGCGCTCGACCGTCGCGCGACCATCGGCCGTCAGCGCGCCGGTGAGGTCATGCATTGCCCGGATCGGCGCCGGCAGGGCCGCGTAGGCATCGCCCAGAAGTCGGCGATACACCGGCGTTGCCGCATCCATCGGCTCGCGCGTCCCGCAAAAAATCTTGCGGCGCGCGAACAAGGCCTCGTAGTCGGCGAGCTCGAGCTCGCGCAGCGCCGCACGCGCGCCGACGGCCGGCCGCCGCCCATCGAGCCGCTGGCGCACGATCGCCTCGGCCGCCATCGCGGGAATGAGCGGGCCGTCATCGCCTTCGGCGATCATGTGCCAGGACCGTTCGATCGTGCGCCCGTCAGGGCCGGCGCCCGCCAGGGCGACGAACATGCCGCCGCGATGCTCGCCCCAGCGCAGCGTGTTGGTCGTGGCGTGCATCAGTCGGGCGAGCGGCACAAGCGTGGGCAAAAGCCTCAACCGCACAAGACGCGCCAGCAGGTTCAGAAAGCGATGCAGGATTTCCGGAACCGGACCCGCGCCCATCCAAACCGACCTGAGCTGCGGCCACAGCTTCGGCAGCGCCTGCAGATCGGGCACGTCGACGAGCGAGAACAGCACCGGCCGCAGCGGCATTCGTCCGGGCGGCGCGATCGTGAAACGGCGCGTTTCGACCAGACCGGCCCCCGTCGTCGCATGGCCGTCGCGCACGAGCCGCACCGGTCGGCCCGCATAGCTCGCGATGGCGCGGATGACGTTGACCCCAACGCCCGCATAAGGCGACGGTGCGATTCCGCCCGTCACCGCATCGAGGCGCGTCATGCCCTGCGCGAGCCGTCGCACCGCCGCGGCGGTGAGCACCGGAAAGCTGCTCACGCCCGAGAGAATGCAGACACCTCGCGCCGTCGCGGCGGCGTCGAATTGGGCAATGCCGTCGACGAAATCGGATCCGTCAGCGAGGTCGAGGTAGTCGATTCCGTGCGCGATGCAGGCCTTCACCAGCTTGTACGGATCGCCCCGGTAGGCCTGGAACGGACCGGACGCATCGACCACGACGTCGGGCTTGGCAGCCGCGAGCACCGCATCGAGATCGCCTTCGCGATCGAAGGCCAGGGGCTCGAGGGTCGCGACGCCGCCCAGATTTTCGCAAAAGGCTTCTGCGCGCTCGCGCGCGCGGCCCGCAATGATCAATGTCAGCCGCGGCTCGTCGGCGAGGAGTTGCGCGAGCCGGCCGCCGAACGTGCCGTAGCCGCCGACGATGAGGACGCGCGTCGCGCTCATGCGAGAAAGCGGTCGGCGTCTGCCGGCGCTGGCAGGTAGCAGCTCTCGCGCCGGCCGAGGATGCGCAGGCGATGCCGCGCCAGCACGGCATAGAGGCTATCCCGCCACGGCCGCGGGATGACGCGGAGGACGGCGGCGAGCGACCACGGCAAGCCAAGCCCCTCGGCGATGCGGACGACGGCTTCCGACTTGAATGTTGCGATGCCGTCGGCGATCACGATCATGGTCTCATAGTCCTGGGTATCGAGGCCGTAATGCCCGTAGAGCGCACGGCCGAGCGGGGTCTGCGCGGCCAAGAAACGATAAATCCTGCGCTTGTCGTGGCGCAGCACGAACCGTGCGCTGCCCGAGCACAACACACACTCGCCGTCGAAAATGATCACCGGCCGGTCGTCCGGAAACGCCGGTACGGCCGGGTCGTCGCGATAGCTGTAGGGCGTCTGCATGGCCTGCTCAGGCAGCACGCGCCTGCGCGGCGAGCGCGACCAGCGCCTGGCGGAGCTGCTCTGGTCCGGTGACGCGCTGCGGGAAGGCGAGCCGCGCGGTGCGGTCGTTGACGGCGAGATCGGCGCCATCGGGGTCGAGGCCGGTGATGCGCCAGGCGCCGTCCGGCTCGCCGAGCAGCTTCACGGCATAGAGCCGGCAGGCTTCGGCATGATCCGCGTTCATGTGCACGATGGCGTCTGCCTCGGCGGCGAGGAGGTCGGCGGCATCGGCGACATCGCTCAAGACATCGGCGGCCTTGAGGTCGGCGGCGCGGGCAAAGCCGCCGTTGAGATGGGCGGAGGCGACCGTCATGCGCCAGAAGGCGAAATCGCCGAAGCCGGCGTACAGCTCCGATTTCGGATGCCGGGCGAGAAAGCGCCGGCGCACGCGCGCCTCGTCGTCGCTCGGGCGCGCAACCTGCGCCATCCGGCCGAGCACCGTGAGGCGCGGATGGGCGAGCGGATCGCCCTTGCCGGTCTCGGCGAGCAGGATCGAGGCGCGGCCGTCGACCTCGAGATTGGCCGTGTGGGTCGAGAGGCGCGACACCAGGATCACGGGCGCGCCATCGGCATCGGTCGCGACGTTGACCAGCGATGCGAACGGATGGCCGGTGTTGCGGTCAAGCGTCGCCAGGCTGCCGGCGCGGATGCTGCGCAGCAGGCTCTTGGCTACCGCCTTCGGCACAAAATCGGCCGGGGGAGCGGCCGTCTCAGGCAGGCGGTCCGGCATGATGCCGGGCAACGGATGATCGGCGGTGCTCATAACCTTTCGTTAACTCCCTCAAGTCCACAGTTCCGCGCTAATCAGACATTGTAGCGTGCGCTTGCCGGTTTTTATGGCGAAGCAGTCTTGCAAGTACTAGATTCGGCCACAATTGGTGATTTGCGCGCTTCGCGTAAACGATGACCGAAGCCGAGCGGTCCGGTGTCACATTTCGGCCTCGCTTGAAGGGCTTAGACGACCATCGGAACCGTCACGGGACAGGGCTAATGCCAACAATCGCTTTGGTTGATGACGACCGCAACATCCTCACGTCCGTCTCGATTGCGCTCGAGGCCGAGGGTTACCGGATCATGACCTACACGGACGGTGCCTCGGCGCTCGAAGGCTTCAAGACGTCGCCGCCCGATCTCGCCATCCTCGACATCAAGATGCCGCGCATGGACGGCATGGAAACGCTGCGGCGCATGCGGCAGAAGTCGGACACGCCGGTGATCTTCCTCACCTCCAAGGACGAGGAGATCGACGAGCTGTTCGGCCTCAAGATGGGCGCCGACGACTTCATCCGCAAACCGTTCTCGCAGCGCCTGCTGGTCGAGCGCGT
>DATBZM010000053.1:0-24080 GCA_036513175.1 Xanthobacteraceae bacterium | reverse complement strand
GGTCGCCAGCGCCGCCATGCGGCAACGCGGGACTTGACCTACGGGTGCGGCTGACTTTGTCAAGCTGATAACTCACCAGAACACAGCCAACCGAAGCTGTTGAATGATTTCGGCGCGCCGCCTTGGCGGTTTCGACCCTAGAGCACCGTATCGGTCGGCGGATCGATCAGATGCATGTGACCGGCGTTGCCGGAAAACCGCATCTGCTCGCCCGGCCCGCGCGCGGCTGCGGGGCACTGTAGGTGGGCAAAATCGCCCACCGCTGGCGACGAGGCGTCTATTTTACCCACTGGAAGAAAATGGCATATTCGAAGGAGGACGAATTCCGCTACGGTCTCGTTGCGTTCCGTGGAGGGGACAATGAGTTCCGACTTCTGGATTGGCGTTTTACTTGGTGGATTCGTCAGCCTTATCACAGGATTTGTCGCAAACTTCTATACCCCGCCGCTTCGAGAATTTATTAGCGCCAAGAAATTGAGCTTTGTTGAAAGAAGCAAGAAGCGCGCGTTCACCGAATATTTGACGTTAGTTGAAATGAAGGATGCCCAATCGGACAAGGTGTTGTTCTTTATCCATTTATACTGCATCTCAATCGTAATGTTTGTAATGGGATTCATGTTTCTTATTTTGACGGTGGTTTTACAATGGAAATACGAACATACATACAACATTGGCACCGATTTGCTGATTGATGTGTCGACAGTTTTCGCCATGGCCAGCCTTATCGCTGGCGGAATACGGTTGCTACAGGGCGGGCTGGCGCGATCACGCCTTGAGGATTTCAGCCGATACGAGGCAAGCTTGAAGGATCGTTGGGGCGAGTTGCCGACCCAAAGATTGCCGAACCCTATCGGTTCCGCGCCCGCGGCAACCAAAACGGCGCCGTGAAACGCCCGTCCTACAGCACCGTATCGGTCGGCGGATCGATCAAATGCATATGCTCGACATTGGCGGAAAGCCGCATCTGCTCGCCGGGGCCGCGCGCGGCGGCGGGATCGACGCGGGCGCAGATCTCCTGGCCGTTGACGGTGAAGAACACCATCGTCTCCATGCCGAGCGGCTCGACCACGTCGAGGGTGACCGAGAACTCGCTGCCGTCCTCGGCGGCGTTGCGGCGCGGCTCGGTCAGGTGCTCGGGACGCAGGCCGAGCAGGAGGTCGCGGCCGACCGCGGTGCGGCAGCGCGGCGCTTGGCTCGCCGGCACCGGCAGCACGATCGTGTCGTTGACGCGCACCTTGAGGCCTGAGCCGTTCTGCTCCAGCCGGCACGGGATGAAGTTCATCGCCGGCGAGCCGATGAAGCCGGCGACGAAGCGCGTCTTGGGATGATGATAGAGCTCCTGCGGCGTGCCGACCTGCTCGATGCGGCCGTTGTTCATCACCACCACGCGGTCGGCGAGCGTCATCGCCTCGACCTGGTCGTGGGTGACGTAGACGGTCGTGGTCTTGACCTTCTGGTGCACCCGCTTGATCTCGGTGCGCATCTGCACGCGCAGCTTGGCGTCGAGGTTCGACAACGGCTCGTCGAACAGGAAGACTTTCGGGTTGCGCACGATCGCGCGCCCCATGGCGACGCGCTGGCGCTGGCCGCCGGACAGCGCCTTGGGGCGGCGATCGAGCAGCTCGGTGATGTCGAGGATGCGCGCGGCGTGCTCGACGCGCTGGCGGATCTCGGCCTTGGAGAACTTGCGCAGCCGCAGCCCGAACGACATGTTCTCGTACGCCGACATGTGCGGGTAGAGCGCGTAGTTCTGGAACACCATCGCGATGTCGCGGTCCTTGGGCGGCAGATCATTGACGATCTCGCCGCCGATGTAGATCTCGCCCGAGGTGATGTCCTCGAGGCCCGCGATCATGCGCAAGGTCGTGCTCTTGCCGCAGCCCGAGGGGCCGACCAGCACGACGAACTCGTTGTGGGGAATATCGAGGTCGATCGAGCGCACCGCCTCGACGTTATCGTATCGCTTCACCACGCTGCGCAACGCGACGTCGGCCATTGCTAGACCTTTCCTCGGCGCATGTTCATAGCCGTTCGAAGAACGGCGTCGCTTCGCTCGCCTATGTCGGCGAATCGGCGTCCACTTCGCCGGAACATGCGCTATCCCTTGGTGGCGCCGGCCGTCAGGCCCGCGATGTAGTAGTCCATGAGGAACGCGTAGATCACCAGCGGCGGCGCCGCCGCCGTGAGCGCGCCCGCCATCAGCATGCCCCACTTGTAGACGTCGGCGCGGATCAGGCTCGTCACGGTGCCGACCGTCAGGACCTGCTGATCGGCCGAATAGAGGAAGGCCATCGGATAGATGAAGGCTGCCCACGACACCGTGAAGGCGAAGATGGTCGCCGCGATGATGCCGGGCAGCGCGACGGGGATGAAGATCTTCCACAGCATCTGCATGTGCCCGGCGCCGTCGATCAGCGCCGCCTCGTCGAGCTCCTTCGGGATCGACTGGAAATAGCCGATCATGATCCAGGTGCAGAACGGCACCGTCAGGGTCGGATAGACCAGCACCATGCCCCAATAGGAGTTGAGCAGCCCGACGCTGCGCACGATCTGGAACAGCGGGATGAACAGGAGCGTGTCGGGCACCAGATAGGTGAGGAAGATGCCGGCCGCGAGCACGCCCGAGCCCCAGAACTTCATGCGGCCGAGCGAGAACGCGGCGAGCACGCTCACCACCATGGTGATGGCGACGACGCAGACCGTCACGATCACGGTGTTCTTGAAGAAGATCAGGAAGTCGGTCTGGGTGAACAGGATCCTGAACTGGTCGAGCGTGACTCCGTCGGCGATGATCCAAGGATTGGTCGCCATGCGGGCGACCTCGGCGTCGCTCTTGAGCGCCGTCACGATCATGTAATAGGGCGGAATGAGGAAGAAGATCGCAAACAGGACGAGGAAGAAGTAGGACGCGAACAGCGCCCAGCGCCGGTTGCGAACGAGGCTCGACTTGGCGCGGCGGGGCGGCGCGCCCGCCGCCAGCGTGGCTGCCGTCATCCGATCTCCCTCCCGCGCTTGCGCACGCCGCGCAGGACGAACACCGCCGCGACCGCCAAGAGGGGCAGCATGAACAGCGACACCGCGGCGCCGTCCGGGATGTCGCCCGAACGGATGCCCAGCATGAACGCGTAGGTCGCGAACACGTGCGTCATGTTGCGCGGGCCGCCCGCCGTCATGATCTGCACGATGTCGAAATTGGCGAAAGTGACGATCAGCGAGAACAGCATCGTGATGGCGATGATGTTGCGCATCATCGGCAGCGTGATGTGGCGGAACTTCTGCCATGCGCTGGCGCCGTCGATCGCGGCCGCCTCGTAGAGCTGCTCGGGCACCGACTTCAACGCCGCCAGATACATGATCAGAAAGAACGGCGCGCCGTACCAGATGTTGACGAGAATGACGGAGAAGCGCGCCCAGTAGGGATTGGAGAGCCACGGCACCTCGCCGAAGCCGAGCGCCTCGAGGATATAGTTGAAAGCCGAATGGGTCGGATCGAACAGCCACCACCAGCCGAGCGAGGAGAGCGCGAGCGGGATCACCCACGGCACCAGCAGCATGCCGCGCCACTTGCGCTGGCCCTTGGCGGGCAGGTTGTTGATGAGGTGCGCCGTGATCAGCCCGATCAGCGCCTTGAAGGCGACGGCGAAGCCCGTGAAGATCACGGCCTGCTCGACCACCATTTGGAAAACGTCGCGCGACAGCAGCCAGCGGAAGTTGCCGAGCCCGATGAAGTGGGTCTGCGATTTGTTGAGCATCGACAGGTAGATCGCGTAGAGCGCCGGATAGGCGACGAGCCCGCCGATGATCACGAGCAGCGGCAGGCACATCAGGAACGCGGTGGTCGAGCGCCGCCGCATGAAACGCTGCATGCTGCCGCGCGGCGCGGCACGGTCGCCCGCGAGCGCGGGCGTCCATGTCTGTTGTACGGCGTCGACCATCGTGTCGGCTCTTCGTTGGATGCGAGGAACCCGCGTGCCGCGGGCGGCACGCGGGCGATGTCAGGACCGGATCAGACGCGCAGCGTGCCTTCGAGCTCGTTCGCGGCCCACTTGATCACGTCGTCGAGCTTCTCGTTGCCCTGCGTGAACTTCGCCACCATGACGGTGTTGATCGCCTGGTTGTAGATCTGGGCGCCGACCTCGGCGCGCGCCGGACGGCCCGTGATCGAGGTGAGCTCGTCGCCGCGCGGCGGGTAGGAGTAGACGGTGCCGAGCGGCGGCTCGACCGTCTTCCAGGTGTCGAAGTCGAGCATGCTCTTGAACGTGGGGATGTCGTAGCCGCCCGAGGCAGCCACGAGCTGCTGCACCGACTCGCGCTGCGAGATGTAGAGCAGCAGGTCCTTGCCGGCCGACTTGTTCTTGGAGAACGACCACAGGCCGTAGGAGAACGGCAGCTGGCCGACGAAGCGGCCCTTCGGGCCCTTCGGCATCGGGTGATGCCACACGTTCGCCGCGACCGTCGGGTTGTCGCGCTTCGCCACCGCCCAGGCGCTCGGCGGGTTCATGATGTTCGAGCCCTTGCCGGAGATGAGCCAGCGGTTGTTGCCGGCGTCGTCCCAGGCATAGACCTCGGGCGGGTTCACGGCCATCAGCTTCTTGAGATATTCGAGCGCGGTGCGCGTCTCGGCGCTGTCGACCTTGATGTTGTCCTTCTCGTCCACCATCACAACGCCATGGGCGTTGAACAGGGCGCCGACCCAGTCGACCGCGTCGCTGGTCTGGCCCATCGGCAGGCCGACCGGGAAGCCGCCCGCGTGCAGCTTCTGGGCGCAGTCGAGATACATCTCCCAGGTCCACTTGTCGGTCTTGGCCTTGTCGTACTTCGCCTCGTCGGCCGGCCACATGTCGCGCAGGTCGACATTGCAGTACTTCTGGAAGAGATCGAGGCGCGACGCGCACGGCTTCACCTGGCTGCCGACGGTCGCCGGAATGCCGTGCCACGTGCCCCTGACGGTGTCGAGATATTCGGCGACCGGGCTGATCGGCCCGTATTTCCCGATGAGCTGCTTGGCCACGTCGTCGAGCGGCTCGAGCACGCGGTGATGGACCTGGATGTTCCAGTCGCGATGCGACATTATGTCGTGGCCGGTGCCGGCCTGCGCCTCGGCGGCGGCGGTGAGCTTGTCCTTCTCGCCCTGCGACGTGATGTAGTCGATCTTCACCTCGACCTTGTTCTTCGCGCCCCACTCGTTGCACAGCTTGGTCAGCGTATTGTTGGCGCCGGGCACCCAATGGTCCCAGAGGCCGAGGGACAGCGTACCGGCCGCATAGGCGCCGCGCACATAAGGCGCCGCGACTGCCGCCGCGGTGCCGAGAGCCGCGGACTTGAGAACGTTGCGACGCGTGAGACGTGAAGCAGATGCCATCAGATCCTCCCGAAAATCTCCGCCGTTAATGGCGGGCATTTGAAAAAATGATACCCTGATCTTCTGGTTGCGGCTAGCCCGATCCATGCGTCGCCGATGCCGCAGGGAGAATAAAACCACCGGACGGCGTGTCCCGGCACGCCGCAATTGCCTACCAGATGAGCAGCGAGGCCCTTGATGACGACCGCCCGGACCATTCGGCTCGCGCCCGAGGACAATGTGGTGGTGGCGGTCGACGCGATCGCGCCGGGCAATACAGTTGCGGGCGCAACCGCGCGCGAACGGGTGCCGCGCGGCCACAAGATGGCGATCGCCGCGATCGGCGCAGGCGAAGCGGTGCGCAAATATGGCCAGGTGATCGGGTTTGCATCGCGGCCCATTGCCCCCGGTGACTGGGTGCACGAGCATAATGTGGCGCTGCACGATTTCGCCCGCGACTATCGCTTTTGCGAAGGCGCTCGCAACGACGAGATCCTGCCGCCGGAGCTGCGCGCGACCTTCGAGGGTTATGTGCGCGCGAACGGAAAAACCGGAACGCGGAACTATGTCGGGGTGCTGACCTCGGTGAACTGCTCGGCCTCGGCCGCGAAGTTCATCGTCGAGGCGGTCAACCGCTCCGACATCCTGGCGGATTATCCCGAGATCGACGGCGTCGTCGCCTTCGTGCACGGCACCGGCTGCGGCATGGCGGCCCATGGCGAGGGCTGGGACGTCTTGAAGCGGACCCAATGGGGCTACGCGACCCATCCCAACCTCGGCGCCGCGCTGATGGTGGGGCTCGGCTGCGAGACCTTCCAGATCGACCGCCTCAAGGACGACTACGGCCTGGTCGAGGGCGACCATTTCCAGACCATGACGATCCAGGCGTCCGGCGGCACGCGCAAGACCGTCGCCGAAGGGGTCGAGCGCATCAAGGCGATGCTGCCGATTGCGGCGCGGGCGAGGCGCGAGACGCGGCCGGCGTCCGAGATCACGCTGGCGCTGCAATGCGGCGGATCGGACGGCTATTCGGGCATCACCGCCAATCCGGCGCTCGGCGCCGCGGTCGATCTCCTGGTCAAGCATGGCGGCACCGGCGTGCTCGCCGAGACGCCGGAGATTTATGGCGCCGAGCACCTGCTCACCCGCCGCGCCGTCAACCGCGCGGTCGGCGAAAAGCTGGTCGAGCGCATTCGCTGGTGGGAGGACTATACGGCGCGCAATCGCGGCGAGATGAACAACAACCCCTCGCCCGGCAACAAGGCGGGCGGCCTCACCACCATTTTGGAGAAATCGCTCGGCGCCGCCGCCAAGGGCGGCGCGACGACGCTCCGCGCGGTCTACGAATACGCGCAGCCCGTCAGCGAGAAGGGCTTCGTGTTCATGGACACGCCGGGCTACGACCCGGTCGGCGCGACCGGCCAGGTCGCGGGCGGCTGCAACGTGATGTGCTTCACCACCGGCCGCGGCTCCGCGTTCGGCTGCAAGCCGACGCCCTCGCTCAAGCTCGCGACCAACTCCCAGGTCTTCCGCAGCATGATCGACGACATGGACGTGAACTGCGGCGACATCCTCGACGGCGTCACCGTGGCGCAGAAGGGCGAGGAGATTTTCCACAAGGTGCTTGCCGTCGCGTCGGGCGAGCACACCAAGTCCGAGGACCTCGGCTACGGCGATCTCGAGTTCGTGCCGTGGCAGATCGGGGCGGTGATGTGAGGCGAGTGCGGAGCGACGTCTCAAGCTGCGCTCCACGCTTTTTCGCAAGCGCGATCACCTCGCGCAGTGCCAGCTCCGCCCTCGTCCAAAATGCCAACGAACACGCGCGCGATACACAATCATGCTGCAGCGCACGAAAGTTAGTAGCGCAACCATCGTGCACAGCGCTGGTTTTACAATAGATTTCACGATTGCTCGCGCGTATGCTCAAAAGGTTAATACGCGCGAAGGCTGCGCGTATGGCGACCGCAGGCGCCGACAAAAGGCGCCGCATCCGGGGGATCGTCCATGGCTACGTTCACGCAAATACTCGACCCGCTTGGCAACCTGTTCCTCACGTGGCTGGTTGCGCTCATTCCAGTCGTCCTGCTGCTCGTGCTGCTCGCCGGCTTTCGCCTGTCGGCGTGGATCGCGGTGCTGATCGGCTCGATCGTCACCTTCCTGCTCGGCCTGTGGGTGTGGAAGATGCCGCTCGAAGACGGCACCCGCGCCTACCTTTACGGCTCCGCGACCGGCGTGTGGAACGTCGACTGGATCACCTTTTGGGGCGTGATGCTGTTCAACACGATGGTGATGACCGGCTCGTTCGACAAGCTGCGACGCTGGCTGGTGCAGCAGGCGACCCGCGACGTGCGGGTGCAGACCATCCTGTTCGCCTGGGCGTTCGGCGCCCTCCTCGAGGGCCTCGTCGGCTTCGGCTATCCGTGGGCCTTCGTCGCGCCGATCCTGATCGCGATCGGCATCCCCGATCTCGACGCCATCCGGGTGGCGGCGATCGCGAATAATGCGCCGGTCTCCTACGGCGCGCTCGGCGCGCCGATCATCGCGCTCGCGACGGTGACGGCCGGCACGCTCGGCCTGACCGTTCCGGAGCTGCTGCCGATCTATTCCGCCTCGGTCGGCAAGATCGTCGCCATCCTGGCGCTGCTGCCCCCGTGGATCCTGCTTTATCTCGTATCGGGCCGCGAAGGCATGTGGTCGGCCTGGCCGCTCGCGATCGTCGGCTCGCTCGGCTACATCGCGGGCCAGTTGCCGACCGCCGTCTATCTCGGACCGTATCTGCCGGACGTGATCGGCTCGATCGTGTGCTTCGTGGCGCTGCTGCTCCTGCTCAAGGTCTGGCGGCCGTCGCACGTCCTCGCCTATGGCGGCCAGCCCGCGACCGGCGACACGCAGGCCGAGGCGCATGGGCTCTCGGGCAGCGAGGTCTTCATGGCCTGGCTGCCGATCATCATCCTGGTCGCGGTGGTCGTGGCCTGGACCGGGCCGTGGTCGAAGCTGCCGGGGATCGTGGAGCTGCACTATGTGGTCGCAGCCAAGTCGTCGATCACCGAAGGCGCGACGATCAGCGCGATCTTCAATTGGACGCCGTTCGTCGCCGGCACCGCCATCCTGGTGTCGTGGCTCATCATCGTGGTGCTCATGGTGGCCCTTGGCCATCTCCGGGCGAGCCAGATCGGCGAAATCTTCGCCAAGACCTGGTCGCAGATGTGGGGGGCCTGCCTCGTCGGCGTGTTCATCTTCGGGCTCGCCTACGTGTTCAACTACTCGGGCATGGCGGGCTCGCTCGCGAAAGCCTTCTCCAGCATCGGGCCGGCCTTCATCGTGGTCGCCCCGATCCTGGGCTTCATCGGCGTCGCGCTGTCGGGCAGCAATACCTCGACCAACGCCATGTTCGGCACCTTCCAGGCGCTGGTCGGCAAGGTGCTCGGCTTCCCGCTGCTGCTGCTGCCGTCGCTGAACTCGGTCGGCGCCGAGATCGGCAAGCCGATCGCGCCGCAGACCGCGAGCGTTGGCGTGTCGACCAGCAAGTTCGTGCGCAACGAGGGCGAGGTGATCCGGCACAATTTCGGCTGGACGCTGGTGCTGCTCGCCTATCTCGTGATCATCGGGGTGGCCTGCTACCTGTTCTTCCCGAACATCGCGAAACTCTGAGCCGGCCAACGTCGAGGGCCCCCGGGCCCTCGCCCAGACGCAATAAATCCCGCCTGCGACCCCCCGCAGGCGGGATTTATCACATCGATCCGTCCGTCTCAGTGCAGAATCAAGCCGACGAGAAATGCCACGCTTGACAGGCCGAGGAGAGCGCCGAACGGGAGCGTAAAGGGCAGCGAATGGGTCCACATGAAGCCGAAACGCGGACCGAGGCCATGTGTTCCGCCGCGTTCCAAGAAAAACCCGTGGCGGGCACAAAAAACTGGCGATTGACCGAGCATCTTAGCGTCCGCCGGCCCTCGACGGCGCCGAACAACCTCGGGAACTTATCGGCGGCGAGGCGGGCGCGACATGGATCGGTGCGAGCTCGACCGGGTTGTCCGGGACGCCGCTACCGGGTCTCGTTGCCGAGTTCGGGGAGGCGCCCTTGCCGGCAATCTGGCGACATCAGCGCGTGCCCTGCAACTGCCGATGCTGGTTGTAATAGTCATCAGCGTTGTAGTGCGGATAGCCGGGTTTCCAACCATAGTGGCGAGCGCCGTAGTAGCGGTAACCCGGGCCGCATCCGATGCAGCGCGCCTCCGCATTCGTCGCAAGCCCGACGGCCATGACCGCAAGCGCGGCCGCGAGTAACCTTGATATCCTGCCCATCGGCGGCTCCTGCTCGCCTCCCGATCATCAACGTAACGCGCAAGGCTTCGTTCCTGGTGGGCAGTCGCAGCCGGATATGAAAAACCCGGCGGTTTCCCGCCGGGTTTCGATCGATGTTGGATAGCGCCGACCGTCAGCACGTACCCTGCAGCTGCTGGTCATAGCCGAAGTTCTTGCGATCACAGGCGGAGCCGCCGTAGCGGTAGTAGCCGCGGTACGGCGCCTCATAGGCATAGCCCGGCGCGTAGGCATAGCCCGGCGCGTAGCCGTAGCCCGGACCATAGGCATAGCCCGGCTGATAGTCGTACGCGCCGTTGTAGTACGGGCCGTTCACCGCACCGCCGATGATGGCACCGGCCGCGATGCCGCCGATCACGCCCGCCGCAACGCCACAACCAAAGCACCGCGCCTCGGCGGTGGTCGGAGCCGCGACCGAGGCGAGCGCAAGCGCGCCGCCGATCGCGAGAATTGTCACGAATTTCCGCATGAAGTTCTCCCGGGTGAGTCTGTGGCTACAACGTGTCGCGGGCGCGATGGTTCCTGGGCCGGAACCGGCGATCACGCCGAGTTGCGCGAGCGCTCGCCGGAAGAAGGCGGCGCCTCCTCCCAGCCGAGCACGCTGCGGCCGCCCCAGGAATGGGACTGCGCGAGCTCGTCGGCGATGATCGTCTCGACCGCCGGGCCGCTGGCGCGCCGCTCGACCAGCCGCGCCTGGTCGTCGAGCCGCTCGAGCGCGGACAACTCCTCGCTGCGCCCGAGTCTCGCGTTGCGCACCGCGGATTTGAGCACGTCGATCGTGCGGTCATAGACCTCGAGCGGCACTGGAAACGGATGGCGGTCCTTGCCGCCGTGGGCGAAGGAAAAGCGCGCCGGGTCGCTGAAGCGACAGGGCGCGCCATGCACCACCTCGGCGACCAGCGCGAGCGCGCGCACGGTGCGCGCTCCGACGCCGGGCGTGAGCAGAAGCTCGGAGAAATCCGCCGGTGCGCGGTCGGCGGCGGCCGCGAGATTGGCGTGCAGGCGGGAGAGGTGCACATCGCTTGCGCGCACCTCGTGATGGCCGGGCATGACGAGATGCGGCAGCAGCGGCTGCGTCTCCGGCGCCGCGGACGGGTGCGCGTCGCTTCGCGTCTCGAGCGCGGAAAATTCCGCGGCCACCCGGTCGGGACCGAGCGATGCGAGCACCGCGATCTGCTCGCGCCGCGAGGCCGCGGCGCGACGGTCGGTGAGATTGATGATCTCGCCCTGCTGTGCACCCTCGATCGCGCTGTGCGGCGTCTCGACGAAGCTCGCGAGACCCTCGGAGAGCCAGTGATAGCGCCGCGCCTGCCGGCGGTCGCCGTTCATGCCCTGCTGCACCACGACCCAGTGGCCGTCATCGGCGACGATGAAGCCGTGCAGATAGAGATCGAAGCCGTCCTGCACCGCCGCGCTGTCGACCTTGGCGACGAGCCGGCTCGCGGTCGCGAGCGCAGCGCCGTCGAAGCCGACCCGCTCGCCGATCGCGACGAGCTCGTGCGGCGTCTTGCGCGAATGCGCGCCGCGCCCGCCGCAGACATGCAGGCCGAGCTCGCGCTCGAGGGAGCTGAGCCCGCGCTTTAGCGCGCCGATCACGCTCGTCGTGATGCCGGACGAATGCCAATCCATGCCCATGACGCAGCCGAACGACTGGAACCAGAACGGATGCGCGAGCCGCCGCAGCAGCTCGTCGCGCCCGTAGTGATGCACGATCGCCTCGCTGATGACGGCGCCGAGCCGGCTCATGCGCTCGCCGAGCCATGCCGGCACGCGGCCGCCGTGCAGCGGCAGGTCGGCGCTTCCGGATCGGTGGGGCATGCGAACGCCTTTGTTCGGAGAGCTGATGTTCTTCTTTCGTTCTTTCGAATCGATATGTCAACCGCCACCCGTCCTGACTCTCGCACCCGGGCGCGGCGTTCCGCACTGCAGATTCAGAGGGCCGTGCGCTCGCGGTCGACGCGCCGCTTTAAGCCATGCAGCGAAAATCTGTCGGCGTGACACAACTGCAACGTCAGAAATCTCCCTTCAATTTGAGGCCCGGATGCTTCGGCCACGCCGCCCTTCATTGTTAATTCGGCCCCTTCCCAACGCGGAAGAAACCTGATGTAACTTTCACGACCTGCCGGAGGACGAGCCGGATGTTCTCGCTATGGTGTAGCGCCGAGATTCATTGATCCCGCGATGTACGCCGATATGGATATCAAATCCCTTTGCTTCCTCTTCCTCCTTGGCGCCTCAGGCGCGGCGACCGCGGCCTCGGTACCGGACGAGCTTATTGGGAGCTGGTCGGAGATCAACGACGATTTCTGCGGTATCGAATTCAAGCCCAAGGGGTTTAATGGCTCGGCGGACGGCGAGGGATATGGCTGCATCGTAAAGAGCGTCCGAGTTCTTTCCGAACCGCTGAGTCAAACCCCGACCTGGAGTATCGTATTTGTCTGCGAAGGAGAATTCGGCAAAATCCAGTTGACATCCCTGATTCACCTGCGAACCATCAAGGGGATACGAATGATGGCACGAGCCGACTCCCTTGGATCTCTTGATGCGAAAAAGGCGGACGTTGCGCCATTATCTCTGTTGTTTAAATGCAAATAGACGAAGGATGCTTGCAGCACTTTCTGCACCAGCATGTTCTCAGCATGGAGACGGTGCCGAGCGCTGATTTACTGTTTTTGATGAGTGGCCGTCGGCATCGTCGGCATTTGGTGTCAACCGGAAACGAGTCGGCCGGCAGATTTCAGCCCCCCGGGCCGAGACTCCTCGTCATATCGCCCTTTGCGGCAGATAACCGAAATCCGTGAGGATACGATCGCCCGAGCGGCGCAGCGTCTCCATCTTCTCCTCGAGTGCGGGATACAGCAGCTTTCCGCCGCGCTTCATCACCCTGCCGGCGATCAGCACGGTGTCGACCCCCGCAAGCCCGCCCTGCATCACGATCGAGCTGATCGGATCGCGCGCCGGGAACATGGTGATGTCGCCCGCCGACAGAAGAACGATGTCGGCATCCTTGCCGACCGTGAGCGAGCCGGTGCGGTGTGCGAGGCGGGCGATCTGTGCGCCCTGCACCGTCGTCCAGGCGAGCGCATCGCGGCACGTGAGCGGCATCTCGATGGGACGACTGCCGGTCTTTTCCAGGATTTCCATGATCGCCCGGTTGCGCTCGTGCTGCAGCGTCACCCGCATCGCCGTGAACATGTCGCCGCGCGAGATCGCCTCGACGTCGGTGCCGATCGCCATCGGCGCGCCGAGCGAGCGCAGGATGCCGGTGAGCGGGTCGCCGTAGCCCATCTGCAGCTCGACCTCGGCGGTGGTCGTGAAGGTGCCGCCGCGCGCGACGATCCGGCCGATGGTTTTCGGCGCGATATCGTTGCCGTGCACGACGTTGAAGTTGCTCTTGATCAGTCCTTCATCGGCGAGCCGCTCGAAGCCGTCCGCGGTCATCGCCGTTCCGCCGCCCACATGCATGCTGCAGATGAGGTCGAGCTCGTTCGCGAGCGCGACGTCCGCCCGCGTCACCTCCCACACCGAATAGTAGGGCCCGAGGATCGCGAGCCCGAAGGTGAGAAGCCCGGCATCGCTCGCGCAGCGCCCCTTGCGCAGCCGCTCGACCTCGTGGCGCGGCATCGGGATCTCGCTGAAATGCATCTGCCCCGGCTTCGGATTGGGTTTTGGCGAGCCATGCAGGAAGACGGCGCGGATGCCGGATTCCGCGAGCCCGTCGATCGCCGCATCGGTGTGCTCGGGCGTCGGATTGTTGTGGCACCAGTCGACCAGCGTGGTCGCGCCGTTGTTGATCTGGTTGAGCGCGCCCATCAGGTTGGCGATGTAGATATCGTCCGGCCGGTAGAGCGTCGCGAGCCCGCGGTGCATCGCCTGCATGTATCGCGCGACCGTCCAGTCGCCCGCGATGCCGCGCAGCGCCGCCTGCCAGGTGTGCGCGTGGCCGTTGATCAGGCCCGGCATCACGATCATGCCGGATGCATCGATCGTCTCGGCGCCGTCGGGCGCCGCGAGCTTCGGCGCGATTGCCGCGATGCGGCCGTTCTCGATCAGCACGTCGCCCTGCGGCAGCTCGCCGAGCCGCGCATCCATGGTGACGACGCATCCGCCCCTGATCAGCATGCGAGACATGCAACTTCGTCCTTGCGTGATGTGATCGCCGGCGCCTTCAGGCCGAGCGGTCCGCGAGGCGCCGCAGGTGCGCGGCGAATTCCGGCGTCTCGTTCTGCCGCGCCGCCGCCTTCTCGACCACGCGCTTGATGCGCTCGGGCGCAAAGCCCTGCTGGGCGAGCGCGAGGCCGCGATCGAACACCTCGCAATAGCGGGCGATCCTGCCGTCGCGCAGCTCGAAATGGCTGATTCCCTCGAAGGCCACCGGCTTCCCCTCGGCGCCCGCGACTTTCGAGCGGTAGCTGAACCGGTAATGCGCGTAGCCGACGCGCCCGTCGCTCACGGGATCGAAGAACTCCCAGCGGAAGCTCTCACCCGTCTCGTGAAAATGCGCCACCATGCCGGCGATCGCGGCTGCCCCCGCATAGGCGCCGTAGAAGCCATCTTCATAGACGCCGTCTTCGGTGAACAGCGCCGCGAGCCCGGTGCCGTCATCGGCTTCCACCGCGGCCGCGAACTGCTCGAGCATTTTTGCAAAATCGATCACGCCAGGCTCCTGCACCGACAGGCTAGCTTCTTTGCCGTCCATTCGCCATCCTGCGCGCCCGTATCTGGCGCATGTTCTTACCGGCGAACCGGGCTCCACTTCGCCGGAACATGCGCTAACGCACGCGAGACCCACAAATGCATCCGCGCGAACGCCTCGCCTACTCCGCCATCGACAAGCGGCCCGTGCCCAAGCTGCCGGATGGGCTGCGGCTCATCGTGTGGCCGCTGCTGGCGCTGGAGGAGTGGGACATGGCCCGCCCGATGGCGCGCATGGTGATCTCGCCGCCGCAGGGCCAGCCCATGCTGCCCGACCATCCGAACTGGAGCTGGCACGAATACGGCATGCGGGTCGGCTTCTGGCGCCTCAAGCGCATGTTCGAAAAGCTCGAGATCAGCCCGACCGTCACGCTCAATGCGCGCGTGTGCGAGACCTATCCGCAGGTCGCGCAGGCCTGCGTCGACAATGGCTGGGAGCTCAACGCGCACGGTTTCGACCAGGTGCCGATGCACAAGCTCGACGACCAGAAGGCGGTGATCGACAAGTCGGTCGCGATCATCGCGAAATTCTGGGGCCGGCCGCCGCGCGGCTGGTTCGGGCCGGGGCTGACGCAGACCTTCGACACGCTCGATCACCTCTCCGCCGCCGGCATCGAGTATATCGGCGACTGGGTGCTCGACGACGAGCCGGTGACGCTCAAGACGACGCACAAGCCGGTCGTCGCCCTGCCCTATAATTTCGAGCTGCACGACATCGTCATGATGGCGCTGCAACACCATCCTTCGGTCGAGATGTATCGCCGCATCATGGACCAGTTCGAGTGGCTCTACGCCGAGTCGGCGGCGCGGCCGAAATTCATGTCGATCGCGATGCACCCCTTCCTCACCGGCGTGCCGCACCGCATCGGCCACGTGCAGCGCGCGTTCGAGGAGATATTGAGTCGCCCCGGCGTCGCGGCCTGGGACGGGGCGACGATCCTGGATTGGTATTCGCGGCAGGCGGTCGCCGAATAATCGAGAGCACAGACTGGCGACGTGTCAGGCGCGATCCTCCTTGCGTTTCTGCGCCCAACGCTGTTCCGCGGCTTTCTTGGCACCCCCTATTGATTTCCAGTACAGTCGTGTACAAATAGAGAACGCTACTTGTCGATAACGATTGATCAGGTAGAGTCGGCCAGCGACAGGAGGAGATCAGATGGCCATTCGCAAGTCATTTCTGGGGGCGGCACCGGTACACCCAGAACTGGACCGATTGCTGGAGGCCACCCAGAATATCCGCGTCTCGGAAGAGCAACTCAAGGAGCAGCGGGTGAGCTTTGCCTATGGCAATGCACCTGCCGATGCCGTGCGGATCACGAAGGACTCGGTGCGGGCCGCCTCGGAGAGCATTCGACTGCGAGACTGAGACTGCCGCGAGAAGGAGGAAGGCCCGGCAACGCCGGGCCTTTGTTTTTCATGGTTGTGCATGAAGTGGACGCTGATCTCTTTGCCCGGGTCCAGGAACGAAACCTCATCCGTCAATATGATCTACTGACCAATTGCATTGAGATTGGCATCCAAAAGGGCCCAGAAGCACTCGACAAGTACACCTTGTGGGCCCTCAATCACGTGGCGGTGGCAAATATCGCCCAGTTCGGAGGTCGGTTCAGGGAAGAGCCGATTTACGTAGGGAATCATATCCCGCCGCACTTTAAAGATGTCCCAGATCTGATGGACAGATTTATTTCTTTCATCCACGAGAACTGGTATGCGGCCCGCGAGACCCAACAGGCCGCTTACGCGCTCTGGCGTCTGAATTGGATTCACCCGTTCGTGGAAGGGAATGGCCGGACTGCACGTGCAACGGCCTATTACATCCTGTGTGTTCGGAGTAGACGGCTCCTGCCCGGCAGCAAAATCGTCCCAGAGCGCATTCGCCCCTGCTCAGCCATCATCCACTTGATGCGTCCGGCAAGCGCGTGAGGATCAAGTCGAACACATCCGGCTCCTTCTTCGTCCCGCACCATCTCGACGCGCCGATCGCCGGCAGCGTCCGCGGGCCGCTCGCCGGCCTCACGGCGGTGGTGAAGGATCTGTTCGACATCGCCGGCACGCGCACCGGCGGCGGCAACCCGGAATGGCTCGCGGCGCAAGCGCCAGCGCGCGCCCACGCGGCGGCGGTGGCGAAGATTCTCGATGCCGGCGCGACCATCACGGGCAAGACCATCTGCGACGAGCTCTTCTTCAGCGGCTCCGGCATCAACGCGCACTACGGCACGCCGCTGAACATCCGCGCGCCCGGGCGCATTCCGGGCGGCTCGTCGAGCGGGTCGGCGACCGCGACCGCCGCGAACGCCTGCGACTTCGCGCTCGGCAGCGACACCGGCGGATCGGTGCGCATGCCGGCGTCCTACTGCGGCGTCTACGCGCTGCGCCCGACGCACGGCCGCATCGATCTTGCCGGCGCGATGGCGATGGCGCCCTCGTTCGACACCGCCGGATTTTTTGCCAATGGGCCCGGCGTCGCGCGTCGCGTCGGCGCGGTGCTGCTCGACAACAAGCCGGAGCACGCGCCGATCACACGCCTGCTCGTGGCGCAGGACGCCTTCGCCCAGGCGGATGCGCCGGTTGCGGCGCTTGGCCGCGAATTCCTCGCCCGCGCTGCCCGCGCCCTGCCGAGGGCCGAGGGCACGACGATCGCGCCCGACGGCTTCGACCCCTGGCGCGAGGCCTTCCGCGTCGTGCAGGGGCGCGAGACCTGGGGCTCGTTCGGCGACTTCGTCACGCGCGTAAAGCCGGCGCTCGGGCCGGGCATCAGGGAGCGCATGGCCTTCGCCGCGACGGTGACGCAGGCGCAGGCGGATGCTGCACGCAAGACCGTCGGGGCGGCGCGGGCGCAACTGCGCGGCATCGTCACGCCGGGAACGATCGTGGCGCTGCCGACCGCGCCGTGCATCGCCCCGCCGATCGACATGTCGGCCGAGGATTCGGAGTCGTTTCGCGTGCGCGTCATGCGGCTCGGGTCGCCGGCGGTGCTGGCCGGCCTGCCGCAGATCACCATTCCGATCGGCACGGTCGCGGGCTGCCCGGCCGGACTGTCGTTCATCGCCTGGGCGGGTGGCGACGAAGCATTGCTCGATCTCGCCTGCACGATCGCGAAGTATTGCGGGATGGCCATGTAGGACGAATAGCGAATAGCGATTGGCGAATAGCGGACCGCCTACTCCCTATTCGCTACTCGCCATTCGCTACTCGCTCGCGATCCCAAGCCTTCGCTCGATGCGCCGGATGCGCTGATGCAGCTTGCGGCGGTTGCGCGCGATGCGCCGCGGGCGCCCGCGCGCGAAACGCGCGAGCGACCAGGCCTGCGCCGTGGTGACGATGCGCTGGAAGAAAGTCCGCGTCGGCTGCCGCAGGAAGCTCGTATGCATCGACAGCCACAGGATGGCGACCAAGACCGCAAGTCCCAGGGCGGAAGCCGATTGCGTCGCGTGCCAGGCGGGCAGCGGCGCCGCGGCGGCGAAATCGGAGATGCCGGCGACGACCGCGAGCAGCGTCGCCGCCACCGATGCCTCGGTGGCGCGCGTGAGCCAGCGCGCGACCTTGCCGGGATCGGCGGCGGGGCGGCGCGCGTCGACGTCGCGCAGCGCGATCGTGTCCTCATTGGCGCGCAGGAGCGCGCAGTAGTCCTGGGCGAGCCGCGCCACCGGCGCGCGCGTTGCGGCGACGGCGGCGGCAAATTGCAGCAAGGCCCGGCGCAGGGTCGCGTGCGCCGGCGCGGCGGCGAGTCCGGTCAGCTCGGCGCGGGTCGGCGCGAAGCGATCGAGCCCCTCGGCGGGGAAGTCGCGGTCGCTGTTGCGCGCGAGGAAGCGCAGGCGGGCGAGCCCCTGGCGCAGCGTATCGCGCGCCGCGCGCGTGGCGCGACGGGTCGCCGCCACCACGCAGGCATGCACGAGATCGACGTCGCCCGCGAACAGCGGATCGCTCGCCGCGCGCAGCGCATAGCCGAACTTGAGGCCGAACGCGGCGACGAGCGACACGCGCGAGTCCCGGCTGCGGCCGGCGTGGCGGGCGAGCCGCGCGATCTGGTAGTGCGCCTCGGCGGCGCCGGGATCGTGCTCGAGCGCACGCCCATAATGTGTCTTGGCGTCGGCGAACCGCCCGTCCGCATAGGCGCAGCGGCCGGCCTCGACGAGCGCCGCTGCCGCCTCCTCCGCGCAGCCGCCCCCGGCACGCTGCGCGATCTGCAACAAGGCGCGCTCGGCCGCCGGCAGGTCGACCATCGCGGCGCTTTTCGGCTGGCCCGGTATGCCGGCGAGCAACGCCGCGCGCAGCCATTCGAAGCGCCGGTCGCGCGCGCACGCCGCCGGGTACTCGACCAGGATCGCGCTCACCAGGCGCAGCGCCTCGACGAATCGCTGGCGCGCCCCCAGTGCGCGCACGCGGGCGAGCAGCTGCTCGGCCTCGCTCGCCCTGGCGCTCCCGCCGTGCGCCGGCTCGGCGATTTGCGCGGCGTCGTCGTCGAACAGCGATTGGAACGCCCTCACGACGTCGCCCGCGACCGGATCGAGCGCCGCGCAGGCATAATACAAATTGACGGTCATCACCTCGCGCGCGGCGTCCGGCGCGTAGCGGAAGTCGCGCAGGGCCTCGCGCAGCAACGGACGGTCAGCGCCGTAGATCTCGGCGACCGCGCCGACGGCGGCGCGCACAGCCTTGGCGATCGCAATATCGAGCTTTTCCCGCTGATGAAGCCCCGCGAGATAGGCTCGGTAGGACGAGGCGTCGGTATAGATGAAATCGACGGACATGGCGCTGACCAGCCCCGGTGTCGAACGACCGTTCTGCGCAGATGCGCATCATTGCAACGATGTGGACGACGGCGTGTGCGGGTCGTAAAAACGCAATGGGACGACCCGACTGACGCAACTCTTACGTCGCGCCCGAATGGCGGGGCGCGGAATGGCAAGTGGTATTTTCGAGTAGGTATTATATTGCGCGATTCGTCAATCTGGTCAGCCGCAACGGCTTTTTCCCCAGCTTGATGGCGTTATCCTCGCTGAACACATGGGCTGACGATCACGGGCTGACGATCACGGGCCGACGATCATGGGCTGACGATGGCGACGCCTCATCCGCACGACGTCTTTGATCGGTGCCATCGGCGCTGGCGCCCCGCGCGCTCCGGAACATCGATTGTCAGCAGGCGTTTTTCGTGCAGGCGCAAGGCAGAACAAACGAGACCGTCCAAACCGGATGGCGCCGCATACGAGGAGACGCCTATGAACCGATCGATCGCGCTCGCCCCTCTTCTTTTGTTGTCGCTTGGCCCCGGCTTTGCAGCCGCGCAGACGCCGCCCGCTCAGCCGAACCCGGCCGCTCCGCAAGCGACGACGCAAGGGTGCGCGCCTATGGGCGGCGGCGCGACGATCGGCAGCGACCAATCGGGCGCCAATCTGAGCGACAAGCTCGCCCGCTCGAATGGCGTGCTCTGTCCGCCGCCGGGCGTCGATCCCGACATTCGCGTGTCGCCACCGCAGGGCGGAGCCCTGAAAGTCGTGCCGCCGCCCGGCACGCCGGGCGGCGATCAGAACACGATACCGAAGTAGACGGCGGCGCCCACTCCACGATGCGCGTGCGGCGGCGGGTGACGAGACCTGCTCAATCCGCTGTTGCCAGCGGGCGCGCCGTAACAGTAGGACATGCCGGTCCACGCTGCCGGATGCTTCCCTTCCATGGCGCCATCGAGTTCTCTGGGCCGTACGGTGCCCGCCGTCGCCGCCATCGTCGGCGGCGTCATGGTCGCGATGATCGTCGAGATCATGCTCGCGCGCCGCGGCATCGTGCTCGTCGGCGCGTGGCGAGGCGTATTTCGCGGCAGCGGCACGCCGCTGCACGCGGCGCTCGCCTGGTGGGCGATCACCGGCGGGGCTTTCGTCGCGAGCTTCGTGCTGGCGCTGGCGGCCTCGCGGCTCTCCTGGCTCTATTTCCGTTCGCTGCGCTTCGTCGCGGTCGCCGCGCTGGTGCTCGTGCTTGCGACGATCGGCGACCTCGCCCCGCCGGCGCCGGCCGGAGTGGCCGGCGCGCATGCGCTGGCAACGCTTGCGGCGCTCGCCGCCGCCGTGCTGATGGCCAGCTTCGGCGCATTCTTCGCCCTCCGACATTGACAGCCCGCGCACGCCTGGGGCGTGAACCGCCGGCCCACCCGCTGCGACCAACGAACATGGCATGTCGTCAATACAGGCCCGCCGTGGCCCGCAAGCCGGACGTTGCGACACCTGCCGCCGTCGCCCCCCGGCCGGCGGCGTTGCTGTCGGCTTGCGGCGCGGCACGATCATCGACGGCGCGAGCGTAACGACCAACCGAGTATCAGGCCGCGCCCATATAGCAAAAGAGCCGGCCTTTCGGCCGGCTCTTTCGTTGGCGCGATGACTCAAGCGCCATTACCCCCCCGCCCAACTTCGTCCCGCGCGCCCCACCGGTGCCCCCCTATGCTGTGCACCGCGGACCGCTCGCGCGACTGGACCGTATGTTGGGACGAGCTTGGCCCACTCGTCGAGTCTTTCCGCCATATGCGGCCGCAAGTTTCTCGTGAGTGCAGCCGAAATGTCACACTTGGCCCTAGGCCTGTCGCACGACATGGGTTTTCCCCACCACGAAACGCAGAGAAGCCGGCCATCGGCCGGCTTCCCGCACGTCACGGCGTCCCCCGCGACGCAGATCAGTGATAGTGGTGATGGTGGTGGTGGTGCATCGCCACCAGCACCGGCGGCGGAACCGAGTCGCGATCCGGATGCCTGTCGAAATAGGCATCCATCAGCCAGCCGCCGATGAACGGAACCACGCAATTCGCCAGCATCACGTGCACCTCGCGCCGCGTCAGCTCACGCTGCACCACGATGCCGCTCACGAGCGGCGTGAGTGCCATGCAGCCAACCGTCGAGAGCCCGATCGCGCCGCCCTCGGAGAAGCGGCCAACGCCACCACCCTGATTGCGGATGGCGAAATAGGCCCCGGTCGTGGCGGCGCCGACCGCGATGCTCGGCGCGATCAGTCGCCTGTCGCCGCGAAACAGGTGGAACTCGCCGGCGCGCGCCCCCGGCGCCAGCAGCATCATCACCGTCGCAATGAGCGCGACGACAGACAGCGATTTTTTCATTATGCAAGCCCCTGCACGATTCCCTGATGGACGCCTCCGACACAGCGAAGCGCGTCGGCGCGCAGGTTCTTTCGGAAGCACAGCCAAGTCGAGCCCCGTGACGCAATGGATGGCGGATTCTCGCTCACTGAGCCCCAAAAGCCACACTTGCGGCCGCTGCCCTGTGGAGAACCCCGCCGGATTGCGGCCAGACTGGGCGCTTGCGCGCTAGCGGTCGCCGTCCTGATGGCGACGGCGTGCGCCGACGCCGATCAGCAGCCACCGATCGCCGCGCAGGTGATCGCGCAGGCGCGTGCTGGTCGCGTCGACATGCCGCGCGTCGAGCTGGCAGCGCGGCTCGCCGCCGCGGGCTTGCAAGCCGACAATGAGTTCAGCGCGATGCGAGAGGACGCGGCGCGCGAGCTGGCCGGGCGGCCGGACCGCATCGGCGCCGTCACGGCGGCGGAACTTGCAGCGGCGGATCGCGCGATCGCGCGCGAATTGGCAGGCCTGCGCGGCGCTGCGCCAGCGACCTTCTGCGAGCTCGCGCATGCGCGCGGCCGCCCGCAGATCCCGGGCCTGCGCATCGTCTATCTGCATCCGCTGGGCGATCCGGCCGTGGCCAACCACTGGCAGAACATCCTGGCGCACCAGACCGAAGGCGCGCCCGGCGCGGCCAAAAGCCTTGCGCTCGCCCAGTTCGCCAATCCGACCAAGCGCGGCGTGACCATCTGGGTCGAGACCGACGGCACGGTCTACTGGTCGACCGCCGAGAACGCGATTCCGACGCACGGCGACGGCGCGAACCGCAACGACAACAAGTATATCGACAACGGCCCGACCTACCACGCGGTGATCAGGACCAACACGATCGGCGTCGAGTTCAACGGCAATTTTCCCGACGTCGCCAAGCCGCCGACGGCGGAGCAGGTGCGGACATGGCGCATCCTCGTGCGCTTCCTGCAGGAACGCTACGCGATCCCGGCCGAGCGCATCTACGCGCACAACTGGATCGACTTCAAGGACGCGCGTTACTGCGAGGGATGCGAGCTTGCGACGATGGCGCGCCAGATGGCCTATGCGCCGGGCCATGCGTGCGTATCGGGTGCGACCGAGGAGCAACGGATCAGATAGGAGCAGCCGCGTCCGTCGCAGTGCGGGCAACGAGGCGATCGGCCAAGGCCTGAAAGATGCGCGAGGCCAATGAGAGCAACAGCGGGATGAAAAGGACGGAGACCACGGCATCGATCAGCGTTCCGCTCAGCGACAGACCGGCGCCTGAGGGCTTGATGAGGAAATAGGCGACGATGAATGGCAGCGCCGCGACGAGAAAAACTGCAAAGATCCTGGATGCGTGGCCCTTGGTGTCGGCAAACGCATTGGGCCCGTCCGCGCCGGGCGCATCGACCGCGATCGCGGGAAATATGATCGTCAGCCGCAACAGCACGATCGCGGTGGCGACAATCACGATCAGCGCGGCCAGGAGCTGGGCCTCCCACCACGGAATCAAGAGTATCATCAAGAGGAGGAGCAGGATTCCCAAGGCGGAAACGAGCGCGGTCAGCGCAAACGACCACGCAAAAAACAGCATAAAGCGACGGTTGCGCCAATCGAACGAATAAGTGTGGGTGACTTCATCCAGAATGATGAAACGGTGCACCGCGATGTAGAAGGGAGTGAGGAGAAAGCTGCGGAGCGCGCTCAGACCCAAGCTGAGAAACATGCCGACCACGGGGATCGACAGCCAGCTCGCCAGAAAAAGCAATGCGAAAAATCGCAGACCGAGCGAGATAGCCAGCGCGATGAGGACCAGGTTCGTCAGGGTTCGCAACACGCGGATGAAGTCGCGGTAGCCCATTGCGACGACGGACAAGACCGAAAATCCCGCGTCAACCATGGCTGCATCCCCCATAGATCACGGCCCTGGCATTGAACCTCGGCTGGGCGGCCAAGGGACAATCACCGCACCAGCTCGCGCATCGCCCGGTCGAGCCCCTCGAGCGTGAGCGGGTACATCCGCCCGCCCATGAGCTGGCGCATGGCGCGGATCGATTGCGTGTAGTCCCACTGGCTCTCCGGCGTCGGGTTGAGCCACACGCAGGCCGGATAGGTGCGCGTCACCCGCGCCATCCAGGTCTCGCCGGGCTCCGGGTTCATGTGCTCGACCGAGCCGCCCGGCATGACGATCTCGTAGAGGCTCATCGCGGCGTCGCCGACGAAGACGACCTTGTAGTCGTGCGGGTAGGTGTGCAGCACGTCCCAGGTCGGCGTCGTGTGATCGTGGCGGCGGCGGTTCTCCTTCCACACCCGCTCGTACAGGCAGTTGTGGAAGTAGAAATGCTCCATGTGCTTGAACTCGCCGCGCGCGGCGGAAAACAGTTCCTCCGTCGCCTTGATGTGCCAGTCCATGGAGCCGCCGACGTCGAAGAACAAAAGCACCTTCACGGCATTGTGCCGTTCCGGGCGCATGTGGATGTCGAGATAACCCTTGTGCGCCGTCTCCTTGATGGTGTGGTCGAGGTCGAGCTCGTCGGGCGCGCCGGTGCGGGCGAACTTGCGCAGGCGGCGCAGCGCGATCTTGATGTTGCGGGTGCCGAGCTCGACCTCGTCGTCGAGATCCTTGAACTCGCGGCGGTCCCACACCTT
>DATBZM010000052.1:0-11230 GCA_036513175.1 Xanthobacteraceae bacterium | reverse complement strand
TGTTCCAGTCGGCGCCAGGGCCGGCCCAGGTCGACTGGGCGCGCGCGACCGAGTGGCCGAGGCACGCGGCCACCAGAACGCCCATCGCAACCGCGGCGGGCCGCAGCCGAAACCGCAAGGCTTTCATGACATTGCTTGGCGCCCCCGCGCCTTCACCCGTGAGGAGGGTACCACGCGCAGCGGCGGCATAGTCAATCGTCAGGCCCGCGGCCAGGTGCGCAATCAGACGAGCGTGGCAACCCGGCCACAGTCGCTTAGCGCTCGCGGGCGACGCTCGGCCGCGCCGAGACCTCCCGGTGCCACCGCCGAATATTGGCAAGCCCCTCCGGCACCGCGAGCTTCGCCGGCTTCATGAAGTCGACCGCGACCACCGCCGTGATATCGGCGACGGAAAAGCGCGGGCCGGCCACATAAGGCCGCGTCTCCAGCTCGCCATCGAGAAACGTCAGGAACTCCTGCACGCGCGGCTTGTTGGCCTCGCCCCAGGCCGCGACCTGCGGCACCTCGAGCGGCGCCATGGCGGGATGCAGATGGCGAAACACGTTGGAGACGATCGCCAGCAGGTGGAACTCGACGCGGCGCTGCCACATCTCGATCAGCGCCTGCTCCAGCGCGCCCTCGCCGAACAGCGGCGGCTGCGGATGCTGCGCCTCGATGTAGCGGCAGATGGCGATCGATTCGGCGATCACGGTGCCGTCGTCGAGCATCAGCGCCGGCAGCCGCTGCATCGGGTTGACGGCACGATAGGCCGGAGCCTTGTGCGCCTGCGCGCCGAGATCGACCGCCTCGGTCGGCAGCGTCACGCCCTTTTCGGCGAGAAAGATGCGCACCCGGCGCGGGTTCGGCGCCCGGCCGGCATCGACATAAAGCTTCATCACGATTTCTCCCAACCGGAGCGTGTTTCGTTTCCGAGGAATCGGAACATGCTCTGACTGCAGACCGCGGCGACGCATTCATATCGAATCCGGAACCGCAGCGTTCATCGGCACAGGTCGAATATATGCAAAGTTGTCCAGCCTCGTCACGGCGCTCCGCGAGACAGCGCGCTGCAACGATGCTAGCTTGCAGGAGGCGCCGTGGCAGGTGCGGCTCCGGGGGACCGGCGTGACGCGTCAGGCGTAGCGTGGAGGGTGTAATGGGGCGTCCGTGGGCTGCTCTGGCAGCCGCGTCGGTATGTGTGCTGGCCGGATGCACAGTGGTTGACCGGTTCTCGGGACGGGCGGTCGAGTACAATCTGCAGGCCGAGCAGGCGCAGGAGCAGGCGCTGCTCCTCAACATCGTCCGCGCCAGCATGCGACGGCCGATGCAGTTCACCAGCCTGCAGTCGATCACCGGGACGGCCAGCGCCAGCGCCAATGCCACCGTGAGCGGGGCCGCGACGCAACAGCTCCCGCTCCTGTCGCTGTTCAATGTCATTCCCGGCAACACCAACCAGGCGATCAACCGCATTTCCACCGAAGGCGGTGGCGCGAGCGCGTCGGTGAGCGGCGGGCCGACCTTCGTGGTGCCGGTCCTCGACACGCAGGAATTCTATCAGGGCATCCTGGCGCCGATCCCGCTGCAGGTGGTCGACTACTATCTGCAGCAGGGCTATCCGCCCGAGGTGCTGCTCAACGTCTTCGTGCAGAAGATCGAGATCACGCGCATCGACGATGGCGTGTGCCGCCAGTTCACGTTCCTCAATTCCGTGCGCAGCGATTTTCAATACGGGCAGTTCGAGACGTTCGTCGACTATCTCGCCGCTTCGGGCCTGTTCACCGAACGGGTCAGCGTCGCGACCTCGTTCGGACCGCCGATTGCGTCGAGGACAGGCGCCGGGACGGATGCCGTGAAGGTCATGGACGCCTATTCGAAGGCGGCGACCGCAGGGCTCGACATCCGCCAGGAAGGCGCAACGTATCGCATGGAAAAGAAGTCGAGCCTGTTCCGGCTCTGCTTCGCGACCGCCGACGGGATACCCTCGGATTGGATCGGGCGTCCCGACTCCTCGATGTTCTGCGGACACTTCAATCAACGCCTGTTCACGCCTGCCGTCGGGGGCAGCCAAGGCGCCGCTGCCGAATGCCGGGCGCATGCGGCCGGTCCGCGTTCGTCCGCGCCCGCCGCCGAAGGCTACGCGAGCCAGGGCGTTCATACCGATGGCTCGGCCGAGTTCCGCGGCATCCACCTGTCGCCCGCATTCCTGACGCGGATCGGCGAATTCCAGCGGCGGATGCAATCCGGCACAGTCAACGATGACGCCCTGTTCCCGGTCGACGCTTTTGCCGGGGCGATCGTCACGATCAAATTCTATACACGGTCCACGGAGGCCATCCTCTATTATCTCGGCGAAGTCACACGGCGGCGGTTGTTCACCGAGTTCGGCGATGCGTCGCGAACCATCCGGGTCAAGAGCGGCATTCGTCACGGGTCAATGCCGCTCAGCGATTGCGACGACGATGAGAGCGCGCCGATGCAGCAGGAGCGGCACGACATGGTCTTTCTTTCGCCGCGCAAGCAGAGGCTCGGACATCCGGGCGGGCGCTACTTCTGTGACAATCTGTTCGTTCTCGATCCGGTCGAAGGACCGAGCGATGACGTCATCACGGTAGCCTACGACGGAAAGGTGTTCGGCATCCCGCGCGATGCGAAGGTCGCGGGGCGAACCCTGCAGGTGCTCGAGCTGACAAAGCAGCTGCTGGCGCTCAATACGTCGGCCAAGCAGTTGCCGGCGACGTCGGTCATTTCGATCACATCGCCCTGAGCGCGCGCCATGGACGCCAGAACTTTGGACGCCTGAATGGGTTGCCCACTTCCATGAGATGGCGGCTCGACCACCACGTCAAAGCCCTCGTCTATCGGACGTGGGTGCCGACAATTCTTTTTCTGGCGCTGCTCGCCGCCGTCACGGCGGGCCGCGCCGCCATCGACAGGCTCGCGCTGCGACTGCCCGTCGATGCCGGCACGGCAATCCCCTATGTGCTCGCCATCGCGACCTGGCTCGCGGGGGCGTTCCTGCTCAGCCGGATCGTCGACACGGCGATCTGGGAAGTGCTGGCCGCCCACCAGACCAATGTGCGCGTCCCCAAGCTGCTTCGCCAGCTGACGGCGATCATCATCTACGCGATTGCGATCATCGCGATTATCGGATTCGTCTTCGATCAGTCGGTCACGGCCCTGGTCACGACCTCGAGCGCGCTCGGGCTGCTGATCGGATTCGCGGTGCGCAGCCTCATTCTCGATGCCTTCTCGGGGATCGCGATCAACCTGGAGCAGCCGTTCCGCACCGGCGATTTCATCCAGCTGCGCGGCCGCGGCCCCGACCCGATCATGGGGGTCGTGCAGGAGATCAACTGGCGCACGACGCGGCTCGCGACCCTCGAAAACGACGTCATCATCATTCCCAACGGCATCCTCGCCGAATCCGTGATCCTCAATCGCAGCGCGCCGGATGAGACCTCGTGGTACGATTTCATCATCAAGCTCGACTTCTCGGTCGACGCCGATCGCGCCATCCGCGTGCTCGAGTCCGCCGCGCGCATGGCGGCCGCCGAAGGGGGACCGCTGGCGAGCCCGGCGCCCGACGTTCTCGTCGCCGCGGTCGACGAGACCGGCGTCCACTACCGGGTCGCCTTTGCGGTCGATCCGGCGAAGATGGTGCCGCGCAAGGCGAGGCATCTGCTCCTCAAGCACGTGCTCGACAACCTGCACCACAGCGGTCTTTCGCCCGCGCTCGCGAAGCAGGACATCTTCGTCGCCCGCGCGGCCGCCCGCGAGCTCGACCATGAGGATGTCGCCCATCGGGTGCAATCGCTCAGCCGTGTCGATCTGTTTGCGGCCTTCGACGCCGCCGCGCTCGACGGGCTCGCACGGCAGGTCATGGTCCGCTTGGTGCCGGCCGGCAGCGTCGTCGTGGAACAGGGCGAGCCGGGGCAATCCATGTTCGTCGTCGTCGAGGGAGACCTGCGCGTGCACGTGCCGGAGGCGGACGGAACGCTGCGCGAGGCCGGTTATCTGCGCGCCGGCGACTTTTTCGGCGAGATGTCGCTGCTCACGGGCCAGAAGCGCTCGGCGACCGTGCGTGCGATCGGCGACGCGGTGCTCTACGAGATCGCGAAGGAGCATATCGCGACGCTGCTCGACGCCCATCCCGAGATCGCCGCGACGCTGACGCGCACGGTGGCGGAACATCGCCTGCGCGATTCGGCCGCCACAGGCCGGCTACCGCCCGAGGAGCGCGCCGAGCAGAAGAGGACGATGGTCGCCGAGCTTTTGCGCGCGATGGGCGCATTCTTCGGCAGATTCCTGGGAGGCGCCTAAAGCGCGACGACGATTCTGCGAATCGTCATCACACCTTTTTCGGGATCACGCCAGATCGCGTCACGCCCGCGCCCGCGACACCGGCGCCGCGGCGGCCGGCGCGTCGACGCGCCGCGACAGAAGCTCGCCGAGATCGGCCGCACGCTTGGCGCCCCGCACGCGCACGCTGGCGGCGCGGCCGCGCACCTCGACGTCGTGCGGCGGCAGGTCATCGGGCGCAAAGCCCGCCTGCGCGTAGACCTCCTCCGCCATCACGACCTCGCAGCCGAGCTGCTTGGTGAGATCCTGCACCCGCGCCGCCACGTTGACCGGATCGCCGACCACCATGAAGCTCGAGGTCTCGCCATAGCCGAACTCGCCGGCGATGACGGTGCCGGCGTTGATGCCGATGCCGAAGCGGATCGGCTCGCGCAGATCCTCGGTCAGCGACTCGTTCAGCCGCGCGATGCCCTCGGCGATGGCCGCGCACGCGAGCGCCGCCTGCCGGCAGCCTTCCGCCCGATCGCCGTGCAGCCCGAACAAGGCCATCAGCCCGTCACCCATGATCTGAATGGTCATGCCGCCCGCCGCCGTCACGGCGCCGCTCACGGCGGTGTGGAACCGATTGATCACGAACACGGTGTCGAACGGCAGCCGGCTCTCGGCAAGCGTGGTCGCGCCGCGCATGTCGACGAACATGATGACGACATAGCGCTCCTCGCCGAGGCGCCGTCCGCTGCCCGCATAGGCGGCGGCGACCGTCGCGTCCGGCGGCAGCAGCGGCACGATGGTGATGTCCCCCGGCGGACGAAGCTGGCAGGCGAGACGCACGCCCGTTCCGCCCTGCACCCGTTCGAGCACCGCGCGCTCGGCAGCGCTCGCCGGCGGCAGCTCGTCATGCCTGCCGAGGATGCGGACACGGCAGGTCGAGCATCGCCCGCGGCCGCCGCACACATGCGCGTGCGGAATGTTGTAGCGCAGGCTCGCCTCGAGCACCGACAGCCCGCGCGGCACGCGGATCGCACGCTTCGGATAGGCGAGCGCCACGAGGCCTTGGCGCGCCTCCATCAGGCGGCGCCAACCGCGGGCGAGGAAGATCAGGGCAAAGAGCGCCGCGAAGACGATCAGCGCGTCGTTGCGGTAGCGCGCGAGGGCGGCGTTCTGCTCGCTCGTGCCGACGTGCTGCGGCACGAGGTGCTGCGCCTGGAAGGCCGGATCGTGGACCAGGGCCTGGATCGCCATGCCGCCACGGTAGAAGCCGAGCAGGGCCAGCGCCGGGATCAGCACCGCGACGGCGAGCATGAGGTCGCGCACGCGCGGATAGAACGGCTTGAGCCGCAGCCAGAAGTGGATGCCGAGGCAGCCGTGGATCCACACGATCAGCAGCAGCACGGCCTGGAGCACGCCGAAGCCGGGCGCCCTGACCCAGAACTTCAACAGCTCCTCGGCGTATCCCTTGTCGGTGCCGAACAGGGTCTGCGAGCCGCGCGTGCCGAGCACGTGGTCGACGAGCAGGAGCGGGATGGCGAGGCCGAGCACGAGCTGGGCTGCCTCCGCGCGCGTGAAACGGAAGCTGCGCCGCGCGAACAGCGTCCAGAAGCCGAGCGTCATGTGGGTGAGCAGGGCGGCATAGAGCACGATCGCGCCCGGCAGCGAGCGCCAGACACCCACGACCTTGAGGCCGAGCTCCATCGCCTCGATCGAGACGTTGCCGAGCGCGTGATTGAGAAGGTGGGTGGTCACGAAGGCGAACAGCACGAGCCCGGTCGCGAGCCTCGCCTCGCGCACGTTCGGCACCCGCCAACGACGCGCCCGCGACGCCTGCGACCGCTTCGCAGGGGCTGCCATCGGCGGGGCTCCGGTCACGGGCGTGCCGGCCACATCGGGAGCGCTTGTCACATTCATTTGCAGGGGCGAGGCCACATTCAACCGTGTTCTATCACGCGCGCGGCCGTGGCCGACGGACAAGTTTGCACATAATATTCACCCGCTCGTGATGGCATGGAACTCGAAGCCGGGTTCCACCCGGCGCTTATGCTTGTCGGCGAACCCCTGTGGCGGGCACGGCGCGACCGCAGGTCGAGCGAGCCGGCCGACAGTAACCATGCGTTAACCTCAATTTTTCCTGGCGGCTAAGCGCGACCTTAAGAATTCTGCGGCAGAATCCGGCGTTGAAAGACGGGTGTGGCCTTGTCCATCAGCATTTCCATGCCGCCGGCGGCGGATCGCGAGGCTGCCTCCAACAAGGAGGCGGTCCATCGCCGCCGCAGCGCGCTGCAGCGCGTGCGCGAGGCGCGTGACCGCCTGACCTCGACCAGCGGCACGCGCCCCGCCTTCGACGCCGAGCTGTTGCGCCAGTTCGCGCAGAACCGGCAGTCCGGCTCGCTCGTCCTCATCATCCTGATCTGCTCGATCGGACTCCTCTCCGGCGTGTGGACCGGCGCCTTCACGGCGGGCACCTGGACGGCGTCCGTCCTGCTCATCCACCTGATGATCCTGCTCGCGTGCAAGCGCTTCCTCGCCGAGCAGCCGACGCCGCCGCAGGTCCGCGCCTGGCGCCTGCGTTTCATCCTGCTCGACCTCTTCTTCGGCCTCGGCTGGATGTTCGATTTGATCCAGCCGATCGGCGTCGATGAAAGCTCCGGCACCTTCAACCTGTTCGTGCTGCTGCTGCTGGTCGCGATATCGAGCATGCTGGCGTCGAGCCTGCCGATCGCCGTGCTCGCGCTCACCTCGCCGGTCTCGATCGCGGTCGCGCTCAACTTCGTGCTGATGGGCGACGTGCACGGCTACATCCTGGCCGGCATGGCGGTCACGGCGCAGTGCTATTTCGCGTTCCTCGCCTACCGCCTCTACGCCTCGACGCTGGCGACGCTCGAGGCTCGCGCCGAGAAGGACGCGCTGATCGGCGAGCTCGAGCAGGCGCGGATGAAATCCGACGAGGCGCGCCGGCGCGCCGAGGCCGCCAACATCTCGAAGTCGCGCTTCCTCGCGCAGATGAGCCACGAGCTGCGCACGCCGCTCAACGCGATCCTCGGCTTCTCCGAGGTGATGATGAACGAGATTTTCGGCACGCACGCGGTCGCGGCCTACAAGGACTATTCGGGCGACATCCATTCCTCCGGCGTCCACCTGCTCGGCCTGATCAACGAGATTCTCGACCTCTCGCGCATCGAGGCGGGCCGCTACGAGCTCAACGAGGAATCCGTCGCGCTCACCGCGACCATCGAGGAGTGCCATCATCTCCTCAAGCTGCGCGCCAAGAACCGCGGCATCACGATCACCGAGATGTTCGAGACCGACATGCCGCGCATCTGGGCGGACGAGCGCGCGGTGCGGCAGGTCTGCCTCAACCTTCTCTCCAACGCGATCAAGTTCACGCCGCAGGGCGGCGAGATCTGGCTCAAGGTGGGCTGGACCGCCTCGGGCGGACAGTATCTCAGCGTGCGCGACACCGGCTCCGGCATCCCGGAGGAGGAAATCCCGATCGTGCTCGACACGTTCGGGCAAGGTTCGAACGCGATCAAATCGGCCGAACAGGGCGCCGGCCTGGGCCTGCCGATCGTGCGGCACCTGATCGACCTGCACGGCGGCACGTTCGCGCTGCGCTCCAAGCTGCGCGAGGGCACCGAGGTCATCGTCACGTTCCCGCCCGAGCGCGTCATGTCGGCGCTCGAGCCGATCCGCGAAGCGCCGAAGAAGACCGATACCGACGACCTGCACCTGTCGCCCGAGGACAGGGCGCAGCTGCGCCGCAAGCCGATGTTCCGGATCAGCGAATGACGGTTGCGTTCGGCGCGCGAGCACCTATGTTGCTGGCGATTCATGCAATCGGCGCCGCCCGGTGATCGAAAGTCCCTGCAACCGCGTATGTACGCTCGATCCCGACACGGATCTGTGCCTCGGCTGCGGCCGCAGCCTCGACGAGATCACGGCGTGGACGCGGATGTCGGATGCCGAACGCACGCGCGTCCTCGCCGATTGCGGACGGCGGCTCGCGCGTGTCCCGGCGAAAGCCTGCCCTGATCCGGGGTGGCCCCCGGTTCGCCGATAGGGGCACGCGCCGGTGAAAGAAGCTGGTACGCGGCGGCGGCCGGCACAATGAGCGAACGAGACTTTTGCGAACGAGACTTGCGGTGCAACGGCTGTTTCCCTGGATCATTCTCGCGCTGGCGCTCGCACTGATCGTGCTGCTCGCGCGCCATAGCGAGGGGCTCACCGGCGCGGTCTCGACCGGCGACATGGCCTCGCTCGCCTACAAGGTCGCGCTGGTGGTCGTCGTCAGCGGTTCGGTGCTCACGATCTTCCGGCACAATTTCTCCCAGGCGCTCACCTCCGCCCTGATCTGGGTGGTCTTCGCCTTCGTGCTGGTGCTCGTCTACACCTATCGCATCCAGATCTACGACGTCGGCGACCACGTGCTCGCCGAGCTCGTGCCCGGCCACGCACTCACGCGCGGTCACACGGTCGAGCTCGCGCGCACCAATACGGGCGAGTTCCGCATCGGCGCCGAGGTCAACGGCGCGCGCATCCCCATGGTGCTCGACACCGGCGCAAGCTCGGTGGTGCTCACGCACGACGCCGCGCGCGACGCCGGCCTGCCGACCGAGTTCATCAAGTACACGGTGAGCGTCGACACCGCGAACGGCCACACGCTCGCGGCGCCGGTGACGCTCGACCGCGTCGCCGTCGGCGGCATCGTCGAGCGCCAGGTGTCGGCGCTGATCGCCCAGCCGGGCCAGCTCAAGATGAGCCTGCTCGGCATGAGCTTCCTGAACCGCCTGCGCAGCTTCGAGGTGGAAGGCAGCTTGGTGCGGATGCAGGGGAATCCGTGAAGAGAAGCGAATGGTGAATAGCGAATGAATTCTACTCGCTATTCGCTATTCGCCACTTGCTATTCGCTCATACGAGCGTCGCCACGAACCGCGCGCAGGCAACCAGCAGGAAGATCGCGAAGCTGATCTCCAGCGTTCGGTGCGGCAGCGCGTGGGCGAGCCGCGCGCCGTAGGGCGCGACCAGGGTCGACACCGGCGCCATCACGACGACCCCGATGAGCGAGACGAAGCCGATCGAGAACGGCGGCATTTGCGACTGATGCGGCAGGCCGGCAAGCGCGTAGCCGATCGTGCCCGCGATCGAGATCGGCACGCCGAGCGCCGCCGAGGTCGCGACCGCCTGGTGCATGGTGCGGCCGTAGAGCGTCTGGATCACGTTGGCGACCGAGCCGCCACTGATGCCCATCAGCGAAGACGACAGGCCGATGGTCAGGCCGAAGCCCGACATGCCGGGCTGGCCCGGGAAATCGTCGGCGATCCGCCAGCCGTCGCGGCCGAACAGGAGCTTGAACGCGATCGCGCCGGCAATGATCACGAACGCCAGGCGAAACACCGCGGGCGGCGCATAGGCGGCGGCTACCGAGCCGATCACGATGCCGGCAAGCGCCGGCCGCACCCAGACCTTGACGACCGCGTGGTCGACCGCGCCCTTGGCGCGGTGCGTGAGGTAGGAGCGGATGTTGGTCGGCACGATGATCGCGAGCGAGGTGCCGACGCACAGCTGCATGCGCACCGCGTCGGGCACGCCGAGCACGCGGAAGATCTCGTAGAGCACCGGCACGATCACGGCACCGCCGCCGATGCCGAACAGGCCGGCCATCAGCCCGGTCACGATCCCGCCGCCGATCACGCCGCCGACCAGCAGCGCGATTTCCCCGATCGGCAACCCGAACATTGGCCTGTTCCTCGCCCGGCCGCCGCCTCACGCGGCCGCCGTTTGCACCTCCTCGCGCACGAGCGCGAGCGCGTCAAGGAAGACCTGCGCGCCCGCGCCCGGCTTGACGCCCGCCGTCGCGAGATGCCGGCGAAACAGTCGTGCGCCCGGCACGGCGTGAAACAGCCCGACCGCGTGGCGGGTGATCGCATGCAGGCGCGTGCCGCGCGCAACCTCGCGCTCGATGTAGGGCACGAGGGCGAGCGCCGCCGCGCGCGGCGAGTCGAACGGCGCCGGCTCGCCAAAGAGCTCGGGATCGACCGCGAGCAGCCGCCAGGGATCCTGATAGGCGGCGCGCCCCATCATCACGCCGTCGACATGGGCAAGATGCGCGGCCGCATCGGCGAGGCTTACGATGCCGCCGTTGAGCGCGATCTCGAGCGCCGGGTTGGCGCGCTTGAGGCGATAGACGCGCGCATAGTCGAGCGGCGGGATGTCGCGATTCTCGCGCGGCGACAGGCCGTCGAGCCAGGCCTTGCGGGCGTGCACGATCAGCGCGTCGGCGCCGGCCGCGACGACTGTGCGCGTGAAGGCGTCGAGGGACGCTTCCGCATCCTGGTCGTCGATGCCGATGCGGCATTTGACCGTGATCGGGATGCGCACCGCCGCCTTCATCGCGGCGACGCCCTCGCCGACGAGGCCCGGCTCGGCCATCAGGCAGGCGCCGAAACGGCCGTCCTGCACGCGATCGGAGGGACAGCCGACGTTGAGATTGATCTCGTCATAGCCGAGGTCGGCACAAATGCGCGCGCTCTGCGCCAGCGCCGCCGCATCGGAGCCGCCGAGCTGCACCGCAACCGGATGCTCGAACGGGTCGAAGGCTAGCAACCGCGCGCGGTCGCCGCGCAACACCGCGCCGGTGGTGATCATCTCGGTGTAGATCAGCGCACGGCGCGTAAGCATGCGATGGAGGAACCGGCAATGCCGGTCCGTCCAGTCCATCATCGGCGCGATGCAGAAGCGATGGGGCTGCACGTGATTTCTTGCGTTTCGCCTTGGTGTCGTCTTGCGACCCGGAGCCGTAGTACGCGCGAACCGCCTTGGCAACAGCGAGGATCCAATGCGGGGTCAACGGTCGCCCGCAGTTTTTCCATTGCGGTGGCCGCGAGATCATGCGCGGTCTCGGCCGGACGCGCCTCGATCCCCGGCACCGCCGAGAGCTCGCGCGTGAGCCGCTGCACGC
>DATBZM010000051.1:0-7663 GCA_036513175.1 Xanthobacteraceae bacterium | reverse complement strand
CAAGCTCGCCGGCGAGGCCGAGCTGCGGGTGTCCCGCCATGATCTCGTCGCGCGCCGCGAGTGATCGGCCGGCGAGCGCGCGCGAGTAGGGCAGCCGGTACGACTTCGGCAGGCCGCTCGGCACGTTGTCGTCATCGACTTCCTCGACCCAGAGATAGATCGCCCCCGCATCGCCCGCCCGCGCGTCCGGCTCGACCACGCGGGTCCACAGCAGCTGGAATTTACCCGGAAGCGGTCCGCGTGCGGGCCAACCGAGCAGGCCGTTGGTGGCGAAGAAGGCGACGACGAAGAATCCCGAGGTGACGACGATCGCGGTGGCCTTGATCCACCAGGCGATGCGCGACCCGAGGCAGAGCCACAACAGCAGCACGCCGACCGCCACATAGGCGAGCGCGAGGCCGACCACGCTGGAGGTCATCGCGGTCTCACTGCGGACCCCGGACGCTGCGCGTCAGCTGGATCAGCGACTTGGCGCGATGACTGACCTCGGTGACCTCGCCGTTCTCGGCGACGCGGAAGCGCACCGCGGTGTTCTCCTGGCCGGAGTGATCGAGGATCAGCGTGTCGTAGTACACGACCTGCACTGTCGGATTGAGCTTCTCCACCTTCACGGTGACCGGCACCGGCCGGCGCGTCGTCGCCAGGTAGTGGTTGACGTTGACCGTGTACTCGCCCGCCACGATGGCGCGGATGCTGACCGTCTCCTGCCGGATCGGGCTGACGAACTTGCGCCCGTTCACGGTGAGTGAATTGTTGGCGCCGCCGCGGTCGTCGCGATCGAGCACCATGAAGCCCGCCTCGCGGTCGTGGTACCAGACGATGTCGCCGCCCGGATCCTCGACGTAGAGATCGATGTCATCGGGATGCCCGTCGGGCCAGCTCATGGTGACAAGGAACTCCGCCTTCGACTCGACCTTGCCCTGCTTGGCCTGCGGGTTGATCACCAGGAGCGCGATGAAGAACAGGAAGGTGACCACCTGCAGCGCCTTGAACAGCATGACGCTGAACGGATCGAACGGGCGATCCTGCGGATAATTACTAAAGCTGTCCATCGGGCGCGCGGTCCAGCAGCGAGACGACGAAAACCTCGGTCAGGTCGGTCGCAAGCGCGAACAGCTTCGCGGTCGCGCCATCGAGCATATAATATTGTGTCTGCACCAGCACCGAGCCGATCAGGCCGGTGAGCGTCGTGTACATGGCGACCGCCATGCCGTCGCTCATCAGCCCCATCGAGCCCTTGACCGACGCGTGATCGGCGACGTCGAGCCCGGCGACCGGGGCCAGCATCAGGATGAAGCCGACGATGGTGCCGAGCAGGCCGAGCTTCATCAGTGCGTCGCTCGCGAAGACGCCGAGCTGCTGCGGTCGGCGCAGCGCGTCGGCGAGGCCGCGCAGCAGCAGCGTCTGGTCAAACCGCGTGCCGCCCTGCAGGCCGGCCTTGAGCACCAGGTTGCGGATGTGGCCGGTGACGCGGCCGGGCGGCAGCCGTATGCCGCTGCCGGCGCCGTCGATCACGACGTCCTCGCCGACGACGCGAAGGCGCCGCGCGCCGTTGCGCAGCAGCGCGGCCGTGCGCTCGCCGCTGTTGAGCTCGCGCGACACCGCGACGGTCTGCGCCAGGCAATGCAGCGAGGCGAGCAGGTAGAACGCGCAGATCGCCGCCGAAATATGCGTCTTGTCGCTCGCGAGCATCAGCCGGATCAGGCCGAAGTGCCACGCCAGCGCGACGCCGAACAGTGATACGCCGGTGAAGATCAGCCAGCGCAGCAACGGCACGTAGTCGGACGCGAAATCGGTTTCCGGCACCCCGGCGGACATCGATGAGACGGCACTCGTGCGCGAACTCCCGCGAGTGTGGCGCAAGTGCGCTACCCGTTCAAGCCGCACGCCACGGCGCGATGCTGCGCCGCCGTTGGTGGGCAGACGCCCCGCGCGCGGGGGCGCCATGCGCGCCTATCGTATTGACCGGCCGTCGCCGCGCGGACTACCTTTGCGATCAAAGCAAAAACATCGCCGGTCGTCGGAGACCCGCGAAACATCAAGGGGAGGAATACGATGCGTCGCGTATCTCTCGTCGCAATCCTGGGCTCCTGTCTCGCCGCGACCGCGCTCACGCCGGCGCGCGCCGGCGACATGACGTTCGAGCGCGCGCTCAACGCCGACCGCGAGCCGCAGAACTGGCTGCTGCATCACGGCGATTATGCCGGACACCGGTTCTCGCAGCTCACCGAGATCAACACCGACACGGTGAAGAACCTCAAGCTCGTTTTCAGCGTCGCGCTCGGTGGCTTCGAGAGCGGCGGGCGCTACAAGTTCGGGAATCTCGAGGGCACGCCGATCGTCGAAGACGGCGTGATCTACGTCACCGACGGCTGGGGTTCAGTCTATGCGATCGACGCCACCAGCGGCCGCAAGGGCGTGATCAAGTGGAAGATGGATCCCGGCACCGACCGCGCCTGGGCGGGCGATGTCGCCTGCTGCGGCGTCAACAACCGCGGCATCGCGCTGTGGAAGGACAGGGTCATCTCGGTCGCGCTCGACGGCCGGCTGTTCGCGATCAACAAGGCGACCGGCGAGCTCATCTGGGAGCGCAAGGTGGCCAATCCGGCGATCGGCGAGACCATCACGATGGCGCCGCTCGTCGTGCGCGACCTCGCGATCGTCGGCGCCGCCGGCGGCGAGTTCGGCATCCGCGGCTACATCGATGCGACCGACCTCAACACCGGCCAGCAGGCGTGGCGTACCTTCACCATCCCGGGCAACGGCGAGCCGGGCAACGACACGTGGAAGGACGGCAAAGAGCGCTGGCGGCACGGCGGCGGCTCGGTGTGGGAGACTGCGACCTACGATGCCGAGACCGATACCATCTACCAGGGCATCGGCAATGCCGGGCCGGACTGGGACGCGCAATATCGGCCGGGCGACAACAAGTGGGCGGCGAGTGTGCTCGCGCTCAATCCGAACGACGGCAAGATCAAGTGGGGCTTCCAGTACACGCCGAATGATCCGTACGACTTCGACGAGATCTCCGAGCACCCGCTGATCGAGGCCAAGGTCAACGGCGAGAATCGCAAGCTGGTGGTGCATGCGGCGCGCAACGGCTTCTTCTATGCGCTCGACCGCATCAACGGCTCGTTCGTCGTCGGCAGGCAATATGTCGACCAGCTCAACTGGACGCCGGGGCTCGATCCGAAAACCGGCCGACCGCTCAACTACGATCCCGCCGGGGACGTCCAGGTCTACGCCCAGGGCAGCCACGGCATGCGCGGCTCGGCGCCGTCGCGCACCTGCCCGTCGCATTTCGGCGGCAAGAACTGGGAGCCGACCGCCTACAATCCGCAGCTCGGCCTCCTCTATATTCCGTCGATCGAGGGCTGCAACTCGCTCGAGACGGTGGAGCAGAAGGACTTCGTCGACCAGGGCGGCACCATCAAGCCGCGCGAGCGCTTCTCGGGCGGCGGGCAGAAGACCAACGTGCGGCTGTACGGCAGCCTCAAGGCGGTCGATCCGGCGACCGGCGAGATCAAGGCGTCGCTGCGGCTCGATTATCCGAACTACAGCGGCGCGCTCGCGACCGCCGGCAACCTCGTCTTCCTCGGCCACGCCGACGGCGAGTTCACCGCCTATGACGCCAAGACCCTCAAGCCGGCCTGGAGCTTCAACGTCGGCACCGGCATCAACGCGCCGGCGGTCAGCTTTGCGATCAACGGCAAGCAGTACATCGCGGTGCTCGCCGGCTCGCGGCAGTCGCCGTTCGTGACCGGCCTCGCACCCGAGCTCAAGAACACGTCGACCGCCTCGATGCTGTTCGTGTTCGCTCAGTAAGAGGCCGCGATGGGACTGCGTGCCAGGCGCGCCATCGGCGCGAGCGTCGCAATCTGCCTTGCGACGCTTGCGGCGCCATCTGTGCGCGCCCAGACGACCCTGAGCCCCGACGATGCGCGCACCATCGAGTACGGCAAGGAGGTCTTCAAGACCAAGGCGACCTGCCAGTTCTGCCACAAGTGGGACGCCTCCGGCGACCAGGGTTACGGCGGCAACGCGCTGTCGCTGCGCAAGACGGAGCTCACGCCGGCGCAGATGGCGGAGGTGATCAAATGCGGGCGGCCCGGCACCGGCATGCCGTACCACGACCGCTTCGCCTACACCGACAAGCGCTGCTACGACATGACGCGCGCCGACCTCGGCAACGACATGCCGCCCGCCGGCAACGAGTTCCTCCAGCCGCGCGAGATCGACGCGGTGGTGAAGTATCTGTTCGCCAAGGCGGTCGGCCGCGGCCCCTCGACCTACGCGGAGTGCGTCGACTTCTGGGGCACCGACACGCGCGAGTGCGAGCCGATGAAGGACGCCAAATGAAGGACACCAAATGAAGATGTGGGCGCCGCGGGGCCGCGTCATCGCCGCGGCGGCGTTCGCGCTTTTGTTGCCGGGTGGCGCCGCCGGCGCGCAGGCGCGGCCCGATCCCGGCGAGATCCACGGGCTCCGGCTCGGGCTCGATGCGCGCACCATGCGCACGGATGCCTTCGGCGAGCTCGCCTGCGGCAGCAACGGCGGCCCGCCGCGCGCCGCCCTCGACGGCTTCGCCGACTTCGCCAAATGCCGGGCTGAGCCAAGCGGCCTGCACGAGGTCTACCTGCGCTTCGACGACGAGGCCGAATACGTCGCCAAGGCGATCGACGACGACCAGCACACACGCGAAATCGGCACGCGCATCGCCGGCCATCCGGTGATCCTCTCGGTGCTGTTCGACGATGGCGGCAACTTGCGCGGCATCCGCGCCGTCACCGACCCGCGCGCCGCGCCCGCCGAGCGCCGCATGGCGCATCTCATGCGCCTCGCCGTGATCAACCATTACGGCTCGGACGGATGGACCTGCGTCGACGAGCCTGCCGCGCCGGGCGAGACGCCGGTCGGCGGCGTCTTCATCAAGCAGCGCTGCCGCAAGACGACCGCCGCGCGCGATCTCACGGTCGAGGCCCATTTTCTGCGCAAGCCCGGCCAGAGCGAAACCGATCCGGCGACCGGCGAATACCGCGGCGGCCAGTACGAGAGCTGGACCCGCTTCGAGCTCTTGGACCCCGCCTTGGACCCCGCCTATCACGCGCCGTGAGGCACGGAGGAGAAGCCGCATGACCCGACTTGCCGCGTTCGCCTTGCCGGTAGCGCTTGCTCTCGCGCTCGGCGCGCCTGCGACGCGTGCCGAAAACCTGGTCGAGCTCAGCGCCGAATCGCAGATGCAGCTCGACTTCCATGTGCCCGACGCAGCGCTCGCCGCCATGCTGCCGGCCGGCTGGGCGCCGAATGTCGCGACCCAGGGGCCGGCGAAGGACGCCAACATCCGCATGGTGTTCATCGATCGCGGCGACATCACCGGTCCCGACAACAAGCCGCTCGGCCATGGCGCCAACCAGCTCGTCTACCTGATCGTCCCGATCAAGCAGGCAGCGAGCGGCGCGACCGGCCAGATGGTGCTCGTCGGCATCACGGCCGATCCGGCGGATGCGCCCGGGCCGTTCGGCGTGTACCTGCCGCCGAGCGACCATCGCATGGCGCGGGCGGTCGTCGCCGACGGCGGCGCGACGCGCGTCGAGGAAAATTGGGCGTTCGCCGCCGCCTCGGGCGAGCGCATGGAGGTGCATCTCAAGTACGAGCGCCGCGGCGCGCCGAAGGCGGCGGCCGAGGTGAGGTTCTACTCGGCCAAGGACCCGGCGATGGCGCAGACCTGGAAGTACGAGCGCGGCCTCGACATCATGCGCAACGCGACCGTGAACGTCGGCGACCGCGTCACCGACTTTAGCTACAAGGTGACCGGCGGCCGCCTCGGCGCGCTGTTCGACGGCAGCGAGAAGGTGCTGAGCATCGACGCGATCCACTGGTCGACCCGCGCCGCATTTGCGCCGTAGCTATTCGCATCGCCGCGCGGATGCCACCGATCCGTCGCTTTGGGTCAATCGCGTCGAAGGCGCGATGGCCGATCGCCGGCCGATATGCGCTGCCCCCAGTGCGTCCGAATTGCTGCACCGCGAGGGACTGTCGCGATGGGCCAAAAGGCGACGTGCACGGGAGAGCGTTCCCTTTACACGCAATCGCGAAACTCGCGCGAGATCAATGCGGATGTAGTTGCCGTTGGGCTGCGGCCGTATCCCCCTTCACCCGCGCGCCAATCCGTACCGGTTGCTTCAGCCGCTTTGCGCGGGTCTCTGCAGCATCGCCAGATATCGCTGCGTCGCGTCCGGTGGTGCCGCACCGATCCTCGATAGGTGATGGAGGCAGTTGGTGGCGAGGTCGATCGATCCGTAGCAGTGGTGCGCAACGATCGCGAGATGCTTTAGCTGCTCCGCACTCATCCCCTCTGGCCGCATGAAGTCGCGGACGTAGACTATGTCTGCCTCCATCAGCTGGTTCATCGCCGCATAGGGGTTGTTGCCGACCATGGGTGCGATCAGCCGCTTGTCGATCGACGCGAACATGTGGGGCACAAACCCGGCGCCGCGCAGCTCGCGATCGATCTCGCCGAATCCCGGCTGCCCCTGGTAGAGCGGAATGAAGGAGATCTCGCTCTGGATCGCGACCACGCCTTTGAGACGGTCGGCGGCATTCCTGAGGATCGCGAGCTCCGAGCCTTGCACGTCCATCTTGAGGTAATCAACGGCATTGATCTCGGCGATGTCGTCAAGCCGATAAGTCTTCACGGAGATTTCGCGCAGCACCTGACCCCATTCGCTGAACCCGGCGAAGTGACGCAATGCGACCGGGTCGGGCGTCAGCAGGCTGGTCATCCCGGGTTTGTGACAGACCTTCAACGTCGTGCTCGTCCCATCGCCGACCACATAGGGCAGGTAGGTTTCAAGATCGCTCTTGCGCGCGTTGAGCGCTGCAAGCCCTTCCGGCTGCGGCTCGAATCCGATCACCCTGCACAGCCGTCGCTCCAGCATGCGCTGATAGGGCGGCTTCGACTCGAGCGGGTTTGCGCCAATGTCAACCACGACAGTCAGTCGCTCAGGTCGGAGGAGGTCGAACAGCGGATCGGTCATTAGAACGTCCTCACGGACCGCGTCATGGCTTGCCCGAACGGGTGGCATCGTCAGTCTATAGCGCAGTCAATGTACCGAGGCGATCGATGGGTGCTCATACAATGCATTGCCCATAAGGAGGGCTGGCCGCTCGGGGTCATGAGCGACCGATTCAGCGGGCGCGACCCGTGCAATTTTGACCGAAGTGCCCCGAGAGCGGACATACGATCAGGCCGAGGGTGGCCAGTGCGTCCGAATTGCTGCACCGCGATGGACTGTCGCGATGGGCCTACCACGGACTTCACCCGATCGAACGACTCTCGAAAAATAATTTTAAGCCTGCATTGGAACCCGCAATAGCTAAAGAGCGTTTGCACCGCAAAAGCCGCGCTATATTTCGCGGCGCTGAGAAACTTTCACAGCCAACTCAGAAGTACGCCCGCGACACCCACTGTAGGGGGACTCAACATGGTTGCCGCTCACGTCCCCTGCCATTTATGTTCGCGGGATCGAAGCAGGTGGATGCCGGTCAACGATTGATTCACTTCCTCGGATCGGAAGCGGCGGAAGCCGCGATGCGCAGGAGCGGAATGGATCCTGTAAAGCCGTGATAACCGGCACGCGTCGTAATCCCGCGAGGCGCCGCG
>DATBZM010000050.1:0-22951 GCA_036513175.1 Xanthobacteraceae bacterium | reverse complement strand
CCGAAGGCATCCGCACGGTCGGCCACCAGGACAAGAGCTTTTGTTTCGACAACGAGGAGCCGGCGCATCGCACGCTGGTCGGTCCGGTCGGCATCGCGCGCGGGCTCGTCACCAACGGCGATTGGCTCGCCTTCATCGCCGACCGCGGCTACGCGCGCCCGGAGCTGTGGCTCTCCGACGGCTGGGCGACGGTTGCGGCCGAAGGTTGGCGAGCGCCCGGCTATTGGCGCCAAGAGGATGGAGCCGACGGCGGCTGGTCCGTCATGACGCTCGCGGGTCTTGTGCCGGTCGACCCGGCGCTGCCGGCCTGCCACCTGAGCTATTACGAGGCGGATGCCTTCGCGCGCTGGGCCGGCAAGCACCTGCCGAGCGAAGCCGAGTGGGAGGTGGCGGCGCGCGGCAACGAGCTCGATGCCGCCTTCGGCGTCGTGTGGCAGTGGACGCGCAGCGCCTATGCGCCCTATCCGGGCTATCGGCCGGTCGAAGGCGCGCTCGGCGAATACAATGGCAAGTTCATGGTCAACCAGATGGTGCTGCGCGGCAGCTCCTGCGCGACGCCGCGCGGGCACGCGCGCGTAAGCTACCGCAATTTCTTCCCTCCGCCCGCGCGCTGGCAGTTCACCGGCCTGCGGCTCGCCGATTTCCCCGCCTGACGCGCACGGAGCCGTAACCCCCATGAGTATGCTCGCCACAACCGCCGCCCGCGCGCGGCCGCCGCTCTCCGATTTTGCCCGCGACGTGATCGCGGGGCTCGCAACGAAGCCGAAATGGCTGTCGGCGAAATATTTCTACGACGACCACGGCTCGGCGCTGTTCGAGCAGATCACGGCGCTGCCGGAATATTATCCGACCCGCACCGAGCTCGGCATCCTCAGAGACCACGCCCGCGACATCGCCCGCCTGATCGCGCCGGGCGCCGCCCTGGTCGAGTTCGGCAGCGGCTCGACCGTCAAGGCGCGCATCGTGCTCGGCGCCGCGGCCATCGCGGTCTATGTGCCGGTCGACATCTCGGCAGGCTTCCTCAACAGCGAGGCCGCCCGTCTCAAGCGCGACCTGCCGGGCCTGCAGATCCATCCGGTGGCCGCCGACTTCACCAAGCCGTTCGAGCTGCCGCGGGCGGCCCGCGCGCGCCCGCGCGTCGGCTTCTTTCCCGGCTCGACCATCGGCAATTTCGAGCCGCCCGAGGCGGAGAAATTTCTCGCCCACGCGGCGCGTCTGCTCGGTCGCGGCGCCCATCTCATCGTCGGCATCGACCTCGTGAAGGATCCCGCGGTCCTCAATGCCGCCTACAACGATGCGGCCGGCGTGACGGCGGCGTTCAACCTCAACCTGCTGCGGCGGATGAACCGCGAGCTCGGCGCCGACTTCGACCTCGGCAGCTTCCGCCACCGCGCCTTCTTCAATCCGGCGGCGAGCCGGATCGAGATGCATCTGGAAAGCTCCGCCGCGCAGACGGTCCGCGTGTGCGATCGAGCAATCGAGTTCGCGGCGGGCGAGACCATTCATACCGAGAGCAGCTACAAGTACACGGTGGAGTCCTTCCAGGCGCTCGCCGCGCAAGCCGGCTGGTCGCCGGTCACGACGTGGACCGATGCGGCGGGCTATTTTTCCGTGCATGCGCTCGTGGCTTCGTAGCCTCGTAGCCCGGATGAGGCGCGCAGCGCCGACATCCGGGACCACCATTCCCGCATGTCGCTGCGCTCATGCGGGCTACACGCTACTGCCTCCCCCGCATTCCGCTTCGCTCCATGCGGGCTACCCCCTATAATTTCTCCGGGCGCAGGTAAACCTCGAGTACCGGGAGGAAGCATGCAGGACGCGGTGGCGCGCGGCGCGCGCGTGACGCGGCTGGGGCGGGATTTCCGCTGGCCGGGGCGGCGGCTGGTGGCGGTCGTCTTCAACGTCGCCTACGAGGCGTGGTCGGACGGCAAGACGCCGGGGCTCGGGCCGATGGGCAACCCGCTGCCGGCAGGCGTATTCGACACCAATGCGCTGTCGTGGGGACATTACGGGCAGGTGCGCGGCATCGAGCGGCTGCTCAAGGCGCTCGACCGGGTCAAGCTCAAGGCGAGCGTGATGGTGAGCGGCGTGCTCGCCGAGCGCACGCCCGACACCATCAAGGCGATCGCGGCGGCCGGCCACGAGATCGTGGCGCACGCCTACGCGCAGGAGATCGTGCCGGCGGCGCTCGCGCCCGACGCGGTCGAGGCCGACATCATCAAGACCACCGAGGTGCTCACCGCGATCGCCGGCGGCCAGCCGACCGGCTGGATCAGCCCGCGCGGCACGCCGGCGCGAAACAGTGCGGAATTGCTGCTCAAGGCCGGCTACCGGTGGCACGGCGACGTGTTCGACGATGATCGCCCCTATGTGCAGAAATTCGATGGCGGCCGCATCGTCGCGATTCCGCTCACCATGGAGATCAACGACCTGCCGCATGCCATGCGGTTTGGCCGCTCGCCGCGCCAGTTCGTCGAGGAATTCGACAACCTGCTCGGCCATGTGCTCGCGGTCGAGGACGAGGCCCTGATGATCGACGTGACCGCGCACGCGCACTGCTACGGCCGGCCGTCCGGCGCGTGGGCGTTCGAGGCGGTCGCCCGCAAGGTGATGTGGCGCGACGACGTCTGGGTGGGCACGCGCGGCGAGATCGCGAGCCACGTGCTCGGTGCGGTGAAGTGATGTAGGCATGTAGCCCGGATGGAGGCGCGGCAGCGCCGTAATCCGGGGAAACCCCATCCGCGGAGATGCTTTCCCCGCATTGCGCTCCGCTCCATGCGGGCTACAAGAGAAGAGGAAATCATGAAAATCGTCGCGTTCGAAGCCCAGGGCGGCCCGCATCTCGGCGTGGTCGAGGGCGATGCGGTCATCGACCTGCAGGCGGCCGACGCCAAGGTGCCGACCGATCTCGGCGCGCTCTTGGTGTCGACGAACGGCGACCTTTCGTCGGTGAAGGATCTCGCAAGGCGCGCGCCCGCCTCGGCGCACCGGCCGCTCGCGGGCATCACGTACGCGCTGCCGGTCGGGCGTCCCGGCAAGATCATCTGCCTCGGGCTCAATTACCTCGATCACGTCAAGGAAGGTCCCAATCGCGACAACATCCCGAAATTCCCCACCATCTTCATGCGCTGCCTCACCTCGATGGTGCCGCACGGGAGCCCGATCATCCGGCCCAAGGTGTCGGAGACGCTCGACTACGAGGCCGAGCTGATGCTGATCGTCGGCAAGCGCGCCAAGCATCTCACGTTGGACAATGCGACATCATGTATCGCGGGATGGTCGTGCTCGAACGAAGGCTCGGTGCGCGAATTCCAGCGCAAGACCACGCAGTGGGACATGGGCAAGAATTTCGACCGCACCGGCGGCTTCGGCCCCTGGATGGTCACGGCCGACGAGCTGCCGGCCGCCGGCACGGGCCTCAAGATCGAGAGCCGGCTCAACGGCAAGGTCATGCAGTCGGACAATACCGACAACATGATGTTTCCGGTGCGCGAGATGCTGGTCTACATCACGCAGGGGCTGACCCTCGAGCCGGGCGACATCATCTTCACCGGCACGCCGTCCGGCGTCGGCCACGCGCGCAAGCCCAATCCGGTATGGATGAAGAACGGCGACGTGTGCGAGATCGAGATCGAAGGCATCGGCATATTGCGCAATCCGATCGAAGACGAAAAATAGCCACATCGAGGAGGGCGCCATGAGGCGGATGAAGACGCTGCTGGCTGCCGCGGTGCTGGCGCTCGGCCTCCCGGCAGGCGCGAGCGCCCAGACGAGCGCGCCGCAATGGCCGGTGCGGCCGATCCACGTGATCGTCGGCGCCGGCGTCGGCGGCGGCACCGACATCGTCACCCGCATCATCGCGGCGCCGCTCGGCGACCTGCTCGGGGAGCCCGTGGTGGTCGAGAACAAGCAGGGTGCCGGCAACATCATCGCGGGCGAAACGGTCGTGCGGGCGGCGAAGGACGGCTACACGGCCTATATGATGAACAATGCGCACGGCGTCTCGGCCGCGCTGTACAAGAAGCTGCCGTTCGATTCGGTCAAGGACTTCGCCTTCGTGTCGCTCACCGGCACGGCCGGGCTGGTGCTGGTGGTGCGGCCGGATTTTCCGGCGAAGAGCGTCGCCGAGCTGATCGCGCTGGCCAAGCGGTCGCCTGGCAAGCTCAACTTCTCGAGCGTCGGCGTCGGCACCACGCAGCACTTCTCCGGGGAGATGTTTCGCCAGCTCGCCGGCGTCGACGTGAAGCACATCCCCTACCGTGGCACGCCGGCGTCGGTGACGGCGCTGCTCGGCGGGCAGGTCGACTTCACGTTCGAGCTGGTGCAGCCGGTGCTCGGCCAGATCCGCTCCGGCGCGCTCAAAGCGCTCGCCGTCACCTCGCCCGAGCGCGACCCGTCGCTGCCTGATTTGCCGACCGTGGCGCAATCCGGCCTGCCGGCCTTTCAGGTGACGAGCTGGTACGGGCTCGCCTTTCCGGCCGGCACGCCGGCGCCGATCATCGACAAGATGAACAAGGCGCTGCACGACGTCCTGGCGCGGGAGGACATCCAGGCGCAGCTCCTCAAGGTCGGCGCGACCGCGAAGACCTCGACGCCCGACGAGCTGCGGGCGCACGTCATCAACGAGATCGCCAAGTGGAGCGCCGTGCGCGAGAAGGCGGGCATCTCGCAGCAGGAGTGAGGACCCTCGCAACTGCGGCTATACTCTGCTAGTTGTCGTCATGCCCGGCCATAGCCGTTCGAAGAACGGCGTCGCTTTGCTCGCCTATGTGCCGGGCATCCACGTCTTTCGGCATCAGCGCGAAGGAAGACGTGGATGGCCGGGACAAGCCCGGCCATGACGGTGACAACCTCGGGGCTTGGGCATGACCGATACATTGAAAATCCTCACCATCTGCGGCTCGCTGCGCAAAGGCTCGTACAATGCGGCGCTCGCCCGCATGGCGCCGAAGCTCGCGCCGGCGAGCATGACGTTCAGCGATGCGCCGTCCCACGCGCAGATGCCGATCTACAATCACGACGACCAGGAGTCGGGCGGCTTTCCGCCGTCGGTGACCGCCTGGGCGGACGCGATCCGCGCCGCCGACGCGCTTTTGATCGTGACGCCCGAATACAACTGGTCGATCCCGGGCGGGCTCAAGAACGCGATCGACTGGGCCTCGCGCCTCAAGAACCAGCCGTTCGCCGGCAAGCCGGCCGCGGTGCAGTCGGCCGCCGGTGGCCTGCTCGGCGGCGCGCGCGCGCAATATCATCTGCGCCAGTCGCTCACCTCGGTCGACGTCATGTGGTTCGGCCGCCCCGAGGTGATCGTGAGTTTTGCGCCGCAGAAGTTCGATGCCGCGACGCTCGAGCTCAAGGATCAAGTCGCGATCGACATGGTCAAGGCGCAGCTCGCCGGCTTCGAGAAGTTCATTCGTATGGTGAAGGGGAAGTAGGCATCGTGTCCCGGATGCGGTGCAGCGCGTAGCGCTCTTGCGCGAAGCGGTGCGCCGCTGATCCGGGACCCATTCGCTCCACTGCTCTGGGTCCCGGGTCTGCGCCCGGGACACGCGTGCGGCCGTTCGCGCGATCTACTCGATCCGCTGCAGCAGGATCGACAGGTCGAAATGGCCGCGCTCGGTGGTCGACTCCAGGTGTCCAAACATGGAGCCGTCGGGCATCAGCAGGAACGTGTAGGTCGACGGTCCCCAGACGAAGTGCAAGCCCTTGTCGGTGATGGTCGCCGCGAACGGCACGAAGCGGGCGGAATTCTGCGTCGTCTCGTTGGTCACCAGCGGCACGCCATGGGCATAGATGCCGATCGCGGTGGCGGCGTCGTCGACGCTCTCGACCACGAGGATGGCTTGGCGGCCGCGGTTGTTCCAACGCTTGTCGCCGCCCCAGGCGCCGAGATAGCCCGCGAAGGCGGCTGGGACCGCGGCGTCCGGCATCAGCACCCGCAGGCGGGGCGGCAGCGGGATCGACTGGCTCTTCGCCAAGGCGCGCACCTTGGCCTCGTCGAAATGGAGCGCGGCGGGCGTCGCGGCGAGCTGCGGCGCCGTCGCGGCTTGCGCCGGCGCCGCCGTCGTCTGGCGCGCGCCGCGAAACTGCACGGCCGCGACGATCGAGGCCGCGCCCGCTGCGGCGATGAGCACTGCGGCGGCAAGCAGGCGGCCGCGCGGCCGCGACAGCAACCTGCGCGACGGAAGGGCGCCGGCGCCGGGCTGCGCGATGACAAAAGCGCGGATCGGATTGGGCAGGTTCTTCACCCGCTGCTCGCCGATGTCGTGAAACGTCGCCGCGATCTTGCCGGCGACCTGCTCGCGCACCGTCTGCGACACGCAGATGCCGCCCGCCGGCGACAGGCTCTCCAGGCGTGCCGCGATGTTGACGCCGTCGCCGAAGAGCTCGCCGTCCTGGTCCATGATGTCGGCGAGCGTGACGCCGATGCGGATCTGCATGTGCCGTTCCGGCGGATACGTCTCGTTGTGCAGCCGCGTCGTCTCCTGCACGTCGAGGGCGCAGCGCACCGCGTCGACCGAGCTCGGAAATTCGGCGAGCACCGCGTCGCCCACCATGTTGACGATGCGGCCGCCATGGCGCGCCGCGGCCTCCTCGAATACCGCGCGATAGGCGGCGAGGCGGCGCACCGTCTCCTCTTCGGCGTCGGCGACGAGCCTGCTGTATTTGACGATGTCAGCGGCAAGAAGCGCTGAAATCTTGCGTTTCATGATCGCTCGTCGGCCGCTCTCGGGCACGAGGGCTCCGGGATGCGGAGCCGCCCGAACACCCCCCGCGGGATATTTCCATTGCCGCCCAGAGGCTGTCCAGGCAGATGATGGCGCAAATGAGGAACCGGTTGCGCGGCATTGCGCAGCGGCCGGCCGCCGATCATGCGTCCGCCGCGCGCTCCAGCGCGTCCTTGCGCTCGAGGCAGTAATAGCCGGCGAGGCGGCTGATCAGCTTCTCCTCCATCCAGTCCTGCAGGATGCGGCTGAGGTTCTCGCGCGCGATGCCCGCCATGGCGGCGAGGTCGCCCTGGCTGACTTTCTGGCGAATGAGGATGCGTCCGGCGCCGACGTCCTTGCCGAATGCTGCCGCGAGACTGAGCAGGGCGCGCGCGGCGCGCGCGTTGATCGACAGCGAGCTCATGGCGAGCGTCGCGCTGTTGTCGCGCAGGCGGCGCGCCAGCAGATCGGCGATGTGGCGGTAGATCTCGGGGTTCGCGGCGCCGAACGCGTCGAACGCCGCGCGGCTGATGAAATAGAGCTTGGCGCGCTTGATCGCGGTCACGGTGGCGGAGCGCGGCGCGCCGTCCATCAGCGACAGCTCGCCGAGGAAACCTCCGGCACCGAGGATCGCGAGAATGCGCTCGCGCCGCGACGGCAGGTCGACTGTGACCTTCAACAGCCCGTCGACCACGTGATAGCAGCCATCGCACGCGTCGCCGCAGCGAAACAGCGTCTGGTCGGGCGCAAGCTCGACCGTGCTCGCCTGGGCGATCAGGCCCTCGGCGAGCACGGGCGGCAGCACGGAAAACAGGGTGTCGCGGGCCATTTGTTGTCCCAGAATACTAGAGAGCATGATCTTTTCCGAAAACCGGTATCCACTTTTCGGGATCATGCTCTGGCGCGTTTCGTCGTTCGGACGCGTCGCACCCGGATGATGCGCAAGCGCGCTGCAAAAAGACAGGCCCCGGCGGGATCGTCCCGCCGGGGCCTTGGTTGCGTGCCCTACTGCGGGCCGGGGCCGGGCTGGCCGGGCGGCTGCATCGGCATCGCGTTGGGCGCGCCGTTCGGCATCGCGATCGCCTGCTCCTGCGTGCACATGTCGGCGAACTGGACCGCGCCGTTCGGCAGGTATTGCTTCACGAGGCAGTTCGGCTGCTGGGCCGTCTGGGTGGGGGCGGGAGCCGCAGCCGGAGCCGCGGTGGCCAGTGCGCCGCCGCCGAGGGCGCCGTACACGATCGGACGTGGCCAGAAGCGATAGCGCGGCCACCAGCCATAGTGCGGCCAAAAGCGATAGCCGTAGCCGTAGTGATAGCCGCCGAAGCCCCAGTGACCGAAGCGATAGGGGAACTGGCGATAGAAGCCGCCGTGGTAGCCGAAGTGGAAGGCGTGGAAGCCACCGTGGAAGCCGGGGTGGAAGCCACCGCCGCGTCCCCAGGCGGACGCATTGGTGGGCGCGAGGGCCGAGATCGCGATGGCGGCGGTCGCCGCGATGGCGAAGAGGGACGTACGGGACAGACGGGACATGGTCATCTCCTTCAAGGGTTGGGTTCAGGTTGATTTCACGTTCGGGATCAGCGTTCGGGTTTCTCTACCCACCGTTGGTCGGAGGCCTGCGGCGATGCGTTCGTCGCTCCGCGCGCCGGCGCGTGGCATTCGCGTTTTCTGTGACGCGGGTCACGGCGCGACGAAATGCGCGGCACACAGCGGCGCAACACGGATGCGCAAAAGAAAAATCGCGGCCGTGGTGCGGCCGCGATTTTCATTCGTGCAGATGGATCGTACGTGCCGTCAGCGCTGGGGCGGCGGTTCCTGCGGCGCCTGTCCGGGTGCGGCCGGCGGCCCGGGCGGCGGCTCGTCTTGCGAGGGGCCCGGCGGAGCCTGCGGCGGCTGGCCTGGCGCGGCTTGCGGCGGTTGTCCCGGCGCGTTGCGTTGCGGCGCTGCCTGGGGCGCCTGCGCGTTGCGCATGCCGAAGCCCGGATTCTGCGCGCGGCAGGCTTCGATCAGCGCCGGATCGACGGCGGGCAGCGGCTTGCTCGCCCGTCCCGGTTGCGGCGTGCCCTGCATGATCGGCCGGATGCAGTCGACGATGAGGCCTTCGCCGGCGCGCGCGCCGTTCATGACGAAACCCGCCTGCAGGCAGACCTGGCGGATCGCGGCGCACGGCCGCGGCGGCGGCTGCTGCGGCTGCTGCGGCTGTTGCGCGATGGCGGGCGCAAGCCCCGCGATCGCGGTGGCGACGAGGGCGGGCAGAAATGAAAGTCGCGGCATGGCGGCGCTCCGTGGCTGAATTCGCGCGCGGATGGTAAGCGGCCGGCGGCGGACGGTCATCCGCAATGTCGTGTTGAGCGCGTGATACCCGTCACAGAAAGGTCGTTTCTCCGGCGGAAACCGCGCCCGTGACGTGGCGGAGCACCATCGCGCACGTCACTCCGGCGCGCGGATCCCGGCGCTCTTGATCACCTGACCCCACGTCGCGATTTCCGACTTGATGTAGGCGTCGAGCTCTTCCGGCGAGCCGCTGCCGACCGACATGCCGATATCGGCGAAGCGGCGCGCGATGTCGGGCGCCGCGAGCCCGCGCTGCACCTCGGCATTGAGCCGCGCCACGATCGCGCGCGGGGTGCGCGCCGGGGCGACCACCGCGAACCAGGTCTCGACCGCAAAGTCCGGGATCGCGGCTTCGGCGAGCGTCGGGATGTCGGGCGCCGAGGGCGAGCGCTGCGCGCCCGTCACCGCGAGCGCGCGCAGCGAGCCTGCCTTGATGTTGCCGATCGCCGCCGAAAGGTTGGTGAACATCATCGGGATCTGTCCGGCGAGCACGTCGTTGAGCGCCGGCGCCTCGCCGCGATAGGCGACGTGCACGAGCTTGATGCCGGCGAGCTCGGCAAACAGCTCGCCCGCCATGTGCGGGGTGGTGCCGATGCCGCCCGACGCGAAATTGAGCGTGCCGGGCTTTTCCTTGGCGAGCGCGATCAGCTTAGCGACCGAGTGCGCCGGGAATTTGGGGTTGACGACGAGCACCAGCGGCGAGGCGCCGGCGCGCGCGACGCCGGCAAAGTCGCGCGCGGCGTCGATGGAAAACTTGCGATAGAGCGCGGGCGCCACCGCGAGCGTCGTCTGGCTGCCCATCAGCAGCGTGTAGCCGTCGGGCGCCGCGCGGGCGACGTCGGCGGTCGCCAGCATCCCGCTCGCGCCCGGCCGGTTCTCGACCACGACCGATTGGCGCAGGGTTGCCGACATCGCCTGCGCGACGAGGCGTGCCGCCACATCGGTGCCGCCGCCGGCCGAGAAGCCGACGATCATCTTGAGCGGATGGTCGGGAAAGCCTGCGGTCTGCGCGGCGGCGACGCCGAGCGCCGGGAAGATCGCCAACGTGAGCAGCGAGCCGGCAACGAGCGCACGCAAAGATGCGCGCGATTGTGCGCCCTCGGCGCCGTCGTCCTCGATTCGTTTCGTCATCAGGTGCCCCCCGGCAGCAGACACTATTCGAATAATGATGGATGGATCAGGCCGTGCCGGCAATGGGAGATCACCACGAGGTCCGGAAAGAAGCTCCGCTGGCGCGCCCCGCGCAGCAGATTTGAATCCTTGGAGGAAGCCCGCCAAATGGCGGGCGATCCGCAAAGAAGTGCTCATGTGATTTCAAGTCGGAATGCCCCGGATCCGCCAAGCACGTTTCTCGGCCAGGCGTTGGCGCCGCAACGTACGACCGTGTAGGATGACTTGCCCGCACTTCCGACAGTTGGGCGCCGGATCGCCGACCGCGAAGCGATTTCGCCGATGGCTCACGAGACCGACAAAGCGGACCTGTTTGGCGGCATCGCCCTCGGCACTGCCGCGCTCGCTGCGTTGTTGATCGCAAACTCGGCGCTCGGCCCCCAATACGATGCTCTGGTCCACACGACAGCAGAAGTCCGCATTGGATCGATCGGGCTGTCACAGAGCGTTGAGCATTGGATCAACGACGGTCTGATGGCGATCTTCTTTCTCCTCGTCGGCCTGGAAATCAAGCGCGAGGTGATCGAGGGATCGCTTGCCGGCGTGCAGAAGGCAACCCTCCCGGTCGTGTCGGCAATCGGCGGCTTCGTCGTGCCGACGGTATTCTATGCCGCACTGAATTGGAGCGATGCCCAGGCATTGCGCGGGTGGGCGGTTCCGGCGGCCACCGATATTGCGTTTGCGATCGGCATTTGCGCCTTGCTCGGCCGCGCCGTTCCGGCGTCACTCAAGATGTTTCTGCTGGCGCTCGCCATCATCGACGATCTTATGGCGATCATCGTCATCGCCGTGTTCTATACTGCGGAACTGTCGCCTCTGGCGCTGTTGCTGGCCGGGGCCGGGGTGGCCGCACTCGTCGCATTGAACCTGCTCGGCGTGCGCAAGCCGTCACTCTATGTCGTCGTGGGCGTATTTACATGGGTCTGCGTGCTCAAATCGGGGGTGCACGCGACGCTTGCTGGGGTTGCGGTCGCTTTTGCCATTCCGCTTGCCCGCCGTGGCGGAGCAAGCCCGCTTGAGCAGTGCGAACATGCGCTCAAACCTTGGATCAGTTACGCCGTCATGCCAATCTTTGCGTTTGCCAATGCCGGCGTGCCGCTCGCGGGAATGTCGCTTTCAACCCTTGCGATGCCTGTCCCGCTCGGGATCATCGCGGGCCTGTTCGTCGGCAAACAGGTGGGAGTGTTCGGAGCCGCGATGGCCGCAATTCGGCTCGGAATTGCGAGGCGTCCGGAAGCCGCATCGAGCGCGCAGCTCTACGGGATTGCGATCCTCACCGGAGTGGGCTTCACCATGAGTCTCTTCATCGGGACGCTGGCATTCGAAGACGAGAATTTGATGGCCCAAGTCCGGCTCGGCGTCCTCGCGGCCTCGATCGTCTCCGGCTTGGTGGCGTGGCTCGTTCTGATAGCTGCGGCGCGTGCCCGCCCGCCGGACTGATGTTCGCCCGAATACGAATTGATCCTATTTCCAGGTGCACAATCCGCGAGGGAGGAACACCGTGCTCGATCTGGCGACCCTGAAGCGACAATGGGGCGGAATGGCGGTCTACGAGCGGTTCGAACAGATCGTCTCGCGCTTCGTCATGCTGCTCATATCCATCGTGATTGTCTACTCGCTGTTCACCCTGTCGATTGAGTTGTTCAATCAGTTTACATTCCCCCCGGCCTTCGCCGATGTAACGGCGTTGAAAGATGTATTCGGATCCATTCTCACCGTACTGATTCTGATCGAGTTCAATCATTCAATCGCACTGGCCCTCAGCAAGAGATCCGGCGTGTTGCAGTCACGCTATATTGTCCTGATTGCGATACTCGTCATCGCACGAAAGGTGATCCTGCTGGATTTCAGTACCGCATCGTTCGAGACCTTCGTCGGCATTAGCGCAATTGCGATTGCATTCGGCCTCTTGTATTGGCTGATCAGTGCGCGATACCGCGACACCTCCGTCGACTCGGCGCCGCCCCACCGAGACGACACCGGGTGAACGTGGCCGTGGCGTGCCCGGGCCGCGCTGTGGCTGCCGATGCCGCAAGCTCGGCGCTCGCCCAGCGGCCGGCTCTCGGCTATGGTTGCCAGATGCTCGGCTCGTTCGATGGGGCGCGATGCGGCGAAAATGCTTGCGCTTGTTGAAGCAATGTCCGATTCGGCCACGCGGCCGGTGAGCCTCGACGGCGTGGCTCACGCGTCCAAATCGCGCCTGTTCGCGGCCGATGACGGCCGCAACGCCAGCGGCGGCGCGGGGCGGCGCACGAAAGCGCCAGCGAGGCAGGACGCGGCTGCGAAATTTCGCAAGCTCGCATGCGGAGCGCTGCTCGGCTTCGTCGCCCTGTTCGGGCTGCAAAGCTGTGGCGAAAACAAGGACACGGCCAAACAACAGCCGGATCGCGGACTTCGGGCGTACAAGGTCTCGGCGCGGGCGGAGAGTCGCATTCGTCGTTTCCCGAGCATCCTACAACCGGCCGACCTCAGCTTATTGTCATTCGAGATTGGCGGGCAGCTGAAGGCGCTCACTCTGCAGACCGGCCAAAAGGTTCAACTGGGAGACGTGTTGGCAGAGATCGATCCGCGTTCGCTGCAAACCCAGGTCGATCAGGCGACCGCCGGCGTTCAGCAAGGGGAAGCGCAGGTTGACAACGCAGACGGGGACTTCCAGCGAAAGCAAGAGCTTCTGAAAAGAGGCACGACGACCCAGGCGGCATTCGATCAGTCGAAAGCGAACCTGCTCACAGCTCAGGCGCAACTCGATCAGGCACGCCGGCAGCTCGAGCTGGCGAAACACAATCTCGACCGCAGCAAATTGCTCGCTCCCTTCACCGGTACCATTTCCCGCGTCGAGGTGAAGTCGTTCGCGCAGGTCGCCGCAGGGCAGGCGATCCTTACGCTTTACAGCGACGACCGCTTCGAAATACCATTGCTGGTGTCGGCGGGAACCCTCCAAAGCCTCAGAATTGGTCAGAGGGTTGAAGTCAAGGTCGCTGATCTCCCGGATCTGTTGCTTGGAGGCTACATCACGGAGCTCGGGTCGAGGGCCGAGCAAGTATCGGCATTTCCAATCGTGGTCAGGCTGGAGAAACGCGTCCCCGGATTGAACGCCGGCATGTCCGTTGAAGTAGCCATCGAGGAGCCGTTGATCGGTGGTGCGGATGGTTTTTTGCTGCCGGTCAGCGCGCTCGTCCCGGCGGGCGGCACGGATCTGCGGGGTGCCGGCATGGTGTTCGTCTATGACGAGGCGAGTTCGACGGTCGAGAAACGTCGAATCACCGTCGGAGGTATTCGCGACAATTACTTGGTGGTCACGAGCGGTGTGCGCGCCGGCGATCTCGTGGCCTCTGCCGGCGTCTCTTATTTGACCGATGGTCAAAAGGTAAAACTTCTCCCGCTGCCGGAGTAGCGGCCTTGAATTTTCTGACGAAGTTCGGGCTCGAACGCTCGCGATTCACCCTCACGGTCATGGTCGGCCTGCTCGCGACAGGTATCGCCCTGTATGCCAATTTTCCCAAGCGGGAAGATCCGGTTGTTGTCATTCGCACCGCGGTCGTAACCGCATCGTTTCCCGGAATGGCGCCTGAGCGCATGGAAAACCTCGTCGCGATTCCGATCGAGCGGAAAATCCGGGAGCTGGCGGAAGTCAAGGACATCCGCACGCTGGCTGCCGAAGGGTCGCTCATCATCTATGTCGATCTCAAGGACGATGTCCGCGATGTCAGCGCAACGTGGCAGCGACTGCGCGACAAGATGGGCGACGTGAAAGGGAGCTTACCCGAAGGAACCGCCGGCCCCTTGGTCAACAGCGACTTCGGCGACGTCGCCGTTGCGACGATTGCCATCACGGCCGAGGGGTTCTCGTATCGAGAGATGAAGGATGTTGCGGAAGACCTGCGCAAGAGGCTCTACCAGATCGCTGGCGTCGCCAAGATCGAGCTGCTGGGCGTCCAGGAAGAACGAGTATGGCTCGAAATCGATATGAAGAAACTCTCGTCGGTCGGCGTTCAGCTGAATGCCCTGATCAAGGACCTTCGGGCACAGAACGTTATCTTGCCGTCTGGAAACATCAATGCGGGCGGAACACGCGTATTGTTGGAAACGTCCGGCGATTTCCCCGATGTGCACGCCATTGAAACACTCCTGACACGGGTCGAAACCACTGACAGCCTGGTGCGGCTGGCCGACCTCGTGACCGTTCGACGAGACTACGCCTCGCCCAGGGTCAAGCCGGTCTATTTCAATGGGCTGCCGGCGGTCGTGCTGAGCGTCGTGATGCAACCGGATCAGGACGTTACCCAGCTCGGCGAACGCCTTCGCGTGGCGGGGCGTGACTACGAGAAGAAGCTCCCAATTGGCTACGTGATCGATTTCGCGACGTACCAAGCCGAACAGGTGCGCGCCGCGGTGACCTCCGCACTGTCGAACGTTGCGCAGACCTTCGTCGTCGTCGCAGGGCTCGTGATCGTCTTCCTCGGGCTGCGAGCCGGATTGATTGCGGCGATGATTGTTCCATTCGCCGTCATGTTCTCTGTCATTGGGATGCGCGTGCTCGGCATTGCGCTGGAGCAGGTATCCATAGCGGCCATCATAATCGCGCTTGGCCTCCTGGTCGACAATGGCGTGGTTATCGTTGAAGACATCGTGGGTCGGGTTGGTCAGGGCGCGCCGGCGAAGGAGGCTGCGCTGGCGGCGGGACAGCAATATGCATTTCCCCTGCTGGTCTCCTCAGTCACGACTGTCGCGGCTTTTCTTCCACTCTTCCTGCTGTCGGGATCCTCGGGCGAATACGCATTTTCTCTGGCCGCCGTGGTCGCCCTGACGCTGGGCGGTTCGTGGATTGCCGCACTTTACATCCTGCCCGCCTTGACGGTCTGGTTCATTGGCAGGGCGGGCGCTCCACAAGCTGGAAGCAGGTCGGGTCTGCGCATGCAGGCGCTCTACGGTTCTTTGGTGCGTTCGGCGATCCGCTTCTCGGTCGTTGTCATCGGTGCATGCTTTGTGCTTGTTGCGCTGTCCATTGCGCAGTTTGGCCGCCTGCCAAAGCAGATGTTCCCGCTCAGCGAACGCAATCAGTTCTTGATTTATATGAATATGGCGGACGGAACCGATATCTCGGAGACAGAAGCGCGAGCGTTGGAGGTTTCGAAATGGCTTGCCAATCCGGCAGAAAACCCTGACATCGCCAGCCATATCCTCTATGTCGGCGACGGTGGACCCCGATTCTACCTCACGCTGACGCCGGTTCCGCCGGATCCGGCGTCGGCTTTCTTTTTGGTCAACGCCAAGGACTATCGTGGTGCCGTTTCGGCCGCCGACCGCGCATGGAGATATCTCTACCAGAATCACCCGGAAGCACGCTTCAAGATCAAACGGTTGGCGATGGGGTCGGTGGAATCCGGCATTGTCGATGTCGAGATTTCCGGACCAGATGCAAATCGTCTTCTTGCGTTCGGCGAGCAGGTGCGCGGGCTCTTTCGACGCGTCCCCGGCATTCGCGACAATGACGACGATTGGGGCAACAAGATTCTCAAGGTGGTCATAGAAATCAATCAAGATCGCGCCCGACAGCTGGGGATGACGTCGGAAGAGATCACTCAGACGCTGGCAATGTATTTTTCCGGGACTGCGGTGTCAGTCTATCGTGAGAGTGACAACACGATCCCCATCGTCCTCCGGGCGGGAGCCGAAACGCACCAGAGCCTGGAGGGCCTCACCAGCGCCTCCTTTGTGAAGGATGGGAGGGTGATTCCGCTTGCGCAGATTGCCAGGTTGAGAAGCGGATTTGATTTTTCAAGAATACGCCGAAAAAACCAAGAGAGGACGATCACGATCACGGGACGCAGTGCGTCGTTGACGGCCGGCGATTTGCTGAAGAGCATTCAGCCCGGCTTGCAGTCGCTCGATCTCGCGGGAGGATACCACGTCGATATCGGCGGCGAGATTCAAAAGAGCGCCGAAACCAACAAGAAGCTCGCCGCAGGCATTCCGGCCGCGCTTGCCGTGATCGTGATCGCAATCATTCTGCAGTTCAATTCGTTCCGTCGCACGCTGCTGACCTTCATGACCATACCTCTGATCCTGGTCGGCATTCCATATGGTCTACTGGCAGGCGGACAACCGCTGTCGTTCTTCGGGACGCTTGGCATCATCAGCCTTGCGGGCATCATCATCAACAATGCGATTGTGCTGATCGATCAAATTGATATCGAACGGACACGCGCGGATTTGGCTGACGCGATTGTCATCGCCTCTCAGAAGCGCTTGTGTCCGATACTGTTGACATCGGCGACGACGGTGCTTGGTCTGACGCCCATGGCGGTCACGGGTGGTGCACTTTGGCAGCCGATGGCGGTGCTGATGATGTCGGGTCTTGCGGTGGCCTCGGTGTTGACGTTGCTGTTTGTTCCGGCTGGTTATTTCTTGCTGTTCCGCTTCGATAGGGCGCAATTGTGATAGTGGGGTTCGGTGTCGGCGTCCGATGGGCAGACCGCGGTCGACTTAATCTGGCCTCGGGGCGCATCGTGCGGACGACCGCGGGCGTTCAGAGCTTCTCTCCCTTCAGCCACGCTGCGCCCCGCCGATAGAGCGCGTCGAGCTCCGGTCCGACCAGCCCCGGCATGTCGGTCTTCACGGTCTGCCCGTTCTTCGTCTGCAGATAGGCGAGGTGGCGATAGCCCTCGGGAAATCGCGCAAGCACCGCCGGATCGAGCCGGACGGTCGCGACCGGATCGACCGGCGCGATGCGGTCGCGCTCATAGATCGGCTGGCGCAGCACGATGCCCCAACGGTCCTCGCGCTTCTCGAGGAAATCGTAGAAGCGGCCGGTGCAGACCACGTCGCAAACCACGCCCTCGACCGGCCCGCGCTGGGCGATCTGCATCTTGGTCTGGGCGATGGCGCGCTTGCCATTGAGGTCGATGCTGGTGCCGCCCTGGAAATGCGACGTGCGAGCCCCGCGTGCAAAACCCTCCTGGCTCACCTTGATGAAGTCCTCGACGCCGCCCTGGAACCAGGTCGCCATCATGATCCCTTCGGGGTGCCAGCAGGTGCGGAAATCGTCCCACCGGCCGGTGTCGCGCCACATCGCCCAGTTGTCGATGAGCTCGCGGATGGCGAGGCGGTCGAGCAGGGCAGTGGTGGCGGGCATGGCTTCGACGCTTTCTCGGGCGTCATGCCCGCGCTTGTCGCGGGCATCCACGTCTTGGCATAAGGAAAGACGTGGATGGCCGGGACGAGCCCGGCCATGACGGGGTGGATAGCCATTAAGCGAGGGCGGGTTCTCCATGGCAAGACTTGACGGCCGCGTTGCGATCGTGACCGGCGGGGCAAAGGGCATCGGCCGGTACTACTCGCTGGCGCTCGCCGCCGAGGGTGCGCGGGTGATGATCGCGGACGTCGCCGACGGCGACGAGCTTGCGGCGGAGATCGCCAAGACACACGGCGCCAATTCGGTGACCAGCGTGACGGTCGACGTGAGCGACGAGGACTCCGTCAAGCAGCTCGTCGCCGCGACGTTCGCGCGCTTCGGCAGGATCGACATTCTCGTCAACAATGCGGCGCTGTTCGCGCCGCTGCAGGAGCAGCCCTTTGCCGAGATCGACGTCGCGCTGTGGGACCGCGTGATGGCGGTCAACGTGCGCGGCATGTTCCTGATGGCGAAGCATGTCGCGCCGCACATGATCGCGCAACGCTCCGGCAAGATCATCAATATCGGCTCCGGCACGGCGGCACGCGGCATCCCGCATATGCTGCACTACGTCACCTCGAAGGGGGCCGTCACGTCCTTCACCCGCGCGCTGTCGCGCGAGCTCGGCGCGCACAACATCTGCGTCAACACGCTCGCGCCCGGCTTCACCATCAGCGACAGCGTGGTCGAGCACAATCCCGGCCACCTCCAGTCGGCGCGCGAGCCTGCCATCGCCCGGCGCGCGCTCAAGCGCGACGAGACGCCGGAGGACCTGGTAGGCACGCTGATCTTCCTCGCCTCGCCCGAGTCGGACTTCATCACCGGGCAGACGCTGGCGGTCGACGGCGGCGCCAACAACACCTGATCACCTGGCTATCCGGCCCGCGCATGGCCGCCGCGCGGGGGCTGTCACGCCCTGTTTCCGGGCGCCCGAGTCCGCTATATAGTCGCCAACGAAACCATTCCCGGATTCGGGGCCCAATGGAGGATCACATGGCGGTCGCAACGGCGCACAAGACAACCGGCAAGCCCGACGCCAAGCACAATATCGAGGCGATGCGCGAGGCCTATTACGAGCGCATCGCCAAGTACGACATGGCGCCGCTGTGGAAGGTGATGAAGTCGGTCGTCACCAAGGAGCCGGTCACCCATTGCGCGCCGGCGATCTGGCGCTTCCAGGACGCCAAGGCGCTGGTGCTCGAGTCGGGGCCGCTGATCAGCGCCGAGGAGGCCGAGCGCCGCGTGCTTATCCTCGAGAACCCGGCCATGCGCGGCCAGTCGAAAATCACCAACTCGATGTTCGCCGGCATCCAGATGATCCTGCCGGGCGAGGTCGCGCCGGCGCACCGCCACGTCTCATCCGCGATCCGCTTCGTGCTCGACGGCGAGGGCGCCTATACGGCGGTCGAGGGCGAGAGGACGATCATGGCGCCGGGCGATTTCGTCATTACCTCGAACTGGGCGCCGCACGACCACGGCAACGACTCCAAGGAGCCGATGATGTGGCTCGACGTGCTCGACTTCCCGATGGTCAACTTCTTCGAGACCTCGTTCGCCGAGCATTTCGACGATGCGACGCAGGCGACCGCGCGCGAGGATGGCGACTCGCTCGCCTTCTACGGCTCGGGCGTGCTGCCCGACAGCGTGCCGGATCGCCGCGGTGCGAGCCCGATCATCAACTACACCTATGCGCGCACGCGGCCGATCATCGAGCGCATGAAGAAGGCGGGCGACATCGACAAGCGGCACGGCGCGCGCGTGCGCTACGTCAATCCCGTCACCGGCGGGCCGGTGCTGCCGACCATGGGCGCGAACCTTGCGCTGCTGCCGCAGGACTTCAAGGGCGAGCCCTACCGCGCGACCGACGGCACCGTGTTCGTCTGCGTCGAGGGCAAGGGCGCGACCAAGGTCGGCGACAAGACGCTCGAATGGGGCCCGAACGACGTGTTCGTGGTGCCGTCGTGGCAGCGCTATGCGCACAGCGCGAGCAAGGAGTCGGTGCTCTTTTCGATCTCCGACCGGCCCGCGCAAGAAGCGCTGGGGATCTGGCGCGAAGAACACTAAGCTTCGTGCCCCGGACAAGGCGCAGCGCGAAGCGGTGCGACGCCGATCCGGGGCCCACCTTTCTCGCAAGCTCAATGGGTCCCGGTTCTGCATCGCACCACTTCGCGCTTTGCGTTACGTGCTGCGCTGCGCCCGGGACACGAGTGAATGTCTCTCGCCTTCATCCATGACGCTCCCTCCCAACGCGTCGTCTTCGGCGCCGGCAGCATCGCGCGCATCGGCGACGAGGCGGCGCGGCTCGGTATCGCCCGCGCCCTGGTGATCGCGACGCCGGGCAGCGGCGCAAAGCTCGGCGCGCGTGTCGCGGAATTGCTTGGCACCCGTTCCGCCGGCGTGCATGCGGAGGCCGTGATTCACGTGCCGCGCGCGGTGGCGGAAGCAGGGCTTGCGGCCGTGAAGAGCGCGCACGCCGATGGCCTCGTGGCGGCGGGCGGCGGTTCGGCGATCGGGCTGGCAAAAATCATCGCGCGCGACACCGGGTTGCCGATCATCGCGCTGCCGACCACCTATTCGGGCTCCGAGGCAACGCCGATCTGGGGCACCAGCGAGGGCGAGCGCAAGACCACCGGCCGCGACGCCAAGGTGCTGCCGCGCACCATCGTCTACGATCCCGAGCTGACCTACGCGTTGCCGGCCGCCGTGACGGCGGCGAGTGCGATGAATGCGATCGCGCATTGCGTCGAGGGCCTGTGGGCGCCCGACCGCACGCCCGTGACGATGGCTTACGCCACGGAGGCCATGCGCCGGTTCGGCGCGCATCTGCCGCGCGCCGTCGCCGATGGCAGCGATGCCGAGGCGCGCGGCGAGTGCCTGGTGGCGGCGTGGCTCGCCGGGTCCGTGCTCACCGGCGGCACCGGGCTGCACCACAAGCTCGCCCACGTGCTCGGCGGCTATGGCCTGCCACATGCCGAGACGCACGCGATCATCCTGCCGCATGTGGCGCGGTTCAATCTCGCGGCGGCGCCCGATGCGCGCGCAAGGCTTGCCGATGCGCTCGGCGCGGCCGATCCGGCCGAGGCGCTCTTCGGCATGGTGAAAGGTTTCCCGATCCCGCAGCGCCTGCGCGATGTCGGGTTCGACGCGAGGAAGATCGACGACGCGGCTGGACAAGTCGCCGCGCTCGGCATCACGGAGCCGCGACCGGTATCGGTGGACGACGCGCGGGAGATTTTGCGGTTAGCGGTGTAGCCCGCATGGAGCGCAGCGGAATGCGGGACGGCGGCCCCGGATTTCGCTACGCTCCATCCGGGCTACAACACGAGAAATGAAATGGGAGGAAACGGAATGCTTCGCTTGTCGTTACTCGCCTCGATCATTGTGCTCGCCGCCGCGCCGGCGCTCGCGCAGCAGCAGAAGATCGGCGATCCGCCCGAGGCGAGCAACATGCGCCTCGTCGGCTACAACGACCTGCAGGCGCGCAGCGCCTACCAGCCGGTGATCCACAAGCAGGGCGACCGCTACATCGCCTATATCGGCCATCACGGCGGCACGCCGGAGATTCCGAAGCCGCGCAACCCGCTGACCGGCCAGGACGAATACAACGGCACCTCGATCGTCGACGTGACCGATCCGGCGCATCCAAAATATCTCAAGCACATCCCGGGCCTGCCGGGGACCTACGAGGAGGGCGGCGCGCAGATGGTGCGCGTGTGCGACGGCAAGACGCTGCCGCACGGCGATCCCAACAAGTTCTATCTGCTGCGCGTCTTCGGCGGGCAGGCGCACGAGATTTACGACGTCACCGACCCGGCCAATCCGGCGCTGCTTGCGCGCATCGACGGCCTCGCCGACACGCACAAGAGCTGGTGGGAGTGCGACACCGGCATCGCCTACCTCGTCTCCGGCGCGCCGGGCTGGCGGGTCAAGCGCATGACCATGATCTACGACCTCGGCGACCCGGCGCATCCGGTGAAAATCCGCGACTTCGGCCGCGTCGGCCAGGAGCCGGGCGCGACCGGCCCGATCCCCGAGCAGCTGCACGGGCCGATCTCGACCGGCCCGCAGGGCAACCGCGTCTATTTCGGCTACGGCACCAACAAGGGCGGCCTGCTGCAGATCGTCGATCGCGACAAGCTCCTGCACGGGCCGAAGGAGCCGACCCCTGAAAACCTGCGCTATCCGGTGATCGGCGAGCTTTACATGTCGCCATGGAACGGCGCGCACACGGTCTTCCCGATGCTCAAGATGCCGATCGCCGAGTTCGCCAAGGACACGGAGGGCTCGACCCGTGACATCGTCATGATCGTCGACGAGCAGATCCGCAACGAATGCGAGGAGCCACGGCAGATGGCGTGGTTCGTCGACGTGACCATCGAGGCGCACCCGATGGTGATCTCTAACTTCCAGGTGCCGGAGGCGAGCGGTCATTTCTGCGACCGCGGCGGCCGCTTCGGCACGCACTCGTCGAACGAGAGCATGGCGCCGATCTTTTACAAGAAGGTCGCCTTCCTCGCCTACTTCAACGCCGGCGTGCGCGCCGTCGACGTGCGCGATCCCTACCACCCGAAGGAGATCGGCTACTTCATCCCGGCGATCACTGCGGCGACCGACAAGCGCTGCGTCAAGGTGAACGGGGCGGATCGTTGCAAGGTCGCGATCCAGACCAACAACGTCGAGACCGACGACCGCGGCTACATCTACATCGTCGACCGCGCCAACACGGGGATGCACATTCTCGAGCTTAGCCCCGAAGCGAAGAAGCTGGTCGGGATCGAGTAGCGCTCACCACTGACGCATTGCGTGCCCCGCCCTCATCCTGAGGAGCCTGTCGTCGCGCAGCGACGACAGGCGTCTCGAAGGACGAGGGCGGCCCGTATGGCGCCACATCGGCCGACCCCATGGTTCGAGACGCGTCGCTGCGCGACGCTCCTCACCGTGAGGCGGGGAGGGGCTACGCAGATTTGGCGTTCTTGATCAGCTCCAGCAGCCTTTGCGGCGATACCGGATGCTCGTTGATCGACACGCCAAACGGCGACAATGCGTCCTCGATTGCGGAAATCACGCACGCCGTCGCCGGGATCGTGCCGCCTTCGCCGGCGCCCTTGACGCCGATCGGGTTGAGCGGCGAGGGCGTCTCCAGGTGGATCACCTCGATCGGCGGGAAGTCCGTCGCGACCGGCAGCAGGTAGTCGCCGTAGTTGGTCGTCATCGGCTGTGCATCGTTGTCGAACAACATATGCTCGTGCAGCGCATTGCCGACGCCGTGCACCACGCCGCCGCGGATCTGGCCGTCGACCAGCAGCGGATTGATCAGCCGGCCGCAGTCGTGCGCGACGACGTAACGTAGAATCTTGACCTCGCCGGTCGCCGCATCGACCTCGACCTCGCACACGTTGGTGCCGTTGGCGAACGCAAGCCCGCCGCCCGTGAAATAGCCTTCGGCCGAAAGACCCGGCTCGACGTCCTTCGGCGGCGGTGCGCCGGAGAATCCCGCGAGCCGCATCGCGATGTCGCCGAGGGCGACCGCGCGGTCGGTGCCGGCGACGCGCACGCGGCCGTTGTCGAG
>DATBZM010000049.1:0-9431 GCA_036513175.1 Xanthobacteraceae bacterium | reverse complement strand
CGTGGGCTCGGTCACATGGCGCCCACCTACTTTCGTAGGGAACCCGGGATCGCTACTCCAACGGCTGAGCGGCTCCGCACTCTGTCCAAATGGATCAATCCGAGTCGATCGAATCCCGCAAAGCCGACATTCGCCGCGCCGCGGTGGCGCGCCGCGACGCGCTGCCGGCGGCCGATCGTGCCGCGGCCGCGGTGGCGATCGCGGTGCGGCCGCTGCCGGTTACGGTCGCGCCGCACGCTGTCGTGTCGGGCTTCTCGCCGCTCAAGAGCGAGATCAATCCGGTGCCGCTGATGCGCGCATTTGCGGCGGCGGGCGCCCGGCTCGCGCTCCCGGTGGTCACGGGCAAGGGCAAGCCGCTTGCCATGCGCGCCTGGACGTTCGGCGAGCCGCTCGCATCCGGCGTCTGGGGCATCCGCGAGCCGCCGCCGGGCGCGCCGGAAGTGTTTCCCGACATCCTGATCGTGCCGCTGCTCGCCTTCGACCGCGCCGGGCAGCGCATCGGCTACGGAGCCGGCTACTACGACATGACGATCGCGCGACTGCGCGGCATGAAGGCGGTCACCGCGATCGGCATCGCGTATGCGGCGCAGGAGATACCCGAAGTTCCGACTACGCCCCGCGACGCCGCCCTCGATCTCGTGCTAACGGAGCATGAGATCATCGATTTGCGGAAGAGCTGAACGTGCGGATTGTTTTCATCGGCGACGTGGTGGGCCGCAGCGGTCGGACGGCCGTCACGGAGCGGCTGCCAAGGCTCGTGCGCGACTGGAAGCTCGATCTCGTCGTCGTCAACGGCGAGAACGCGGCGGGCGGCTTCGGCATCACCGAGTCGATCTACCAGGATCTCCTCGACGCCGGGGCCGACGCGATCACGCTCGGCAACCATGCCTGGGACCAGAAGGAGGCGCTGGTCTTCATCGAGCGGGCGCCGCGGCTGATCCGCCCGCTCAACTATCCGGCCGGCACGCCCGGCCGCGGCGCCGCCCTGGTCAAGGGCAAGAACGGCGGCGATGCGCTCGTCGTCAACGCCATGGGCCGCGTATTCATGGACCCCCTCGATGATCCCTTCGCGGCGCTCGACCGCGAGCTCGCCGCCTGTCCGCTCAAGCGCGGCGTCGACGCGATCGTGATCGACATGCATGCCGAGACGACGAGCGAGAAGCAGGCGATGGGACATTTCCTCGACGGCCGCGTCAGCCTCGTGGTCGGCACCCACACGCATGCCCCGACCGCCGACCAGCGCATCCTGCCGGGCGGCACCGCCTTTATCTCCGACGTCGGCATGACGGGCGACTACGACTCGGTGATCGGCATGACCAAGGAGGAGCCGATCGGACGCTTCCTGCGCAAGATCGCGACGTCCAAGTTCGAGGCCGCGATGGGGCCGGCGACGCTGTGCGGCCTCGCGGTCGAGACCGACGACGCGAGCGGGCTCGCCATACGGGTTGGTGCGGTACGCATTGGCGGCGTGCTCGAGCAGGCGCGGCCGACGTTCTGGGATTAGCGCATGTTCCGGCGGAGCCTGCCCTCGGACTTGATCCGAGGGTGGCCGCCGGTTCGCCGACAAGGACATGCGCCAAACGAAATGTCCTTGTCTGGATTTTGCCGGTTGGGCATCTTATAAGCCCGCCATCACGGGATGAGGGACTTATAAGTCACCGCGCGCCGGCGCGCGGCAGATCGTGTCGAACGGTTGTGGGTCATGGCTGGACATTCGCAATTCAAGAACATCATGCATCGCAAGGGCCGCCAGGACGCGGTCAAGTCGAAGCTTTTCGGCAAGCTCGCGCGCGAAATCACGGTCGCCGCCAAGCTCGGCATGCCCGACCCGGCAATGAACGCGCGCCTGCGCGCGGCGATCATCGCGGCCCGCGCCGAGAACATGTCGAAGGACTCGATCGAGCGCGCGATCAAGAAGGCGCAGGGCAACGATGCCGAGAGCTATGACGAGATCCGCTACGAGGGCTACGGCCCGGGCGGCGTCGCGCTGATCGTCGAGGTGATGACCGACAACCGCAACCGCACCGCCTCGGATGTGCGTTCGACCTTCACCAAGCACGGCGGCAACCTGGCCGAGACCGGCGCGGTCTCGTTCATGTTCGACCATGTCGGCGTGATCGAATACGACGCCAAGGTCGCCTCCGCCGACCAGATGCTCGAGGCGGCGATCGAGGCGGGCGCCGACGACGTGGCGTCGAGCGAGAACGGCCACGAGGTCTACGCCGGCCAGGAAGGCTTCCACGATGTCGCCAAGGCGCTCGAAGCGAAGTTCGGCGAGCCGCGCAAGGCGACGCTGACTTGGAAGCCGCAGAACACCGTCGCGGTCGACGACGACAAGGGCGAGAAGCTGCTCAGGCTGATCGAGACGCTCAACGAGCACGACGACGTGCAGAACGTCTACGCCAATTTCGAGGTCTCGGACGCGCTGGTGGCGAAGATGAGCGCGTAGGCGCGTCTTGGGGGAGGGGGATGCCGCTGCCGCGGGAGCATCTGCTCGATGAGCTTGCGACTGCGTATGTGCAGACAATTGCCGCCGTGGCAGGCGCCACGATCGCCGTCAACAGACGGGATTATGGAGTCGACGGAGTCATCAAGGATGTAGCGGCGGCGGGCGCGGACGGATACTCTGAGACAGGGTTCCGATCGAGTTTCAGTTGAAGGGCACCACAGTTGCTCGTCGCAGTCCAGACGGCATCAAGCTTGATCTCCGTGTCCGGAACTACAACTTGATCGTCTCGCGTCCCCGTCGTCGCCATTCCATACTATCTGTTCTTGGTATGCTTTGATCCCGCGCAGGCGACTTGGGCAGTCGCGGAAGACGACAGGTTAGTGCTCAATGCGTCCGCTTTCTATTGGACGCAATCCGGGAGCAGGTCCCAGAATGCGGCATCTGTCAGAATCGAAATTGCACCCGGAAACCGCCTGACTCCCGACGCGATGAGGTCTATGCTGGACGCATCCCAGATGAGGTTCGCGCAATGATCGATGCTGGACCGAGCCTAGAGGCTGCCAAGAGGCTACCGGCGGCCGATCTCCTGCACTATCTGCTCGGAAGGGGATGGACCGCGCGGCCGTCCCGCGTTGAAGGCATTTCGATTATTTCAAAAGACGTGCCTGGCGCTGATAAGCCCATCCTATTCATCCTTCCCGTTCAGCCGGGCTGGGAGGATGAGCAGCGTCGGGTTGCGGATGCGCTGAGGACAGTATCGGCCATCGAAGGGCGCCCTATGACGAGTATCGTCGATGATGCGCGCAGGTTCGCACATGCAATTCCCGCCGATGACGATTGCCAGCCGTCCTCCGTTGCCGGCGGTTTACGCGATGATCCGGAACAGAACTAGCGACTGAGGTCGTAGACCCGCCATCACGCCCATCTCCTCCCTAGGCCTGACGAGGCCGGGGGGCTATCAAGATGCGAGATGACGTCCCCGATTCGCATTCTCGGCATCGATCCGGGGCTCCGCCGCACCGGCTGGGGCGTGATCGACGTTGAGGGGAATCGCTTGATCTACGTCGCCTGTGGGTCGGTCGCGTCAGATGACAAGGCCGCGCTGGCCGTCCGGCTGGTTGCACTGCATACCGGCTTGATGCGCGTGGTCGATGAATTCCGCCCCGACGAAGCCGCGGTCGAGGCGACCTTCGTCAACAAGGACGCGGTCGCGACGCTCAAGCTCGGCCAGGCGCGCGGTGTGGCGCTGCTCGCGCCGGCGAGCGCCGGGGTTGCGGTCGCCGAATACGCGCCCAATCTGGTGAAGAAGACCATCATCGGGGCGGGGCACGGCGAGAAGGCGCAAATCCGGGTGATGATCGGCGTGCTGCTGCCCAAGGCCTTGCCCAAGACGCACGACGCCGCCGACGCGCTGGCGATCGCGATCTGCCATGCGCACCACCGGCAGAGCTTGATGCACAGGATCGCGGCGGGATGAGCGGCGGGCTCCAAGAGCACTTTCTTCCGCCTCCCCCGCTTGCGGGGGAGGGCGGGGAGGGGGCTGCCGCTTGCTCCTGCGCCCGTGGACTTGCCCCCTCCCGGCGCGCTTCGCGCGCGTCCCTCCCCCGCAAGCGGGGGAGGGGAAAGAAAGCCCCATGATCGGCAAGCTCACGAGCATTATCGACAGCTACGGCGAGGATTTCATCGTCGTCGACGTGCATGGCGTCGGCTATCTGGTGCATTGCTCGGCCCGGACTCTGCAGGCGCTGCCGGGGCAGGGGCAGCCGGTGGCGCTCGCGATCGAGACGCACGTGCGCGAGGACCAGATTAGGCTGTTCGGGTTTCTCTCCGATGTCGAGCGTGAGTGGTTTCGCCTGCTGCAGACCGTGCAGGGCGTGGGCACCAAGGTCGCGCTGTCGATCCTCTCGACCCACAAGCCGGCCGATCTCGCGAGCGCCATCGCGCTGCGCGACAAGGCCATGATCACACGCGCGCCGGGTGTCGGGCCCAAGGTGGCGGAGCGCGTGGTGACGGAGCTCAAGGACAAGGCGCCCGCCTACAGCGCGGTCGATCCGGCGGTGGTGCGGCTTTCCGGCGCGATCGAGGAGCGAACGGCGCCGCGCCCGGTCGCGGACGCGGTCTCGGCGCTCGTCAATCTCGGCTACGGCCAGCCGCAGGCCGCCGCTGCGGTCGCCGCCGCGACGCAGGCGGCCGGCGAGGGCGCCGATGCGGCGCGGCTGATCCGCGCGGCGCTCAAGGAGCTTGCCCGATGAGCCGCGGCAAGCTGACGCCCAAGGACAAGGCGCTGATCGCGGCCGCGCGCGCCGCGATCGAGCAGCGCTATCGCAACGAATGGCAGGAGGTCGGTGCCGCGCTGCGCACCCGCGATGGCCGCATCATCACGGGCGTGAACATCGACGCCTACCTGGGCCGCATGGCGGTTTGCGCCGAGGCGGTGGCGATCGGCCGCGCCATCACGGAGGCGGGCGACCAGGGCATCGAGACGATCGTCGCGGTGCGCCATCCCAAGCCCGACGAGCCCGACCAGACGATCGCGGTGGTCTCGCCCTGCGGCTCGTGCCGCGAGATCATCCATGATTATGATCCGAAGGCGCGGGTGATCGTGCCGAACGGCAAGGCGCCATCGGTCGCGACGATCGCGGAACTGCTGCCGAACAAATATGTGCGCGGATCGGGGCGATGGTGACCGCATGACGAGCACGCCACGCAAGCTGGTGTCGCCTGAGCGCCGCGACGAGGACGCGGCGGAAGTCTCGCTGCGCCCGCAGAAGCTTGCCGAGTTCATCGGCCAGGAGCAGGCGCGCGCCAATCTCTCGGTGTTCATCGAGGCCGCGCGGGCGCGCAAGGAAGCGCTCGACCATGTGCTGTTCGTAGGTCCCCCGGGGCTCGGCAAGACCACGCTGGCGCAGATCGTCGCGCGCGAGCTGGGCGTGAGCTTTCGCGCTACCTCCGGCCCGGTGATCGTCAAGGCGGGCGATCTCGCGGCGCTGCTGACCAATCTGGAAGAGCGCGATGTCCTGTTCATCGACGAGATCCACCGGCTCAATCCGGCGGTCGAGGAAATCCTCTATCCCGCGATGGAGGATTTCCAGCTCGATCTGATCATCGGCGAAGGGCCGGCGGCGCGCTCGGTCAAGATCGACTTGGCGAAATTCACGCTGGTCGGGGCGACGACGCGCGCCGGTCTGCTTACCAATCCGCTGCGCGACCGTTTCGGCATCCCGATCCGGCTCAATTTCTACACCGAGGCCGAGCTCGAGCTCATCGTCAATCGCGGCGCGCGCGTGCTCGGCATCGGCATGACACAGGAAGGCGCAAACGAGATCGCGCGGCGCGCGCGCGGCACGCCCCGCATCGCCGGGCGGCTGCTTCGCCGCCTGCGCGACTTCGCCGACGTCGAGAAAGCCGCGGCAATCGACCGCAAGCTCGCCGACCGCGCGCTCGTCGCGCTCGAAGTCGACAAAGCCGGCCTCGACGCCATGGATCGTCGCTATCTCACGACCATCGCGGTGAACTACGGCGGCGGCCCGGTCGGGGTCGAGACCATGGCGGCGGCGCTGTCGGAGCCGCGCGACGCGATCGAGGAGATCATCGAACCGTTCCTGATCCAACAGGGGCTGGTCCAGCGCACGCCGCGCGGGCGGCTGCTCACGGGCCACGCGTTCCGCCATCTCGGGCTGGCCGAGCCCGCGCGCGACCCGGCGCAGTTCGGTCTCTTCGGCGAGAACGAGGAAGAGTGATGCAATGAAGACGATGCAGGGCGGATGTCACTGCGGCCGCGTGCGCTTCCGCGTCACCGCCGATCTCGACAGCGTCACCGTGTGCAACTGCTCGATCTGCACCAAGAAGGGCATTCTGCATCTGATCGTGCCGCCCGAGCGCTTCGAGTTCATCAGCAGCCGCGATGATCTCGCCACCTACACCTTCAATACCGGCGTCGCCAAGCACACCTTCTGCAAGGTGTGCGGCATTCATCCGTTCTACGTGCCGCGCTCCGATCCGGACAAGATCGACGTCAACGCGCGCTGCATCGACGACATCGATCTCGCGGCGCTCGAGCTGAAATATTTCGACGGCCGCCACTGGGAAGAGTCGATGCGCAAGGACGTGCCGTGGCGCTGAGATGGCGCAAACTACTTCGGCGGCCGATAGGCCTGCAGCCAGGCGATGAACTGGGGGTTCTGCAGCGCGAGCTTCGTGGTCGCGAACTGCACGGCCTCCGCGTTGGTAAGCCCGCCGTAGGTGATGAGGAACGCCGCGAAGGCCGCCGATGCGCGGTCGCCGGTCGAGCAGTGGATCAGGATCGGCTTCGCCCATTGCTCGATCACGGTCGCGGCCTTGAAGGCCTGCTGGTTGAACTGCGCCTGCGTCATGCTGATGTGCGGGAACGGCACGGTGGTCGTCGCCACGCTGTTGGTGATGAGCTGCGACACCTCGGTGAGATCGACGGGCGTGAGCGGCAGGATGTACTCCTCGGGGTCGCGAACGCTCAACACGTTGACGATGCCGGCCTGGCCGATGATCTGGTAGGGGCTCGTGCCCGGCCACACGTAGATCGGCTGTGCCGTGACATAGTAGGTGGCGTTGATGTTGAAGCAGACATTGCCGGCGACCGGCAGCGTGCAGGGTGTGACCGTGAGGGCGATGGGCATGACGAGCTCCCCGGGGTGGCGCGGACGATGGGCGCGGGAATATACTGTTGGTTGTGACATGGCGCCATTCCCATGAACGAGCGCACGGCCGACAGCGCACGCGAGAGTAGCCCCGCGCTCGACGGCGAGATCCGCGACGGTTTCCACGTGATGCCGGTGCGCGTCTATTACGAGGACACGGATTTTTCCGGCATCGTCTACCACGCCAGCTACCTGCGCTTCATGGAGCGCGGGCGGACGAATTTTTTGCGCCTGCTCGGCGCCGATCAGCGCGCCCTGTTCGCGGAGGCCGCGCAGGAGGCGCCGGGTTTTGCCTTCGTGGTGCGCTCGATGACGCTCGATTTCCTCGCACCCGCGCGGATGGACGATGTCCTCACGATCACGACGACGCCCGCCGAGGTGAAGGGCGCCTCGATCACGCTGCGGCAGACCGTTGCGCGCGGCGAGGAGATCCTGGTGGACGCGCAGGTGCGGGTGGCCTTCATCTCCGGCGGCAGGGCCCAGCGCATCCCGAAGGCGCTGCGGATCGCCATGGGCGGCGAGCGCTAAGCCGACTTGCGCAGATTCGACCATCGACCATAGGCAAATCAATGCCTTAGCCAAAAAGTTGGTACTACATTTTGTTGAAGTTGGGTGTTCAGGCAGTAGCGGCGAGCCGGGGCGCCTCGTGTTCGACGATGCGCATGCGGTTGGGCAGGACGATGCCGAGGCGGTCGAGAAGCGCGGCCTGGGCGAGGTCGCACTGGGCGACACAGCGCAGACGGATCTGGCTAGCGCAGGTCGCTTTGCAAACCCTTGTCGACAAAGGCCCTTTCCGCGGGCCGCGACGGTAACCAAGCGTTAACCACACATCATGCCTGTTGGGCGAGCCAATACCGGTGTTGCGCCCTAGTTTGGACAAGTTCGGGCGGAATTCGTGGCCCGTGGGGATGGCCGGCTCGGTTCCGCGCGCGATTTTCGGGTGCCGGCGGAACAGTTTGCGATGCCGTCGGGGGCCCTCCTGCAGGTCCAGCAATTGCGCCGCCCTGGTCCGAGTGCATCTGCAGGAGAGCCGCAAGGACGTGCCTATGGATCCCGTTTTCAACGTGTTTCTGCAGTTCCATTGGATTGTCACTTACTCGGTGTTGATTGGCCTCCTGCTGGCATCGGTCTGGGTGTGGGCGATCGTGATCGACAAGCTCATTCTGTTCAGCCGGACGCGCAAGTCGATGGACCGGTTCGAGCAGGCGTTCTGGTCGGGGCAGTCGCTCGAGGAGCTCTACCGGACGCTTTCGGCGCGGCCGAATACGTCGCTCGCGGCGCTGTTCGTCGCAGCGATGCGGGAATGGAAGCGCAGTTTCGAGGGCCAGACGCGTTCGCTCGCTGGCCTGCAGATGCGCATCGAAAAGGTCATGGACGTGACCATCGCGCGGGAAATCGACCGGCTGGAGCGCCGGTTGCTGGTTCTGGCGACGGTCGGCTCGGCCGGCCCTTTCGTCGGCCTGTTCGGCACCGTCTGGGGCATCATGACGAGCTTCCAGGCGATTGCCGCCTCGCAGAACACCTCGCTCACCGTGGTGGCGCCGGGCATCGCCCAGGCGCTGTTCGCCACGGCAATCGGTCTCATGGCGGCCATACCGGCGACCATTTTCTATAATAAATTCTCCGCCGACGTGAACAAGCAGGCCCAGCGGATGGAGGGCTTCGCCGACGAGTTTGCCGCCATCCTGTCGCGGCAGATCGACGAGCGGGGATGAGCTAAGGGGACCAAAGAGCATGGGGATGAGCGGAACCGCGGGTAACGCGGTCGGCAAGCGCGTTCACCGCCGCCATGCGGTCATGAGCGAGATCAACGTGACACCGATGGTCGACGTCATGCTGGTGCTCCTGATCGTCTTTATGGTGTCGGCGCCGCTGCTCACCGTCGGCATCCCGATTGAGCTGCCGGAGACGCGGGCGAAGAGCTTGGCCCAGAGCCAGCACGAGCCGCTGGTGCTGTCGATCAACGACAAGGGGCAGATCTTCCTCGGCGCGGAAACGAGCGAGCTGCCGATCGCCGAGATGGTGGCGAAGCTCAAGGCCGTCACCGCGGCGCGCGGCGGCACGGAGGAGCGCATCTACGTCAAGGGCGCGCGGGAAGCCCAGTACTACATGGTGGCGCGCGTGCTCGGGATGCTGCAGGCCGCCGGCTTCCGTCAGCTGGAATTGGTGACCCTGCCGGAACGGGAATCATGATGCACGCGCAATGAAGGCCGGACTCACCATATCGACTTGCGCGCACCTCGCGGTCTTCGGGCTCGGACTGCTGATGATGTGGGGCGTGATCTCGTTCGCCAAGCCGTTGCCGCCGC
>DATBZM010000048.1:0-10627 GCA_036513175.1 Xanthobacteraceae bacterium | reverse complement strand
TATCGACGAGCGCACCGTCGACGTCCATGTCGGCCGCCTGCGCAAGGCGCTCAACCGCGGCCGCATGCCGGACCCGATCCGCACCGTGCGCGGCGCCGGCTATGCGTTGAACGACCGCTTCGGCAAGACCGCGTAGTCTAGCGACCCTCCACGATCCCCCGGCGTTCCCGGCCTGTCCGGCCGCTGTTCCAGCATTCAGGAACAGTGCCGTTACGGCAACTGGCTTGCCCGCCGGAAAATTAAAGCCGCACGCGCGCGTGATGGCGTCTCTCGGCCGCCCCTCTCAGCGCCCGGCGCGGCGATCGCGGCGGCGGTCCGCCGCCGGCTGGTAGGCGACGCGCGAGTGGTAGCTGCAATAGGGCAAGCCATCGATCGGCATCCCGCCGCAGAAGAAGAATTCGACCGAGCCGGGATCGCCGATCGGCCAGCGGCATTTGCTGTCGTTCAATTCGAGCAGCGAGCAGCGCTGGCCGATCGGAATGATGTTCTCGATCAGCTCGGGCTCCGACTCGATGTCGGTCTCGTACATCGGCGCGAGCGCCGTATTGCCGCGCATCGACGGCCGCGACAGCCGCAGCATATGGCCAGGCGCGCGCGGCTTGCGCGGCCGCGGCGCGGTCGAGGAGGGGCTCTTGGCGCGGCCCGAAAGCCCGAGCCGATGCACCTTGCCGATGACGGCGTTGCGGGTGATGCCGCCGAGCTCCGCCGCGATCTGGCTCGCCGACAGTCCCTCGGTCCATAATTTCTTGAGAAGCTCGACCCGCTCGTCAGTCCACATCATCTTGTCATTGCCCCTTTTTGTTCGTGCCGACGAGCGGACAGCCTCGACAGAATCCCTCTCTGGCCTCCGGCAACGCAATGTTGCCGTCGGATACGCAGGAACTGGAGACACAAGACTTGGGAAACGGTCCGCCGCACGAGATAGTGTAGTTGGTGGTTAGAAACCTACTATATGGCGTGACTCGCGCGCAAGACTCCACATTGCCAGCTTCCACATGTTCCGTAGGTGGTATTTGCGCTGCGTCAATTCTGACGATCCGAACGATCACGATCGCTCATGGCGGCGATCAAGATCGCGGTGTTGACAGCCCCCAGGGGCGAAATAAAATGCAAGTGTGCCGCCTCGGAAGGCGGCACATTTCATTTCGCCACGACTCCAACCGGCGCATGCTCTCGTCGGCGGCGACGACCCCGCAATCCAAGTCGGGGACACGCCTTCGGCGAAACATGTGCGCAGCACCCAAGGCGGGCCATATCGTGACGTCGCATCTGTTGCCGACTTTCGCGCGCGTCGACCTCGCCTTCGAGCGGGGCGAGGGCGCCTGGCTCACCGCGACCACCGGCGAGCGCTATCTCGATTTCACCTCGGGCGTCGCCGTGAACGCGCTCGGTCACGCGCATCCGCGCGTCGCGGCCGCGCTCGCCGAGCAGGTCGGCAAGCTCATTCACGTCTCCAACCTCTTCCGCATCCCCGAGGGCGAGCGGCTCGCCGAGCGGCTGTGCGCCGCGAGCTTCGCCGACTACGTGTTTTTCTGCAATTCCGGCGCCGAGGCGATGGAGGGCGCGATCAAGTGTGCGCGCAAGTACCAGGCCGTCAACGGCGCACCGGAGCGCGTGCGCATCATCACCTTCGAAGGCGCCTTCCATGGCCGCACCCTGGCGACGCTCGCGGCCGGCGGGCAGAAGAAGTATCTCGAAGGCTTCGGCCCGGTGGTGGAAGGCTTCGACCAGGTGCCGTTCGGCGACCTCGACGCCGTCAAGGCGGCGATCGGCCCGACCACCGCCGCGATCCTGATCGAGCCGATCCAGGGCGAAGGCGGCGTGCGCGTCGCCACGCACCAGTTCCTGCGCGAGCTGCGCGAGCTTTGCGACACGAACGGGCTTATGCTCGTCTTCGACGAGGTGCAGACCGGCATGGGCCGCACCGGCGACCTCTTCGCCTATCAACACACCGGCGTCGTCCCCGACATCATGGCGCTCGCCAAGGCGCTGGGCGGCGGCTTCCCGATGGGCGCGTTCCTCGCCACCGCGGCCGCCGGCAAAGGCATGACGGCCGGCACGCACGGCTCGACCTTCGGCGGCAATCCGCTCGCCATGGCGGCCGGCAACGCCGTGCTCGACGTGATGCTGGCGCCCGGCTTCTTCGAGCGGCTGCGGCGCAACGCGCTCCTGCTCAAGCAGCGGCTCGCCGAAATGAAGGACCGGCACCCCGAGGTGATCGCCGAGGTGCGCGGCGAAGGCTACCTGATCGGTCTGCGCGCGGCGGTGCCGAACGGCGAGCTGGTCGACGCGCTGCGTGCCGAGAAGCTGCTCGCGGTCGCGGCCGGCGACAACGTGGTGCGGCTGCTGCCGCCGCTCATCGTCGAGGAAGCCGATATCGCCGAAGGCGTCGCCCGGCTCGACCGCGCCGCCAGCGCGATCGAACGGGCAAAAGCCGAGAAGGCCGTCAAGGAAACGGCCAAATGAGCGATCCGGCGATCCGCCATTTCCTCGACCTGATCGACATTCCGCCGCACGAGCTGCGCTCGATCATCGCGGCGAGCCGCGCGATGAAGAAGCGCGGCCGCGTGCGCGCCGACAAGCCCCTCGAGGGTCGCACGCTGGCGATGATCTTCGACAAGCCGTCGACGCGCACGCGCGTTTCGTTCGACGTCGCGATGCGCCAGCTCGGCGGCGACGTCATCCTGCTGACCGGCCAGGAGATGCAGCTCGGCCGCGGCGAGACGATCGCCGATACGGCGCAGGTGCTCTCGCGCTATGTCGACGCCATCATGATCCGCACGCTCGACCACGCGACCCTGCTCGAGCTCGCCCGCCACGCCACTGTCCCGGTGATCAACGGGCTGACCCGCCGCTCGCACCCCTGCCAGGTGATGGCCGACGTGATGACCTTCGAGGAGCACCGCGGCGCCATCAAGGGCAAGAGCGTGGCCTGGACCGGCGACGCGAACAACGTGCTCGCCTCGTGGATGCACGCGGCGCAGCAGTTCGATTTCGCGCTCAACGTCGCGACGCCGCCGGAGCTTGCGCCGAAGAAGTGGCTCGCCGACTGGGTCAAGTCATCGGATGCCGACATCCGCATCGGGCAAGATCCCGAGCAGGCGGTGAAGGGCGCTCATTGCGTCGTCACCGACACCTGGGTGTCGATGGGCGACCGCGACGGCACCCGGCGACACAATCTGCTCAAGCCCTACCAGGTCAATGCCCACCTCATGGCGCGCGCGCAGCCCGATGCGCTGTTCATGCACTGCCTGCCGGCCCATCGCGGCGAGGAGGTCACCGACGAGGTGATCGACGGGCCGCAATCCGTCGTGTTCGACGAGGCCGAGAACCGCCTGCATGCGCAAAAGGGCATCCTGGCGTGGTGCTTCCACGGCGGCGGCGAATAACTATCTACGCGGAATGTGAGTGGGGCGGCCGCCGGCGCGGCCGGCCAGACACATTCCTGCAGACGCGTTCGTGGAAGCTCGAATGACCGAGATCGCAATTCCATCCCGTGTGCCGGCGGCTGCACCGGTCGAGGACGCCATCCTCCCGTTCGAGGTCGCGAGCCTCGATCTGCGCGGCCGTGTGGTGCGGCTCGGGCCGGCGCTCGACCGGATCCTCGGCAGCCACGACTATCCGCTCCCGGTCGCGACGCTGCTCGGCGAGGCGATCGTGCTCACGGTGCTGCTCGGCTCCTCGCTCAAGTTCGAGGGTCGCTTCATCCTGCAGACGCAGAGTGACGGTCCGGTGCGCATGCTGGTGGTCGACTTCACCAGCCCCGGCCGGGTGCGCGCCTGTGCCCGCTTCGACCGCGCCCGGGTCGAGGCCGCGATCGCGGCGCGCGCGGCATCCGCCGGAGAACTGCTCGGCCAAGGCCATCTCGCGATGACCATCGACCAGGGCACCGACATGAACCGCTACCAGGGCCTGGTCGCGCTCACCGGCGGCGGGCTCGAGGAGGCGGCGCACGAGTATTTCCTGCGCTCGGAGCAGATTCCGACGCGGGTGCGCCTCGCGGTCGCCGAGGAGTTCAGCGCCGCCAAGCTTGACGTCACGTCGGCGACTGCCGATACGGAATTGGCCCCGGGCCCGCGTCACCGCTGGCGCGCCGGCGGCATGCTGCTGCAGTTCCTGCCGAAGTCGGTCGAGCGCATGCGTTCGGCCGACCTCGATCCGGGCGACGCGCCGGAAGGCACCGTGCCGCACGTGGTCGCCGAGGACGACGCCTGGCGCGAAGGCCGCGCCCTCATCGCGACCGTCGAGGACATCGAGCTGATCGATCCCGACCTGTCGAGCGAACGCCTGCTCTACCGGTTGTTCCACGAGCACGGCGTACGCGTCTTTCGCTCGACGGCGGTCGAGGCCAAGTGCTCCTGCTCGCGTCACAGCGTGCAGAACATGCTCAAGAGCTTTTCCCAGGACGACCGCGACCACATGGTCGAGAACGGCGTGATCTCGGTGACGTGCGAATTCTGCAGCTCGACTTACGTGTTCGAGCCATCTGAGGTAGCGAGTAGCGAGTAGCGAATGGCGAATAGGGAAGCCGCACTATTCGCCATTCGCTATTCGCCAATCCTCAATTCAACGTGCGCTTGGCCTCGGGGCCGTCCAGCGAGAAGGCGGGAATCTGGATGTCGAAGCGCTCGCCGCGCGCCGACACCATGCCGTAGGTTCCGACCATGAAGCCTGACGCAGTCGGCAGCGGCACGCCGCTCGTGTATTCGTAAGAGGCCCCCGGCTCGAGCACCGGTTCCTCGCCGACGACGCCGGCGCCGCGCACCTCCTGCACCCGGCCGAAGGCGTCGGTGATGCGCCAGTGGCGGGTCTTGAGCTGCACCGTCTCGCTGCCGTGGTTGCTGATCTCGATCGTATAGGCCCAGAAGAAGTAGCTTTTCTCCTGCGACGAGCGCTCGGGCAGGAATTTCGGGGTTACGCTGACCTCGATGTTGCGGGTAACCGTCTGATACATGTCCAGTCTCCGCACGCGCGTCGTGCTTTTCCGGCATTGAATCGCGTCTTGGCGTTGCACGCAACTGTCGGGCAAAACGCCCGCATAATCCGTGGTTTGGCAGCCTGCGGCGAGCCGCCCCACGCCTCGTCATGGCCGTGCGATTTGACGCCCTCTTGATCGCGAGGCGATTTCCCCGCAGTGCAAAACGCTGTAGTTGTCCGGCCGACTCGGGTCCTGCTGCCGGCCGGTGCCCGCCACCCATCCCGCCAAGGATGCAATGCTCGATGCCTGCCGTCACGCCACCCGGCCGCGACCTCCGCCTCGACCTGTTTCGCGGGCTCGCCCTGTGGCTGATCTTCCTCGATCACATTCCGTCCAACATGGTGAGCTGGCTCACCATCCGTAACTACGGCTTTAGCGACGCGACCGAAATCTTCGTTTTCATCTCCGGCTACACCGCCGCCTTCGTCTACGGCCGCGAGATGGACAATCGCGGCTTCATCGTCGCGAGCGCGCGCATCCTCAAGCGGGTCTGGCAGATCTACGTCGCGCACATCTTCCTGTTCGTCGTCTACATGGCGGAAATCGCCTACGTCGCGTCGAGCTTCGACAACCCGCTGTACGGCGAGGAAATGGGCATTTTGAACTTCCTCAAGCAGCCTGACGTCACCATGATCCAGGCGATGCTGCTGAAGTTCAAACCCGCCAACATGGACGTGCTGCCGCTTTATATCGTGCTGCTGGGCGGTTTTCCGCCGATGCTGTGGCTGATCAAGCGTTCGCCGACGCTGGGGCTCGCGGTCTCGGCCGCGCTCTACACGTTGACTTGGCGGTTCGACTGGAGCCTGCCGGCCTATCCGAACGGAACCTGGTTCTTCAACCCGCTGGCATGGCAGCTCTTGTTCGTATTCGGCGCCTGGTGCGCGCTCGGCGGCGCCGAGCGGATTGCACCCTTCGCGCGCTCGCGGCCGGTGTTCTGGCTTGCGGTTGCCTACCTCGTCTTCGCGTTCGCGATCACCATGACCTGGTACGTGCCGCATACGGCGAACTACGTACCGCACTGGCTGACCGATTGGATGTACCCGATCGACAAGACCAATCTTGACGTGCTGCGCTTTGCGCATTTTGTCGCACTTGCCACCGTGACGTTGCGTTATGTCCCACGTAATTGGCCACTTCTTACATCTCCCTTGATGCGGCCCGCCATTCTGTGCGGCCAACATTCACTGGAAATTTTCTGCTTGGGGGTATTCTTGGCCTTTGCAGGACACTTCGCCATGGTTGAGTTGTGGGACGGCATCGGCATGCAGGTTCTGGTCAGCGCGGCGGGAATCGCCGCCATGGTGGCGGTTGCGGCGCTGATAACGTGGTATAAGAACGTCGAAGCAAGAAGACACGGCCCGCGGCAGACACCTCCAAACGCGGACCTCGCGGGGGGCGAGGCATGAAAGCCCTGATGATAACCGTCATGACGACGGCGCTGGCGGCAACGCTGGCGACACCGTGCCCGGCAGCCGATGAAGGCGGCTGCTTCGTCGCCTCGGGCATCGTCCAGGCGGATTTTTCCCTGCCGCGGGTGGCGGCTGCGATCGCCCGCAAGCAACTCAATGTGGCAGTGCTGGGCTCGGCATCCTCGACGCTCCCGGGCGCGGGCGGCGCCCAGGCCTATCCGGCGCGGCTCCAAGCCTCGCTCACGCGCCGCCTCCCCGGCGTCACCATCAAGGTCGTCGCCCATACCAAGGCGCGCGAGACCGCCGCCGAAATGGTTACGACGCTGCACCAAGTCCTCCAAGACGACAAACCCGACCTGGTGGTCTGGCAAACCGGAACCGTCGATGCCATGTTGGGTGTGGACCCCGACCAGTTCCAGTCCGCCCTCGCGGACGGGATCGATGCCCTGCATGACGGCAAGGCCGACGGGGTCTTCATGAATATGCAGTACAGCCCGCGAACCGACTCGATGATCGCCATGGGCGCCTACGTCGAGGCGATGCGATTTATTGCGCTGCAGCGCGAAATTCTCTTGTTCGATCGCTTCGCCGTGATGAATGATTGGAACGAGATGGGCGTCTTCGACCTGTCGGCGACCACCAAGAAGATCGACGTCGCCGAACGGGTGCACGACTGCATCGGACGCCTGCTGGGCCGCCTCATCGTCGATGGGGCCAATCTCGCACAAGCGAGCAATACGGGGGCTGGAAACATGGACACTACACACAGGGAAATTCACTAGCCATGACGCCGCTTGGACAGCTGACACGGTTGGCCGCGGGACTGATCGCGTGCGCGCTCGCGCCTGCGCTCGCCTCCGCGCAGGGCCAGCCACTCGCCTGCGGCGCTCCCAAGGAGCTGACGCGCCTCACCCAACCGCTGCCGCGCACCGCCGAGCGACTCGCCAAGCATCTGCCGCTGACGATCGTCGCCATCGGTTCCTCGTCGACCTACGGGGCCGGCGCAAGCTCGCGCGCCGCCTCCTATCCGAGCCAGCTGCAGGTCGATCTGCAGGCGCGCTTTCCGGGCAGCCGGATCACGGTGATCAACCGCGGCGTCAACGGCGAAGAGGCGCGCGAGATGCTGGCGCGCTTCGGCGACGGCGTGGTCAAGCAGAATCCCGATCTGGTGATCTGGCAGGTCGGCACCAACTCGGTGCTGCGCGACCGCGACATCACGCCGACCGCGCCGCTCATTCTTCAAGGCGTGGCGCAGCTCAAAGCGCTCGGCATCGACGTGGTGATGATCGATCCGCAATACACGCCGAAGGTGCTGGCGAAGGGCGACGTCCAGCAGATGGTGGACCTGATCTCAGCGGCCGCCAAGAAATCCAACGTCGACCTGTTCCAGCGCTTCGCCGTCATGCGCTACTGGTTCGAGCACGAGCACATGGCGTTTTCCGACTTCAGCTCGCCGGACCAGCTCCACATGAACGACTGGAGCTACGCGTGCCTCGCCAAGCTCATCGGCGGCTCGATCGCCGCCGCGGCGCAGCTCAACGTCGCATCGGCGCAGGTGCATACGGTTGCGCACGCGGTGATGCCGTAAAGGCGCGAATGGCGAGCGGCGAATAGCGAGTAGCGTGGGGCGTCGAGGCCCTATTCGCTACTCCCTATTCGCCATTCGCGTTTTGCCGCTCACGCCTTCTCCAGCGCAGCCAGCAGATCATCCACCAGGTCATCCGGGTGCTCGAGCCCGGCCGAGAAGCGCACCACGCCGTCGGTGATGCCGAGCTCGGCGCGCGCCTCTTGGGTGAGGCGCTGATGCGTCGTCGTCGCCGGATGGGTGACGAGGCTCTTCGCATCGCCGAGATTGTTGGTGATGCGGATGAGCTCGAGCGCATTGAGGAAGCGGAACGCCGCTTTCTTGTCGGCGCCGACATCGAAGGCAACGAGGGTCGAGCCGCCGCGCATCTGCTTCTTGATCGTCGCGGCCTGCGGATGATCGGCGCGGCCCGGGTAGACCACGCGCGCGATCTTCGGGTGCTTGACGAGCGCATCGGCGACGATTGCGGCGGTCTCGGTCTGGCGTTGCACGCGCAGCGGCAGCGTCTCGAGCCCCTTGAGCAGGACCCAGGCGTTGAACGGCGACATGGCCGGGCCGGTCTGGCGCAGCAGCATGTGGAAATTGTCCTGGATGAATTTCTCCGCGGCCAGGATGACGCCGCCGAGGCAGCGGCCCTGCCCGTCGATGTGCTTGGTCGCCGAGTAGACCACGCAATCGGCGCCGAGCGCGAGCGGGCTTTGCCAGATCGGCGTCGCAAAGACGTTGTCGACGACGAGCGTCGCCCCCGCCGCATGCGCGATCTCGGCAATGGCGGAAATATCGAGGACGTCGAGCGTCGGGTTGGTCGGGCTTTCGAGGAAGAACACCTTGGTGCTCGGCCGCACGGCCTGCTTCCACTGGTCGAGATCGAGCCCGTCGACCAGCGTCGCGGCGACGCCGAAGCGCGGCAGGAAGTCCTCGATCACCCAGCGGCAGGAGCCGAACAGCGCCTTGGCGGCGACCACATGATCGCCGGCGCGCACCTGGCCGACGAGGGCGGTCGTCACCGCCGCCATGCCGCTCGCGGTCGCGCGCGCACCTTCCGCGCCTTCGAACTCCGCCATGCGGCGCTCGAACATGGTCACGGTCGGGTTGGAGTAGCGCGCGTAGATGTAGCCCGGCTCGGTGTTGTTGAAGCGCGCCTCGCATTGCTCGGCGCTGTCGTAGACGAAGCCCTGGGTGAGGAAGAGCGCCTCCGAGGTCTCGCCGAACTGCGAGCGCAGGGTGCCGGAATGGACGAGACGGGTTTCGGGACGGTACTGGTGGACAGGCGCAGACATCTTGGACTCCTCCGGCCGCGAGCGGCCAACAAAAAACCGGCCGAGGGAAAAATCCCAAGCCGGGTCCAAGCGTCCCCGGCCTTTTAGCGATTTGTTTTACGTGGCTGCAAGCCGGCCGGCTCAAATGACCACGGGATAACGCGTTTCTTTACGGGCACGCCGCCTTCCCGTCAAGATCATGGTCGGGTAGACGGAAAAGATGGCTCTTGCGTTCCGTGCCGACGACAAGGGGATACTTCCCGACCGGATGATCGCGGCGCTCGCCGAGGCGGGCGGCATCATCGCGGCGGCGGAATTCAACGACGACCAGATCCAGCCCGCGAGCCTCGACCTGCGGCTCGGCGAGGTGGCGTTCCGGGTGCGCGCGAGCTTCCTCCCCGGCCCCGGCGCGACGGTCGCGGAACGCATCGACGACCTCAAGCTGCACGAGATCACGCTCGGCGACGGCGCCGTGCTCGAGACCGGCTGCGTCTACATCGTGCCGCTGCAGGAGAGCATGGCGCTGCCCGCCGACATCGCGGCGGCCGCCAATCCCAAAAGCTCGACCGGGCGGCTCGACGTGTTCACCCGCGTGATCGCCGACCAGACGCGCGGCTTCGACCGCATCGAGGCCGGCTATCACGGCCCGCTCTATGCCGAGATCAGCCCGCGCACGTTTCCGGTGCTGTTGCGCGAGGGCTCGCGGCTGTCGCAGATCCGCTTCCGCCGCGGCCACGCGATGCTCAGCCCCGACGCGCTGGTGGCGCTGCATGCGCAGGAGAGCCTGGTCGACGACGAGGACGCCGACGTGAGCGAGGGCGTCGGCGTCGGCGTCGACCTTGCGGGTTTCGACGGCCGCGTCGGCTACCGGGCGAAGCGGCACACCGGCCTGATCGACGTCGACCGGCGCGGCGGCTACGAGGTGGCGGAGTTCTGGGAGGCGATCGCGCCGCGGCGCGACAAGAGCCTCGTGCTCGACCCGGACGAGTTCTACATCCTCGCCTCCAAGGAGGCCGTGCAGGTGCCGCCCGACTACGCGGCCGAGATGGTGCCGTTCGATCCGCTGGTCGGCGAGTTCCGCGTGCACTATGCGGGCTTCTTCGATCCCGGCTTCGGCTATGCGGGCGCCGGGGGGCGCGGCGCACGCGCCGTGCTGGAAGTGCGCTCGCGCGAGGTGCCGTTCATCCTCGAGCACGGCCAGACGGTCGGCCGCCTCGTCTACGAGAAGATGCTGGCGCGGCCCGACCAGTTGTACGGCCAGGGCATCGGCTCGAACTACCAGGCGCAGAGCCTCAAGCTGTCGAAGCATTTCAAGGCATAGATCACCGCGACGGCGGCGCCGTCCGGCGCCGTCCCCTCAGCGATTGCGCGGCGCCCGGCGGTATGCAACCTTCGG
>DATBZM010000047.1:0-19060 GCA_036513175.1 Xanthobacteraceae bacterium | reverse complement strand
ATCCCGGGCGGCGCCAGATAGGGCCGACCCATCACCTGGCGGGCGAAGATCAATTTCAGGATCTGCTTCTGCTCGTCGGTCTTGGCGAGATCGATGATCAGCGGCACATCGGGGAGGTCCGGATGCTTGCTCAACGCGAGCTGCACCAGGATGTTGATCTTCTTCTCCGTGATCCAGGTCGGGCGCGCGGCGACGAGGCTCGACCACGACCAGCCGCAGCGGCCCTTCACCTCGCCGCGCTCCATGGCGAGCACCACGTCGTTGCCGCCCGGATAGCCGGCGACGATCTTGAGCTTGGTGCCGAGCACCGAGTTGAGCACCCTGGCGAACTGCACCGTGTCGTCGTTCGCGCTCACGCCGCCGACCAGGAGCCCCTTGGTCTCGAGATCCGCGAACGTGCTCACGCCCGCGTCGTGCCAGGCCGCGCAGATGCTCACCTCGTGGTTCATGCTGCCGATCCAGCTCAGATCCGGTCCCTTGAACAGGGCGCCGGGCTGGCCGAGCACCGGATCGAAGGCGGTGCCGCGGCCGATCGTGCCGAAGACGGTGCCGTCGCGCGGTGCCGCATTGGCGAGCCAGTTGGCGAGGCGCAGGCTCCCGGCCCCCTCCATGTTCTTGATCACCAGCGTCGGATTGCCCGGAATGAAGCGGCTGAGGCGGCGGGCGAGCGCGCGCGCATAGATATCGTAGCCGCCACCGGTCGAATAGCCGACATAGATTTCGACGGTGCGGCCCTTGTAGAAATCGGCGACGCTGTCGGCGCGGGCCATGCCGAGGCCCGCGAGCACGAGCATCAGCGCGGGGGTTACCCGCGCCATCCGGCCGATCATGAGGTTCCTCCCGGAAGCCGTTTCTTATCGGTGGACGCTAGGACCAAACGCGGGTTTGGTCAAAAATCGAAATGTCGCATGATGGGCAAGGGGAGGGCGTGGTGAAATTCCGGGTCGAGCTGGTCTGGCAAGGCGACGGCGGGGATGCGACGGCTCCCTCGATCTATCTCACGGCCGATGGCCGCGTGATCCTGCAGGGCTCCGCCGTCTCGTCCGCCGAGCGCGAGGCGCTCGCGCTGCCGCTCGACGCCGAGCTGATCAGCGTCGACCGCGTCCTCATCCGCGCCATCAAGGATATGCTATAGTCAGCACATGATCCCGAAAAGTCTGCCCCCGACGTGATCGGGGGTTGCAGACTTTTCGGATAAGATCATGCGCCAAGCAGACTGAGCAAGATGCCGGAGGAAAAATCGATGTTCCTGCGCAATTACTGGTACGTCGCGGCGTCCGCTGCCGACATCGGCCGCAAGCCGCTCGGCCGCATCATCCTCAACGAGCCGATCGTTTTCTTCCGCACCGAGGACGGCACGCCGGTCGCGTTCGAGGACCGCTGCGCGCACCGCCATCTGCCGCTCTCCATGGGCAAGCTCGTCGGCGACCGGCTGCAGTGCCACTATCACGGCCTGCAGTACGACCGCGCTGGCCGCTGCGTGCGCATTCCCGGCCAGGAGCAGATCCCGCCCGACGCCAAGGTGAAGACCTATCCGGTGGTCGAGCGCCATCGCTGGCTGTGGATCTGGATGGGCGACCCGGCGCTCGCCGATCCGGGCAAGATCACCGACTTCCATTGGCTCGACGACGCGGACTGGGGCGCCAAGTCCTCTTATCTCTACGTCAAGGCGAACTGGCAGCTCATCGTCGACAACCTGCTCGATCTCACCCACCTCGCTTTCGTGCACGAGACGACGATCGGCAACGCGGCACTCGCCGAGCATGCGAGCGTGAAAGTGACGCGCGCGCCCAACAACGTGGTGGTGACGCGCTGGACCATCGATCACCCGGCGCCGCCCACGTTCGTCAAGGTCGGCGGCTTCACGGGCAACGTCGACCGCTGGCAGATCATCGATTTCGCCCCGCCCGCGTTCCTGCGCCTCGACGTCGGCGCGACCCCGACCGGCACCGGCGCGCCCGCCGGCAAGCGGGTCGGCGGCATCACCATGCGCAACCTCAACGCCATCACGCCGGAGACCGAGACGACCTCGCATTATTTCTGGGGCCAGGCGCACGACTTCGACGTGAGCAATGCGGCGACGACGCAGAAGATCTTCGAGCAGATCGAGACCGCGTTTCACGAGGACGTCGCCGTGTTCACGGCGCAGCAGCGCAATCTCGATCGCATCCCCGATCCACCCCAGGTCGATATCAACGCCGACACCGGCGTGATCCAGGCGCGCCGCATTCTCGACCGCCTCCATGGCGAGGAGCAGGCCGCGCTGCACGCGACCGCGGCCGAATAGCGCACCCACTGGTTGTCACCTGCCGCGAGACCGGTATCATGCCCGTCGTGCACCCGCGCGGATGGCGCGGCGCAGGAGGCGCCTGATGCCGGACAAGCCCGCGTTTCCGCCGACCCAGCGGATCGGCATCCTCGTGTTCGACGACTTCGAGCCGCTCGACGTGTTCGGCTTCGTCGAGGCCTTCTCGATCGCGCGCTTCCTCGGCACCAATTATGCGTCGCCGCCGCCCTATCCGTTCGAGATCGTGCTGGTCGCCCGTGCGATCGCCAAGACGAAGAGCTACAACGGTCCCGCGGTCATGCCGGATTGGGATCTCGCGCAGGCGCTGCGCGAGCCGCTCGACCTCTTGATGGTGCCGGGCGGCATCGGCACCCGCACGCTGGTCGACGACACCCGGCTTCTCGACTGGTTGCGCGCCATGGACAAGCGCGTGCGCATCATGGCGTCGGTGTGCACCGGCGCCGCCGTCCTGGCGAAATGCGGTTTCTTCGACGGCCTGCCCGCGGCCACCAACCACGCGGCGTTCGGCTGGGTCGTCGGCTATGGCCCGCGTGTGCTGTGGGACAGCGTGGCGCGCTGGGTCGACGCCGGAAAATACGTCAGCTCTGCCGGCGTCTCGGCCGGCACCGATCTCGGCTTCTACCTTGTCTCGCGCCTTGCCGGCCGGGCAGTGGCGGAAGCGGCCGTCAGCGCCGCCGAATACGACTGGCATCGCGACCCGCAGGCGCCGATCTTCTATCCCCAGCAGGCCAGCGCGACGTAGCGCGTATCCCGGCGAAAGCCCGTCCCGGACTTGATTCGGGGCCTGCCCTGGACTTGATCCGGGGGGATATCGGTTGGCCGATGAGGACATGCGCAAACAAAGGCTGGCCGCGCGCTACGCCCTCACGCCACCGCGAATTTCTGCGCCAGCTCCTTGAGCAACAGGATCAGCCGGTCCTGCGGCATCGGCGGCGCGAACAGGAAGCCCTGGCCGATGTCGCAGCCCATGGCGGTGAGCGCCTGCAGCTCGGAGCGCTTCTCGATGCCTTCGGCGACCACGGTCGCGCCGAAATGATGCGCGAGCTCGATCGCGGTCTCGCATAGCGAGGCGTTCTGGCGGTCCTCGCCGCAATCGGCGACCAGATTGCGGTCGAGCTTCACCTCGGCGAAGGGCAGCTCCTTGAGGCGCGCGAGGTGCGAATAGCCCGAGCCGAAATCGTCGAGCGCGAGCACGATGTCGTAGATGCTCAGCTGCGTCGCGATCTCCTGGGTGAGCGCGATGTCGCGCACCGCCTGGTCCTCCGTCACCTCGAGGATCAGCCCGGGCCAGTGCGCATCGTTCGGGCGCAGCTCGCGCACGAGGGAGTGGATCGGCAGCTTCATCAGGTCGTTGACGCTCACATTGATCGCAAGCTTGAGCGGGAAGCCGGCCTGCGCGAAGTTGGCCCAGCTTTCCAGTGCGGCAGTGAGCGCGAGGCGGCTCAATTTGCGCACGCTCTCCTCGTCGGCGTCGGGCAGGAACGAGCCGGGCGGGATGATGCCGCGGTCGGGATGGCGGCAGCGCGCCAGCACCTCGGCGCCGACGATGCATTTGCGCTGCAGGTCTATCTTCGGCTGGTAGTAGAACTGCAGCCAGCCGTTCTCCAGGACCTCGTCGAGCGTAACGGCAAGCCCGAAGTCGTCCGCGGCCGCGGCGGGCGCCGCCGCATCGGCTTCGCCGCCGCGCGTCTGCGCAAAATAATTCTGCACCAGCGCCTGCAGCTGTGCGGCGCGGAACGGCTTCTCCAGCGGCGGCAGCATGGTGAGGCCGTGCTGCTCGCCGACCCTCCTGACCTGGTCCTGCAGCGCTCGGTCGCGCCCGCTCACGATCTGCACCGCGCCGCGGTACTTGCGCGTCGCCAGTGCGCGAATGACGTCGATCGCGTCCGAGCGGTCGAGCGCGATGTCGAGGAAGATGATGTCGGGGTGGTCGGGCCGCCAGCCGTCGAGCAGCTCCTGCGCCGAGGAGAATCCGCCGAGATCCAGGTCGCAGGCGCCGAGCGCCGCGTAGTAGACCTTGCGGATCGCGGCCTCGTCCTCGACGATGAAGCCCCTGCGGCGCGCCCCCCCGCGCGCGGCGCCGTCGGCGCGCGCCGCCGACGCTGGGCTGGTCTTCGCATTGGCCAAGGAGTCGTCCGGCGGCATGGCGGTCCCCGCCGAAGCGTCATAAGTCGAAATCGCTTAAGAGTTGGTGACCCGTGATTGTGACGCGCGATGGATAGGTGCTTTTACGTTGCGGCGGCCGAATTCCGTCGACTCATTGCTGATGGAGCGTATCGAGAAACGGCGCAGTTCGAGCTTTATTCCGCTGCGGTGCTCGGTTGCCGCACGGGGGCGGTCGAGGCGCCCGGGAATCTGCGCGCCGCGAGCGCGGTGCGGACCATGCGGGCGAGGTCGGATTTGCGATAGGGCTTCGCGAGCAGCAGCACCCCCGGATCAAGCCGGCCGTGATGCACGATGGCGTTCTCGGTGTAGCCTGAGGTGAACAGCACGCCGATGCCGGGCCGCCGCCGCACCGCCTCGTCGGCAAGCTGCCGGCCGTTCACCGTACCCGGCATGATCACGTCGGTGAACAGAAGATCGAACGCCTCTCCGTCGTCGATGCGCGCCAGCGCCTCGGCCGCGTTGGCGGCCGTCAGCGCCGTGTAGCCGAGGCTCGTGAGCTGCGCCGCCACGTAGTTGCGCACCAGCGGATCGTCCTCCACCGCCAGGATCCTCTCGCTGCCCCCCTCGATCGCGAGCGTCGGCGGCGCCACCGCCGCGTCGGTCAGCTCGCCCGCGCGCGGCAGGTAGATCTTGATCGTCGTGCCGTGCCCTTCCTCGCTGTAGATCTTGATGTGGCCGTCCGACTGCTTGACGAAGCCGTACACCATGCTCAGGCCGAGGCCGGTTCCCTTGCCGACGTCCTTGGTGGTGAAGAAGGGATCGAACACCTTGTCGAGGATGGCGGCCGGAATGCCGAGACCGGTATCGCTCACCGCGATCATCACGTAGGGGCCGGGGTGCACCTCGGCATGCGCGCGCGCGTAGTTCTCGTCGAGATGCACGTTGCCGGTTTCCAGCACCAGCTTGCCGCCGCGCGGCATGGCATCGCGCGCGTTGAGCGCGAGGTTGATGAGCGCGGTGGAGAGCTGGCCCGGATCGACCAGCGCCGGCCAGGCATCCTCCTCGAACACCGACTCGATCTCGACGTGCTCGCCCAAGGTCGGCCGCAGCAGCTTCGCGGCATCGACGATCAGCGTGTTGACGTCGGTCGTGCGCGGCTGCAGCGGCTGGCGGCGCGCGAAGGCGAGCAGGCGCTGGGTCAGCTCGGCGCCGCGAATGGCGGCCTCGTCGATCATGCGGGTGATCTCGACGAGGCCCGGATCGCCGGCGACGCCCTCCTCCAGGATCTCGATCGTGCCGGTGATCACAGTGAGGATATTGTTGAAGTCGTGGGCGATGCCGCCGGTGAGCTGGCCGATCGCCTCCATCTTCTGCGCCTGGCGCAGCTGCTCGTCGGCGGCGAGGTTCTCGGTGACGTCGCGCATGAAACCGTTGAACAGCCAGCCGCTGCGCCGGCGCAGCGCCGTCACCGACAGCTCGATCTTGATCTCCTTGCCGTCGCGCCGCAGCGCCTCGATCACGAACCGCTTGCCGAGGATCTCGCTCTTGCCGGTGGCAAGGAACTGCGCGAGCCCCTCGCCGTGGCGCGCGCGATGCGCCGCCGGCACGATCAGATTGCCGAGCTTCTTGCCGACCGCCTCCTCGAACGGCCAGCCGAAGATCGTCGCGGCCTGCAAATTCCAGTCGACGATGATGCCGTCCTCGTCCATCTGGGCGAAACCATCGAGCGCGGTGTCGACGATCCCGCGCGCCAGGCGCTCGCTGTCGCGCAGCTCCTCCTCGACGCGCATCTGCTCCGTCATGTCGCGCCCGCTGAAAAAGTGCTTCTGCACCGCATCGGACCACACGCCGGTCCAGGTCAGCGTGACGGGACGGCCGTTCTTGTGCCGGTAGCGGCAGACGAAATTGCGCATCGCGCGGCCTCTTCGCGCCGCGCGCATCTCGTCGCGGGTGCTGTCGAGGTCATCGGGATGGATGAACTCGATGCCGACGCGGCCGACCATCTCCTCGGGCCGGTAGCCGAGCACGTCAATCGCGCTCGGGCTCACATGCAGGAACTTGCCGCGGGGGTCCGTCACGAGGATCAGATCGAGCGACGTCTCGAAGATCTGTCGGCGCTCCTCGATCTCCTTGATCAGCGCCGTGTGCGTCTTGATGCGGTCCGTGATGTCGCGCGCGATCTTGGCGGAGCCGACGATGTCCCCGAGCGGCGACTTGACCGGCGAAACGCTGATCGAGATGTCGATGCGCCGCCCATCCTTGCCGGTGCGCACCGTCTCGAAATGCTCGATCCGTGCCCCGCGGCCTACCTTGGCGAGGATGTCGTGCAGCTCGTTGCGGCGGTCTTGCGGAACGATGATCTCGATGTTGCGCCCGATCGCCTCTTCGGCCATAAAGCCGAACATGCGCTCGGCCGCCGGATTCCATGCCGTGATGGTGCCGTCGAGCGTCTTGGTGATGACCGCGTCGTTGGAATATTCGACCGCGGCGCTGAACAGCCGTTCGCGGTCGGCGTGCTGCGCCAAGGCGGTCTCGGTGCGACGGCGCTCCTCCATTTCCCGCTTGAGCGCGGTCGTCTTCTCGCGCACCTCCGCCACCATGCGAGCGAAGGCCCGCGCCAGCACGCCGATCTCGCCGCTCGCACCGATCGGGATCGCGATCGCGCGGCCTTGCGCGAATCCCTCGAGCGCTTTCGTCATCGCGGTCAGCGGTCGCGTCAGCGAACGCGCGAGCACGCCTGCCAGCGCGATCGCGCAGGCCACCGCGAGCGCGGCCGCGATCAGGCTGGAGCGCCGCACCGCAAGCACCGGCGCCATCAGCTCCGCGTAGGGGACCGTCTCGATGATCGTGGCGGGCGGCCCGTCGGCGACCCGCACCGTCGCGGCGGCGGCGCCGATCCACGCGCCGTCGGCGTCGTGCACGAGTGCCGCGCCGGAATTGCGCGTGCCAAGCGCGGTCGCGAGCTCGGGCAGATCGGCCTGCCAGCGATAGGGATGGCCGAGCTCGAAGCCAAACTCCCGGCTCGCATCGGGATGCAGCAGATAGTTTCCCTGGCTGTCGACGACGTAGATGTGGCGGCCGCCGCTCGCCGCCGCCCGGATCGATGCGAACAGCGGGTTAAGATCGATGTTGATCACCATGATGCCGAAGGTCTTTCCGTCCGACGCCTGCAGCGGCGTCGCGACGCGCAGCACGGCCACGTGCGGCTCCGCGACTGCCCCGTTGTGCTGGTTGAGGTCGATCGGCGAGACATAGACCTGGCCGGGCGGCAGCGCGATCGCCTGCGCGAAGTATTCGCGCATGGCGCGCCGCTGCAGCTCGGCGTCGGGCACGCGCCGCACGCTGCCGCCGGGACCGGAACGATCGACGCGCAGGAGCTCGCGCCCATCGTCGGCCACGCCGATCACGCGGAACTGGAGGTAGGACGGCTTGGCGCCAAGCTCGGCCATGAAACGACCGGCGAGGTCGTCGCGCCATTGCGCTTCGCTGCGGCCGTCGCCCGGATCGACGCCGCCCGCGACATGCGCGCGGATCAGCCCTGCGAGCGCGACCGCGGCGCGGAAAGCGACGATGTCGGCGCGCGCGCCGCGCGCATAGGCCTGCAGCTCCGTCGACAGGGCGCGCGCATGCGCCCCGACGCGGTCGATCTCGCCGGGCAGGACGGCGGTCTCGACGCCGCGATAGGTCAGCACGCCGACGGCCGCCACCGTCAGCAGCACCAGAACGACCATGGCGGCGGCGAGACGTGTCGAAAGATTCATGCGTTGTTCCGTGCCGCTTGGACTTGTTTGCTAGGGGCCGGCGCGCCCGCCGACGGACTCGTTTCCGAGGCACGCCTGCACGGCGGCGATGATATCACGCGGCTTGAACGGCTTCTGAACGCTGCGCACCGCGCCGAGCTTGATCGCCATTGCGAGAAAGTCTGGCGCTGCCAGGCCGGGCCCGCCGAGCGAGATCCCCGACATGACGATCACCGGCAGGTCGGCCTTGTGCTTGCGCACCTCCCGCAGCATCTCCAGTCCGTCCATGCCGGGCATGAAGAGATCGACGACCAACAGGTCGATACCTCCGGGCGCGAGCGTCGCAAGGCCGGCGCGGCCATCGGCGGCGACCGACACCTTATGTCCGTCCCGCTCGAGCACCAGCCTGACCGTCGTCCGCACCGCCGGATCGTCGTCGACCACGAGAACGTTTGCCACCGTCGGCCTCCGTAACTCCCCATGCTGCCACGCAGATGTTACTCAACCCGCCGTCGATCTGCCAAGCTTAGCGGCCGTGACGGAACCTGGGCGGCGCTTCCGCGCAACGCGGTTGACGGGATGTTAATGGTGCGAGGCGTCACCGCAGCAGCGACGCGAGCGCGAAGCCGTCGTCCTGCGCCTGCGCGAAGGTCGGCGACTTGCCGGCGTCGAGCAGCTTGCGCGCGGCGATGTGGTCGGGCGCGCGGTTGACCGTATCGACCGCGATCAGCCGCTCGGCGCGGAAATAGAACACGGAAAACTTCCGTTCCGCCGGCGCGCCGCGCACGACGATGCGGTCGTGCCCGGCCGAGAGCCCGGCCATCTGCAGCCGCACATCGAACTGGTCGGACCAGAACCAGGGCGCCGCCGTAAACGGCCGTTCGCGGCCGAGCAGGGCGGCGGCCGCCGACTTGCCCTGCTCGATGGCGTTCTGCACCGACTCGAGCCGCAAGAGCGAGCCGTCCGCGAGCCGCCGCGCCGTGCAGTCGCCGGCCGCGACCACCGCGTCATCGCTCGTGCGCGAGCAGCCGTCGACCACGATGCCGCGCTCGCATGCAATGCCGCTCTCTTCGGCCAGCTCGGCGTTCGCCACGATGCCGACGCCGACCACGACGAGATCGGCCGGATGCGCCCTGCCGTCGCGCGTGATGACGGCGGCGACGCGCCCGTCCTTGCCGTCGATCGCCGCGACCTGCGTGTCGAGGCGGACATCGACGCCGGAGACAGCATGGATGTCGCGGAAGAAGTCGGAGACGAACGGCGCCGAGCTGCGCGCGAGCAGCCGCTCGAGCGCCTCGAACACGACGACCGGCTTCTTCGCCTTGCGCGCCGCCGCCGCGATCTCGAGCCCGATGAAGCCGCCGCCGACGACCGCAATCGAGGAAGCCTGGGCGATCCCGGCGGCGATGCGGCGGGAATCCTCGATCGTGCGCAAGGTCACGACGCCGTCGAGGCCGGCGCCGGGGATCGGCAGCGCGCGCGCCCGTCCGCCGGTCGCCAATGCAACGCCGCTATAGGCGAGGCTGCGCCCGTCGGACAGCTGCACCCGGCGGGTCGCGCGCTCGATCGCGTCGACCCGCACGCCGGTGATGAGCTCGATGTTCTTCTTCGCCAAGAGGTCGCGCCCGCGCAGCACCAGGCGGTCCTCGGTGCTCTCGCCGGTGAGCAGCGCCTTCGACAGCGGTGGGCGCTGATAGGGCGGGTGCGGCTCGTCGCCGATCATGAGCAGCGGGCCGTCGTAGCCGTCGGCGCGCAGGGATTCGGCGACCTGCAGCCCCGCTTGCGAGGCGCCGACGACGATGATGGGATCGGTCATGCGATGGTCGACTCGTGGGGGCCGGCCACCTGGCCGACGCGCCTGCCGACTTGTAAAGCGCGCGGGCGAAACCGCAATTGCGATTTCGTCGACCCGCCGAGGTCTCGCCCCGCCCTACAGCTTGAGATATTGCGCCCCTGCCTTGCGCTTTCGCCGCGCGTTGACGCCGTCATCGCCGTGTGCGACGCGTGGACCATATACAGCAACGCATGATCGCCCGAGGAGCGCGTCGATGGCCAAGACGATGAGGATCGAGCAACCGCTCGTGATCATGTTCGAAGCCGAAGGCCAGATCGTCTGTCACATCCATCCGAGCAAGAAGGCGAGCTCGCACGAGCACTACGGCCTCCTGATCTGCGATCTCGTCCGCCACGTGGCGCGCGCGTTCAAGGTCGACGAAGCCGATGTCTGGGAATGGGTCGACAAGGAGCGCCACAGTCCCACCACGCGGATAACAACGGCATCCTAGCGCGTGATCCCGAAAAGTGGGTACCGGTTTTCGGACAAGATCACGCGCCAACTAATGGGTAAAATGCGCTACATCGACGCCTTCAACCACTTCTTCCCCGCGCGCTTCTTCGCCGGCCTGGTCGCGACCCCGGCGGGGCAGAAGGACATGGGCAAGCGCGTGCGCGGCATCCCGGCACTGTTCGATCTCGACGAGCGGCTGCGCGTCGTCGATTCATTCCCGGACTATTCGCAGGTCCTCTCGCTCGGCATGCCGGCGATCGACCGGCTGTGGGGGCCGGACGCGGCGCCCGATTGGGCGCGCATCGGCAATGACGGGCTCGCCGAGCTGTGCGCGAAGCACCCCGACCGTTTCCCCGGCTGGGCCGCCTCGCTGCCGATGAACGCGCCCGCGGCCGCCGCCGAGGAGGCCGCGCGGGCGCTGGCGAACGGCGCCAACGCGATCCAGCTTCACACCAATGTCGACGGCGCGCCGATCGATGCGGAGCATTTCTGGCCGATCTACGAGATCATCGAAAAATCCGGCCGTCCGATCCTGCTGCACCCCATCCGCACCCGCGAAATGGCCGACTACCGCACCGAGGACAAGTCGAAATACGAGATCTGCAGCGTGATCGGCTGGCCGTTCGAGACCGGCGCGGCGCTCGCGCGCCTGGTTTTCTCCGGCACCATGGACCGCTATCCGGCGCTCAAGATCATCACCCATCACCTCGGCGGCATCATTCCGTATTTCGAGGGCCGCGTCGCCCATTCCTGGGATCAGCTCGGCGTGCGCACCTCGGACGAGGACTACGCCTCACTGCTCAAGCGGCTCAAGAAGCGCCCGTTCGACTACTTCAAGGGTTTTTACGGCGACACCGCGCTCGCCGGCGCCCGCGCGCCGACCATCTGCGGCATCTCGTTCTTCACCCCCGACCACGTGCTGTTCGCCTCCGACTGCCCGTTCGACCCCGAGAAGGGCACGGGCTACATCCGCGCGACCATCGCGGTGATGGAGTCGCTCGATCTGCCGGCGGCGGATATGGAAAAGATATGCCACGGCAATGCGGAGTGGATGTTCGGGCTGGGGAAGAGGGCGAATGGCGAGTAGTGAGTGGCGAGTAGCGAGTGGGGCACCGGGGCCGCAGCCCCTATTCGCTACTCGCCATTCGCCACTCGCCCCCACCGGAACGCCCATCTACCCCGTGCGTTGACCCAAAGACGCCCCATTTGCAGGGTCCCTTGATGGGCTATAGTTCCCACGGGGCATTTGAATCGGGGATTCCATTGCGGTCAGCGGTTTCCGTCCGGCACCAACGCCGGGTGCTCTGCGTCTTCCCGGCCTATACGCCGTCCTTCGGCACGTTCCAGCATGCCTTCGCGCTGATGGGGCGGGTGCGCGCCTTCATGCCGCCGCAGGGCCTGCTGCTGATCGCCGCCTACCTGCCGCAATCCTGGCCGGTGCGCTTCGTCGACGAGAACATCGCGCCTGCAAACGCGGCGGATTTTGCCTGGGCCGACGTCGTGCTCGTTTCCGGCATGCATATCCAGGCGCCGCAGATCCGCGACATCTGCGACCGCACACACGCGGCAGGCAAGGTCGCGGCGCTCGGCGGCCCGTCGGTCTCGAGCGCGCCCGAGATGTATCCGGGTTTCGATTATCTGCATGTCGGCGAGATCGGCGACGCGACCGATGATCTGATCAGCCGCCTCGACGCGAGCGTCGCGCGACCGTCCGCCCAGGTGATGCTCAAGACCGACGTGCGCCTCGGCCTCGATGCCTTCCCGCTGCCCGCCTACGACATGATCCCGCTCGCGCGCTATCTCATCGGCAGCCTGCAGTTCTCGAGCGGCTGCCCCTATCGCTGCGAGTTCTGCGACATTCCCGGCCTCTACGGCCGCCAGCCGCGCCTGAAATCGCCCGCGCAGCTCACCGGCGAGCTCGAGGCCATGCTGCGCCAGCCGGCGCGGCCGACCGTGGTCTACTTCGTCGATGACAATTTCATCGGCAACAAGAAGGCCGCGCGCGACATGCTGCACCATCTCATCGCGTGGCAGCAGCAGCACCATTATCCGTTCCTGTTCGCCTGCGAGGCGACGCTCAATCTCGCCAAGCAGACCGAGATCCTCGCGCTGATGCGTGAGGCCGGCTTCTGCGAGGTGTTCGTCGGCATCGAGACGCCGGAGCCGGACGCGCTGCGGGGCATGAAGAAGGACCAGAACCTGATGGTCCCGCTGCTCTCCTCGATCGAAACGCTCAACCGCCACGGCCTCGAGGTCACCGCCGGCATGATCATCGGGCTCGACACCGACACGCCCGATACCGACGCGCGCGTCATCGAGTTCATCGACCAGTCGAACATCCCGATCCTCACCCTCAACCTGCTCCAAGCCTTGCCGAAGACGCCGCTGTGGGACCGCCTCGCGGCGGCCGGGCGCCTCGTCAACGATCCGGCGCTCGAATCGAACGTGCGCTTCCTGCGCCCGCACGACGACGTGGTCGCCTCGTGGCGAAGCTGCGTCGCGCACGCCTACGAGCCGCGCCGCCTGTTCGCGCGCTACCGGCACCAGGTCGAGGCGACCTATCCCAACCGCTTCCATCCGCCCGCGCGCGGACGGCTCAACTGGCCGAACCTGCGGCTCGGCGCGACGCTCGCCTGGAACGTGGCGACGAAGGTGGGCTGGCGCTCGGACTATCGCCGCGACTTCTGGGGCACTGCCTGGCCCGCGCTCAAGCGTGGTCAGGTCGACGCCGTGCTCGGCATGGGCTTCACGTCGCACCACCTGATCCAGTTCTCGCGCGAGGCGCTGCGCGGCGAGCAGAACGCCTCGTTCTACTCGGCGCGCGCGCGCGAGAAGCAAGCGGCGCGGGAGGCGGCGCTGGCGGACGCGTAAGCGCCGCGCGCCATCAAGTTGCCACGCATGTAGGTTGCAGTCTCCCTTGCAGGATTGGCGGGGAGGGGCGCCATGGTGCGCAGTCGCGCGTGGTGGGCGGCCGCACTGTTTGCTGCGGTCGTGATGGCGGGCGTTGCATCCGCGCAGGACATCGTCGTCGACGGCGAGACGATCACGGCCGGTGATATCGACCAGCGCAGCAGGTTCGACCAGCTGGCGACGCACAAGATGCCGTCGCGTGAGCAGGTGATCGATGAATTGCGCGGCGAACTGCACGACATTCACGAGGCGAGCAAGCTCGGGTTGATCCCTTCCGCTTCGGATGTCGACACCGCCTATGCCAATATGGCGGCGCGCATGCATCTGACGGCCGATCAATTGACCAAGGCGCTGGTGCAGAAGGGCATTGATGCGCGCACGCTCAAGCAGCGCATTCGCGCCGACATCGTCCGGCAGCAACACCTGCGCTCAAAGGGCGTCCCGTTGGGGTCGCCGCGTGAACCCGTCAATCGCCTGTTAGACCCCGGGCCGTCTCCGCCCGGCCCGCGCTGGTGTCGCGGTTGCGCACAGGTCAGCGATGCCGGTCCGGCCACGGATGCGCTTGAGTTGCCACGTGCATGGGATGTGAATCGCATGCCGAACTGCCGTGCGGGAAACCGTGTCGAGCAGGACTATCGCGGCCGGTCTGATCGCGGCATCGGCGCGGTCGCCGCCGATGACGAGTCGGTCACGGCTGACGAGATCGAGAGGCGTATGAGGTTCGCCGAGTTCATGACGCACAAGGCTCCCGGCGTGAGGACGTGATCGTGCAGCTGCGCTTCGAGAAGCGCAACATGCGCGAGGCCGGGAACGCCGGGATCAAGATCTCCGATGCCGAAGTCGACGCGGGGTACGCATCCATTGCGGCGCATCAGCAGATGACGGCGGCGCAACTCACGGACGCGCTCGTGCGTGCGGGCGCCGATGTCGCGACTCTCCGGCCGGGCATTCAGGCGGCCCTTGCGGAGGCACGCCTGCGCCGCCGCCCGCATCCGGACGCCCCTCCAGGTTGGCGGGAATAGATCGCCCCCGTCCGCCCATAGCCCGAAGGCGGATCAGCGGCTCTCGCTCTGCGGATGGCGCGCGTCGCCGCGCTTGTTCTGGCGCCGCGCATACATGATCGCGGCTTCCGGGCGTTGCGCCTTGACGCGCAGCGCCGCGATCAACGCATCCTCGGCGTCGACAATCTCGTGGCCGGCCTTGCCGTTGAGCTTGTAACCGACGGCAAATTTCACCGCCGACCCTCCTCATGGACGGGCGATTGCAGGACGTGGCGACAAAGCGCCGCCATCGCGTTTATTTTAAGGCAATGGCCAAAGGGATCGCTGAGTGATCAATCGTCGCAACAATCCCTGGAAAGAAGGCCCCCGGGGGGAAGCTGAAGATGATGAAGGTCTTCCCGCCGGGGGCCCTGCTTCGCGCTGGAGGTTGTGACCGGGCCGCCCGGACTCTGGCGCGCCGGTCAGGCGCGAAGTCACCCGGAGCATGATCGCGAAGTGTGAATAGCAGCTTTCGGAAAGGATCGTGCTCGAGGGCTTTCGTGCGTGGTCGCGTCAGGCAGGAAGTTGCGTTGGGCGCGAAAGAAACACCACGTCGGCGTCCGACGCATTGAACGGATCGGCCGGCACGGTGCCGATGCCGCGCGTGAACTTTTTTCGCGTTTGGGCTGACCAATCATTGGCGCCTCCGGCGGGGGAGCGGGAACCCGTTGCCGGAGGAAGGTTTTGCTGCGGACCGCTCGCAGCCAATCCGCCGACGGACCCCGCCTATATTGCAATCTTCGCAGGAGGCCGCTGTGACGCCGGAACAAGTGGAAACCGAGGTCGTGAGCCTGCGCGAGCAGGTTTTGCATCTGCAGCAAAGGCAGGAAGAGCAGAAAAAGCAATGGCTATGGTGGTCCCGCATCGGCGCGGGCGTCGGTCTCGCGCTGCTGGCCGCGGATGCCTATGGCCACGGCGCATTTTCCAGCCCCTTCCATTACGGCGGTCCTCCGACGACATTCTTCGTGATGGCCTTTCTCGTCGTGGCATTCGGCTCGGTAGCACAAGCGCCGGCGACAGGCATGAACACACATCGGCGCAACTTCGCCCTGTGGGTGATCATCGTTCTTCTGCTGCTGGCAGTGTTCACGCTGTTCCAATTCAAGGCATGGATCTAGCGCATGTTCCGGCGAAAGGCTGCCCCGGACTTGATCTGGGGTGGACACCCTCTTTGCTATCGTGGCCTCCGCAAGAGGTGTCAGCGCGTTAATATCGTAGTGGCGAAGTACGCTTGGCAGGTTCATCGAACCTCGTCGCGGGAGGCGCGGGTCCACCCCCCAGAGGCGGCGTTCATGCCAGGTTCAGTTGTCGGCGCTAGGATCGAGCTGCTGAGCAACGGCTGTTCCGCGGGCTGAACATTACCTGCTGAGGGTCGGCTCGATTATCGCGTGTGAACGGGAGGTTTTCATGAACAAGCTGTCGGCTACGCTACTTGGAGCGGTCATTCTTTCCGCCGCCCTATCATCCGCGGTTACGCCCGCGTTCGCGTTGGGCGGCTGTGGTCCGAACGGCCATCGCAGCAGCGTTTCGGGCCGATGCATATGGGGCGGTCAAAATCAGGCCTGGTGCCTCAGGCATACGGGTCATCCTGCCGTTCTAATCAATGGAGTGTTGGCCTGCGTCAGGTAATTGCCGGAGGTCACGGCGCTTCGAGCTGGCGTTGCTCGCGTCTTACGGTAGCTTTCATCGTCGGAGGCCCGGTCGGCGCTGGCCATGAAGCCGAGCAGCAGATGCGAAGGCTGTCGAGAACCCGCGTGCCGAAAACGGACGCCTCCGGTCACGCCTGAGGGGAAGCGACATGAAGGGCCCGGTGGTTGCTGGCTGTATGGCGCTCGTCTTCGCGGCGACTGCGGGGCGGGCCGATGATGTCGTGGTGTTGAGCACGACCGGCCTGCAGGCGGTGATCAAAACCTTGGGGCCAAAATTCGAGCAAGCAACCGCCAACAAGCTCGTGGTCAGCATCGACACGGCAAACAACCTTCGGCACAAGATCGACGGCGGCACTGCCTTCGATGTCGCGGTCCTGACGCCGACGCTGATCGATGCCCTGGTCCAAAGCGGAAAAATAGTCCGCGGCTCGGCCGCCAATATCGCGCGCGCCGGCGTCGGCATCGCGTACAGGGCTGGCGGGGCAAGGCCCGACGTCTCCAGCCTCGCGGCCTTGAAACAGACATTGCTCGCGGCCAAATCCATCACCTACGCGACGACCGGACAGAGCGGTGCCTACTTCGCAAAGCTGATCGAAAAGCTGGGAATCGTCGTTCAGGTTGCGGCCAAGAGCAAGGCTCTCCCGGGCGGCCTCGCCGTCGGCGAGCTCGTGGCGCACGGAGAGGCGGAGCTTGCGATACAATCGGTCCCCGACCTGGAGGCTATTCCAGGCCTCGAGGTGATACCTTTTCCCGCGGAGCTGCAAAGCTACATCGTGCTCACGGGCGGTTTGGCAACCGATGCGAAAAGCCCGGCGGCGGCCGCGGCATTCATCAGATATCTCACTGATCCGGCTGCGGTGCCGGTGCTCAAGGCCAAAGGCCTGGAGCCAGGCTGAAGCTCAGCCGAACACCAATTTCGGCAGCCACAAGGTGAGCCACGGCACATAGGTGATGATGCCGAGCACGATCAGCAGCAGGATCAGGAACGGTAAGATTCCCCGGATCACCTCGCCGATGCGCGCCTGCGTGATGGTGGCGAGCACATAGAGATTGAGGCCGACCGGCGGGTGCACGAGGCCGATCTCCATGTTGTGGGTGAAGATGATCGAGAAGTGCACCGGGTCGATGCCGAGCGGCTTGAGCGAAGGCGCGAGAATCGGCAGCACCAGGAGGAGCGTCGCGACCACCTCGAGGAAGCATCCGAGCGCCAGCAGCAGGACGTTGATGATCAGCAGGAACTGCCAGGTCGCGAAGCCGGAGTCGACGGCCCAATGCACCAGCTGTGCCGGGATGCCCGATTCGGTCATCCAGTGGCCGAAGGCGAGCGCGGTCGCGACGATCAGCATGATGGTGCCGGCGCTGCGCATGCCGCTGGCGATCACGATCAGGGTGTCCTGCCAGCGGAACCCGCGATAGAAGATGAGCGAGATGAGGAGGGCGACGACGGCCGACAGCGCCGCCGCCTCGGTCACCGTGACGAAGCCGCCATAGATGCCGACCATGACCACCAGCGGCACCGACAAGGCCGGCAGGGCGCGCAGCGATACCCGCAATCGGTCGACGAACGGCAGCGCGGGCTCGGCCGGCAGGTTCTGCCAGCGGGCGTAGAAGAACACCCAGGCGAAGAACACCGCGGCCTGCAGGAGCCCGGGCAGGACGCCGGCGAGAAAGAGGCGCGGCACCGATTGCTCGGCGACGATGCCGTAGAGGATCAACGCGAGGCTGGGCGGGATGACGATGCCGATCGTGCCCGAGGCGCCGACGACGCCGAGCGCGAACGAGCGCGGATAGCCGCGCTCGATCATCGCCGGCACGAGGATCGCGCCCATCGCCAGCGCGGTCGCCACGCTCGAGCCGCAGATCGCCGCAAACAGCGTGCAGGCGACGACGGTGACGAGACCGAGCGAGCCGCGCACGCCGCCGAGCCACACCGAGGCGAGATCGACCAGCGCTTTCGCCACGCCGCCGAAGCGCATGAACGTCGCCGCCATCACGAACAGCGGCAACGCCATCAGCGTGGTCGAGTTGAGATCGTTGATGACGACCTGGGCAAGCCCGATCAGCGGCTGGCCCGAGATCAGAAAGAGGATTCCCGCGCAGAGGCCCAGCACGAGGAAGATCGGCATCCCGGCCGCCAGCAGGCCGAAGAACAACAGCAGGAAAAGGATGACGTACATCGTCCGCGATCAACGCAGCGCCGGCGGCGGCACGTCGCCGAGCATGTCGTGCTCGGGAATATGCCCCGGCGCCATGGTGACGGGATCGAAGAACAACAGATAGCGGACGAGGCGGATGACGTAGCGGATCAGCATCAGCGCGCTGCCGACCGGCAGGGAGAGATAGTAGATCCACATCGGGAACTGCAGGTCGGTCGCGCTACGCTCGTCGATCACGAGCGAGGTGGTGACGATCTGCCAGCCATACCATGCGAGCGCCGCCGAGAAGACGATCGCGGCGAGGCAGTTGAACACCTCGACCCAGCGAAACGCCCGCACCGGCAGGAGGCGAACAACGAGATCCGGCCGCACGTGTCCGTCACGGCGCACCAGCTGGCTCGAGGTGATCATGACCGCCCAGATCACCAGGTAGACGATCATCTCCTCGGCGTAGCTGATGGCGTGCGCCGGATCGAGATAGCGGCCCACCACTTGCCAAAGGCCGACGACGAGCGCGCACAAGCCGAGCAGACCGACGAGGGTCTGCTCGATCCGATCCCACAATTTCATGACGCCGATCCGAGGCAAGCCGGATCAGCTGGCGGACGCGAGCGCCGCATCGATCAGCTTGACCAGCTCGGGCGAAATCTTGAGCTGCTTGGCGACCTGATCCTGCTCCGGCATCATTCGGGTGCGGTCGGCCGCGATCTGCGCCTCGCCCGGGTCGACGATCTTGATGCCGTGCGATTGGAGGACGCCGCGCGCGCGAACCTGCGATGCCGCCGTGTTGGCGCGGTAGGTCGCGATATTCTCCGCCCACAGGTCGCTCATCATTTTCTGCTGCGCCGGCGTGAGCTTGTCCCA
>DATBZM010000046.1:0-12305 GCA_036513175.1 Xanthobacteraceae bacterium | reverse complement strand
CCCCGACCCTCTCCCCGTAAACGGGGAGAGGGAGCGCGGACGCCGTGCTCGGTCGCCGGCGACGCTTCCTCATGATGACGCTTTCACACTGGTACGGGCGGCTGCTCGAAGGCATGCTCATCGTCGCCTGCGGGCTCCTTTTCATCATGACCCTGATGATCGGCGCCGACGTGCTGCTGCGCAACGTCGGGCTCGGCGGCATTCCGCCGAGCAACGAGCTTTCCGAGGACATCCTCTATCTCGTCACGCTGCTCGCCGCGCCCGGACTGCTGCGCCAAGGCCAGCACATCCGCATCGACATCGTGCTGCGCGCGCTACCGCACCGCGTCGGCTGGATGCTCGAATGGATCGGCGACATTCTCGGCCTCGTGTGCTGCCTGTTCTTCGTGCGCTACGGCATTCGCGTCGTCAGCGACAGCCTCGCCAACGGCTCGCTGTCGATCAAGACGCTGGTCATGCCCGAGTGGTGGCTGCTCGTGCCCATGCCGCTCGCGTTCCTGCTGCTCGCCATCGAGTTCGTCTTCCGCATGTATCGCCTCGCGCGCGCCGCGAAGCAGCCGCGCGAAGACGCGGTCTCGGCGTCCTGAGGCGCAAGGACATGTCCTGGCAAATCGCCGCACTGCTGCTGCTCGGCGGATCGACCGTGCTCCTGTTCATGGGCATGCCGGTCGCGTTCTCGTTCATCGCCATCAACCTGATCGGCGCGATGCTCTTTCTCGGCGGCGAGCCGGGGCTCGCCCAGCTCGTGCGCAACAGCGCGGCCAGCGTGACGAACTTTTCGCTCACGCCGATCCCGCTGTTCATCCTCATGGGCGAGGTGCTGTTTCACACCGGCCTCGCCGTCAAGGTGATCGACGGCATCGAGCGCCTCATTCGCCAGGTGCCGGGACGGCTCGCGGTCGTCGCGGTGGTTGCCGGTACCGTATTCTCGGCGATCTCCGGCTCGACCATCGCAACCACCGCGATGCTCGGCTCGCTGATGCTGCCGGTGATGCTCGCGCGCGGCTACCACCCCGTGATGGCGACCGGCCCGATCATGGCGATCGGCGCGGTCGACATGCTGATCCCGCCCTCGGCGCTCACGGTGCTGCTCGGCAGCCTCTCGGGCATCTCGATCTCCAAGCTCCTGATCGGCGGCGTCGTGCCGGGGCTGATCCTGAGCGTCGCCTTCGTCGCCTACATCGTGGTGCGCGTGCGCGCCGATCCATCGCTCGCGCCGGCGACGCCGATCGAGGTGCGCACCGGCTGGGCGCGCTACGAGCTGCTTTTCTACTATGTGCTGCCGCTGGTTTCGATCTTCGTCGTCGTCGTCGGCGCCATGTCGGGTGGCTTTGCGACGCCGACCGAGTCGGCGGCGCTCGGCGCGCTCGCCACCATGGGGCTTGCGGCCGCCTACCGGGCGCTGACCCTCACGGCGCTTGCCAAGGCGCTGCGCGGCACCGTCGGCATCTCGGCGATGATCCTGTTCATCATCCTCGGCGCCACCACGTTCTCGCAGATCCTCAGCTTCTCGGGCGCCACGGAAGGCATCGTCGCGACCGTGTTCAGCCGCAATCTCTCGCCCTTCGCGATTCTCGCCGGCATGATGCTGCTGCTCATCTTTCTCGGCATCTTCGTCGACCAGGTCAGCATGATGCTGATCACGCTGCCGGTGTTCATGCCGATTGTGCAGAAGCTCGACATCGACCTCGTCTGGTTCGGCGTGCTCTATCTCATCTGCATGCAGCTCGGCCTGCTGCTGCCGCCGCACGGGCTCTTACTCATGACCATGCGCGGCGTAGCACCCCCGAGCGTCACCATGGCGCACATCTTCCGCGCGGTCGTTCCCTATATCGCGATGAGCCTGATCCTGCTCGTGCTGATCATCCTGATTCCCGCCATCGCGACCTGGCTGCCGGCCTTGTTGGGGTGACTCTCTGCGTCAGTTTCCACCCGCCAGCGTCATCACCCGCGAAAGCGGGTGATCCAGTACGCCGCAGCGAATCTGTGGCGCACTGCTTTCGTTCCATCGACCGATTGTGATTACTGGATTGCCCGCTTTCGCGGGCAATGACGCAGCAAAGTTGGGCGAACGCGTTGCCTCCGCCTCACCCCGCCAGCGGCACCATCCCCATCCAGAACATGAGCTTGTCGCCGACGTCGATATCGTAGCTGCGCGCGAAGGTGAGCTTGCCGTCGTCGCCGAGGCGAAAAACCGACAGGCCGGCCGCGACCGTCTTGACCGCGTCGCCGTCGCGTACCTTCACCGGCAGATTGTGCTCGGCCACGAGCAGGCGCCCGCTCGGATGGATGTGGAAGGTGCGCGGGTGGATCTTCTGCGTCTCGATGTGCTGGATCGGCGTCGGCTCGCCGCTCGTCTGGTCGATCGCGTAGACCACGATGCTGTTCTCGCCGCCCTTGAACACCTGCTGGCCGCGATACTCGGCCGTCGCCTCGGCGCGATTGGCGCCGTAGAGGAAGCGACCGTTCGGATGCACATGGACCGTCCCGGCGGCCTGGCGCGCCCGGATGTTGTTCGGCTCAGCCAGCGTCTCGGCGCGAAACGCGATGTCGGGCACGATCCGGCCCGGCTCCATCCGGTACATGACCATCTTGTTCTGCGTCTCGATCGACACGTACATCCACGGCTTGGCCGGATGAAAGTCGAGGTGGCGCGGGCCGAAATTCTTGCCGCCGTTCGGCGCGACCGAGACTTCGTTCGAGAGGACGCCGTCTTTGTAATTGAACACCTTGAGCGCGCCCGGGTCCTCGGCCTTGGTCGGCGTCCCTTCGTTGCCGCGCGTGACCAGGATGGCGAGCCGGTTGTCGGGCGTGACGCGGACCTGATGGGCGAAGATGCCGGCCTCGATCGAGCCCGGCTGAGTCACCTCGTCGCCAGGGGTGAAGTCCTTGTTGACGCGATAGACGTGCACCGCGCTCGGATTGTTGAAGGCCACCAGGATGTGCTCGGACGGAATGTCCAGGCTGACGTTGATCGGGCGTGTCGGCAGGGGAATCGAGGCGCCGTGCCGGGAGAGCGCGCCCGTCGTCGGATCGATCGCCAAGGCGGTGACGTGATGCTGGCTGCCGGCCGTGCCGTAGCCCGAGGCGCTGCTCGACGTCGCGACGTAGAGATAGCGGTGCGACCTATGCGGCCAGGCATATTGCACGCCGGCCGGCAGCGTCACGGTTTCCCGCTTGATCAGCTCCGCATTGGCGACGTCGACGTCGTAGTGCGTGAGCTCGGGGCCGACATTCGCATAGAGCGCGGCCTTGGTGGTCGCCTGCTGCGCGGACGCCGACCCGGATGTCGCGAGGCTGCCGGCGGCGGCGGACAAAAAGGTTCTGCGGCTGAACATGGCATTCCTCCCGGTGATCGATCTGCCGTCAATTGAAACACATCGCGATAGCGCGAGCGCGGCAGCTGCCGTGATCTTACGGTCAGTGCCGCGCCATGGCCATGCCGTGGTCACGACCTCCCTGCCGGCGCTACTCGGATAGCGGCGCATGCGCATGAGGACCTTGCCCACGCCCGTCAGGAGGCGCAGGCTGGACCCTTGGCGCATGTCCTTGTCGGCGAACCGGTGTCCACTTCGCCGGGACATGCGCATCGCACGGCAGGGGACCACGATCCCACCCGAAACATGCCGAGGGAGGATACATGAGCAAGCCACACGACAAGCCTGACGACACGCGTCGCGCCTTCCTGGTCGGCGCCGCGGTCGTCGCCACGGGCGCCGGCCTCGCGACCGAGGCGCGCGCGCAGGATCACACGCCGCATATGGCGGCGCCGGCCGCCGCCCAGCCCATGGGCCCGACCGAGGGCCACGGCGCCTTTTTCAACGACGACGACGCCGCCACCATGGCGGCGTTCACGGAGCGGCTGTGGCCGGCGGCGCCCGGCAAGCCGGGCGCAACCGAGGCGGGCGTGCTCAACTACATCGACCTTGCGCTCGCCGGCGCCTACGCCGATCAGCAGGACTTCTATCGGCGCGGCCTCACGCAGCTCGATGCGTATTGCAAGTCGGCGCACGGCAAGCCGTTCGCGGCGCTCGACGCCGCGATGCAGGACGACGTCATCCGCGCGCTCGAGCAGGGCAAGGCCACCGGCTTCGTCTGGCCGCCCGCGCAGGCCTTCTTCAACACGGTGCGCACCCACACCATGGAGGGCATGTTCGCCGACCCGGTCTATGGCGGCAACCGCGACTTCGCGGGCTGGCGGCAGGTCAGCTTCCCGGGCGCCCAGCCCGTGTTCACGGCGGCCGACATGCAGAGCCGCGAGGCCTTCACGCGCGCGCCGATCGTCGGTCTGCAGTCGCGCGCCGACAACACGCGGAGGGGCTAGAGCCATGGCCATCGCGAAAACCGACGTCGTCATCGTGGGCGTGGGCGCGGCCGGCGGCATTCTCGCGGCCGAGCTCGCCAAATCGGGCATGAAGGTCATCGGGCTCGAGCGCGGACCGCGCCTCAAGACCGCGGACTTCGAGCCGCATGACGAGCTGCGCTACTTCCAGCGCCAGGATCTGCGTCCCGATCCGAAGCGCCAGCCCGTCACCTGGCGTCCGAACGACAAGGCGACCGCGCATCCGCTCGCCTCGCTCAACTATGGCAACCAGGCGGGCGGCGGAACCGTGCACTACGGCACGCTGTCGTGGCGCATGCACGAGGACGATTTCCGCGTGCGCAGCAAGACGGTCGAGCGCTACGGTGCCTCCGCGATCCCGCAGGACTCCTCGCTCACCGACTGGCCGGTGAGCTATGCGGAGATCGAGCCGTTCTACGACAAGGCCGAATACGAGCTTGGGGTCTCGGGCAAGGCCGGCAACCTGCAGGGACGCAAGATCGACGGCGGCAACGTGTTCGAGGCAGCGCGCAGCCGCGAGTATCCGCTGCCGCCGCTGCTGATGGATCAGTCGGGCACCTTGTTCGACGAGGCGACGCGCAAGCTCGGGCTTCACCCGTTCTCCTCGCCGCGCGCGATCGTCTCCACGACCTACAACGGGCGACCGGGCTGCACCTATTGCGGCTTCTGCCAGGCCTTCGGCTGTCACGTCGGCGCGAAGTCGTCGATCCTCGTCACCAAGCTGCCGGAGGCGGACGCGACCGGCAACTTCACCCTGGTCACCGGTGCCATGGTCCATCGCGTCAACACCGACACCTCCGGCAAGGTGACGGGCGTCTCATATTACGGTCCGGGCGGCAACGACGAGACGATCGAGGCGGAGCTCGTGATCCTCACGACCTTCATCTACGACAATGTGCGCCTGCTGATGCTGTCGAAATCCGACAAGCATCCCAATGGGCTTGCCAACTCGAGCGGCGAGCTCGGCCGCCACCTGATGGCGCACATGATGCCGAACGTGTTCGTCACCTTCGACGACCGTTACGTCAACAACTTCATGGGACCGAGCGCGCAGAAGCACACGATCGACGACTTCAACGCCGACAACTTCGACCATGGCGGGCTCGGCTTCATCCGCGGCGCGCAGATCTCGATCGGCACGCCCAATCTCGAGGGCGGCCCGATCGCCGCCTCGACGGTCGCGCCGCCGCCCGGCGTGCCGCGCTGGGGCGCCGGCTACCGCGACTTCTTCTCGCACTTTTACGCACGACACGGCGCGATGGTCGGCCAGACCGAGAACCTGCCCTACCCCGACCAGATGATCGACCTTGATCCGCATGTGCGCGACGCCTGGAGCCTGCCGGCACCGCGGCTGACCTACGACTTCCGCCGCCCGAACGAGATGAAGCGCATCGAGTTCGTGCAGGCGAAGATGGAGGAGATCGGCCGCGCGATGGGCTCGCCGCACGTGTGGCGCACGCCGCTGCCGCCCGGCATTCCGGGCGCGCACCACGAGGGCGGCACGCGCATGGGCGGCGACCCGAAGACCTCGGTGGTCAACCGCTACGGCCAGAGCTGGGACAATCCCAACCTGTTCGTGATCGGCTCATCGACCTTCCCGACCATGGGCGCGGGATTCAACCCCACCCTCACGATCCAGGCGCTGGCCTATTTGAGCGCCGACGCGATCGTGAACCGATACAAGAAGAGTCCGGGGGCGTTGCTGTAGACGACGACCTCGTGTCCCGGGCGCAGCGCAGCACGAAGTGCTGCGCTGCTGAACCGGGACCCACACCTTGCGCGCGCGGCCCCTGGGCCCCGGCTCAGCGCTGCAGCACTTCGTGCCGCAGCGCGTCCGGGGCACGAGACCGCGCCGATCGGCTCACGCATCGAACACCTTCATCCAGTCCGCGCTCTGGCCGTGACTTGCATAAAACGCTTCGAGCCGGCCGCGCGTGCCATTGGGGCGATCGGCCGGACCAAGCCCAAGGAAACGGACCGAATTGCCGAACATGATCTTGTCGACATCGCGGTCGCTGTAGCCGGCTTCGCCGAGGAATTCGCCGACCAGATCGACATAGGACACGCCCTTCCGTTTCGGCTCGAAGCCCGCTTCGCGGCCGATCATGGTCCAGTCGGTGCCGAACAGGAGATGATCGGCGCTCATTCGAAAGGCGGTGCGAAACGCCGTCAGGTTGAGCAGCAGCTCCTTGCGCTTCTCCCCCGTGTCGGCGAGCAATTCGGCGAAATAGCTGAGATCGGAGAACGCGTAGCCTTGCGGCGCCTTGGCGAATATGCCGCCGATCGTCCACTCCCAGGTGACGTCGCGCTTGGGCGGCTGGCCGATCTGCCGGAAGCCGCCGAAATGCGCCATGTTGATGCGCAGCGCCGGGTATTGCCCGAGCACGCGCGCCCAGAAGCGCGGATTGGCGCGCATGCCGTAGCCCGGCCCGGCCTCGTTCGACGCGACCGCATGCGCCATGATCGGCACGTTGTTGGCGACGCACCATTGGTAGAGCTGCGCCAAGGCGCGATCGAGCGCCTGCCCGGGCTGCTCGCCGAGCTGCTGCCTGACGTGATCCGGGAAGGCGCTCCCGAGCGCGGCGTTGTCGATCGGCTGGAAGCCCATGGGCGGGTAGAGCTTGACGCCGATGAAGCCGCCGCGCTCGATCGCCCGGCGCACGATGCCGAGCGGCTCCGCCGCGGCCGCGCCGCCGCTCTTCTCGTGCAGCGCCTGGCGCAGCGGATCGAAGCCGACGAAGCCGTGGCTGCGCGCGCCGTTGCGGCGCAGCGATACGCGCGTCATGACGTCGACCTGCGCCTGCATCGGCGCGTGCCGGTCGTCCTCGACCCACAGGGAAAGGTCGACCAGCGCCGGCGTGACCAGCGCGACGCGATTGCGATGCAGCTGGCGCAGCTCCTCGGCGAGCTCGAGCCGATAGCGGGTGAACAGCAGGGCCCACTGAACGTTGCGGCCGAGCGTGCGGTCCGAGCCGACATCGTACAGGCGCTGCGCGACGTCGGCCAGGTTCTGCTGGTCGATCAGCAGCTGGACATCGCTGGCGCCGGGCTGGTTGGAAAAGATTTCGGGATAGACCTCGGTGAGAATGAGCTTCTGCAGATCGATGATGCCGACGTCGGCCGCCCGCGCGTCGCGGATGCTGAGCTCGCGCAGGATGTCCTTGGACCAGATCTTGCGCAGCACCTTCTCGATGTTGGCGACGTCGCGCGTCTCCTGCTCGTCCGGGGTCGGCAGGCGGCGCGTGCCGGCATCGAGCCCGTCGATGAACTTGATCTCGTCGCCGGGCAGCGGCGCCTGCTCCTGCATGATGGTCGCCAGCGCATGGATCATCACCGTGAACGCGTCGGGGTAGCGCGCGAACAGCGAGCCGAGCTGCTTGTATTCCGGGATCAGCACCTTCTTGGTGAAACCCTCGATCGGCAGATCGCGGGCATTGAACAGATGACAGTGCGCGTCGATCAAACGCCTGATCGGTTGGCGCGCGCGTGCCGTGCGTAGCGGGACGACGATCGTCTGTCCCGCGATCGCCAATCCGCCGGCAATGAGATCGCGACGTCGCATGCAATTGCCCCATCAAGACGGCAACCGCCGCCGCGCGCCCCCAGCAAAGCCGCAAGGCACGCGACGGCGATCGACCCATTCATCGTGTCCCGGTCGCAGCGCGGCGCGAAGCGTCGCGCTGCAGAACCGGGACCCATGCTTTGTGCTCACGGCCCCTGGGCCCCGGCTCTGCGCTGCATCGCTACGCGATGCAGCGCAGAGCCGGGGCACGAAGGCCTCCTACGCGAACTTCACGTTCTTGAGCGGCAGGCTGCGCACCGGGTGGCCGGTCGCGGCCTGGATGGCATTGAGCACGGCCGGGGTGGTGACGCAGATGGTGGGCTCGCCGACGCCGCCCCAGAAGTCGTAGGTCGGCACGATGATGGTCTCGACCTTCGGCATCTCGGCAAGCCGCAGGACCTGGTAGCGGTCGAAGTTGAGGTCGGTCATGCGGCCGTCCTTGACCGGACACTCGCCGTAGAGCGCGGCCGTGAGCCCGTAGGCGACCGAGCCCTCGACCTGCGCGGCGATCTGGCCGGGATTGACCGCATGGCCGCAGTTCAGCGCCAGCACCAGGCGATGCACCTTGAGCTTGCCGTCGCTCAACGAGATCTCGGCCACGGCGGCCGAATAGCTCGCGTAGCCCATGAACTGGGCGATGCCGCGAAAGACGCCGGCCGGCAGCGGCTTGCCGTACTCGGCCTTTTCGGCCGCCGCGTTGAGCGCCGCGAGGTGCTTGGGAAAGCGCGCCATCAGGCCGCGGCGGAAATCGAGCGGATCCTTGTTGGCCGCCCGCGCCACCTCGTCCATGAAGCACTCGAGATAGACGGCGTTCTGGTTGGTGTTGACGCCGCGCCACGGCCCGACCGGCACGTGCGTGTTGCGCATCGCGTACTCGATCTGCAGGTTCGGCACGCCATAGCCGAACTGCGCGTCGTCCGGCTTCTGGTACCAGCCCTGCAGCTGGCGCTCGTTCGGACCGCCGACCGGCAGCGTCGGCGCGAGCCACGCATTGATCGACTGGCCCGACACGCGGATCTGCAGGCCGGTGAGATTGCCGTCCGTGTCGAGCCCGGCCGTGAGCTTGCATTGCGAGATCGGCCGGTAGAAATCGTGCGCCGTGTCTTCCTCGCGCGTCCAGATCAGCTTGACCGGAGTGCCGGGGAATTCCTTGGCGATCGCCACCGCCTGATGCACGAAGTCCTGGGTGCCGCCGCGCCGGCCAAAACCGCCGCCGAGGTCGGGGCGATAGACCTCGCATTTATTGAGCGGAAGCCCCGACGCCTCCGAGAGCGCCGCAAGCGACGCCTCGGCATTCTGCGTCGGCGCCCACGCTTCGGCCTTCTCGGCGGTCACGCGCGCAATGCAGTTCATCGGCTCCATGGTGGCGTGGGCGAGGAACGGCGTGCGGTAGACCGCCTCGACCTTCTTCGCTGCCGCGTCGATCGCCTTCTTGGCGTCGCCGACGCCCCAGCCGCCATTGCTCCCGGCGGCATCGAGGCCCTCGGCGAGATGCGCCGCGATGGTCGCGTCGGACTGCGACGCATTGGCGCCGAGATCCCACTCGATCGGCAGCGCATCGAGCGCAGTCTTCGCCCGCCACCAGGTGTCGGCCACGACCGCGACCGCGGCCTCGTTCACCCGCACCACCTTGCGGAAGCCGGGCCGCTTCGCGATCGCGGCTTCGTCGAAGCTCTTGAGCTTGCCGCCGAACACCGGACACTGCTTGATCGCGGCGCACAGCATGCCGGGCAGCGTGATGTCGATCGTGAACACCTTGCTGCCGTCGAGCTTCGGCTCGGTGTCGAGGCGCTTGAGCGGCTGGCCGGCGATCTTCCAGGTGCGCGGATCCTTGAGCGTGATGCTCTTCGGATCGGGCGGCGTCACCTTGGCGGCATCGGCCGCGACCTCGCCGTAGCGGATGCTGCGCTTCGAGGCCGCATGCGTGATGACGCCATCGGCGACGGCGAGCTCGCCGACCGGCACGTTGAGCTTGGCGGCCGCGGCCTGCATCAGCATGATGCGTGCCGCCGCGCCGCCCCGCCGCACATAGTCCTGCGAGATGCGGACGCCGCGGCTGCCGCCGGTGCCCATCTCGCCCCACACGCGATGGCGCGCGAGATTCTGTCCGGGCGTGACCGGGTCGGTCGCGACCTTCTTCCAGTCGCATTCGAGCTCCTCGGCGACGAGCTGGGCAAGACCCGTGAGCGTGCCCTGTCCCATCTCGGAGCGCGCGATGCGGATCACGCAAGTGTCGTCGGGCTTCACCACCACCCAGGCATTGACTTCCGTTCCGGCCGCGCCCTGCGCGTTCGCCACATCGATGTCGAACGGCACATGCATGCCGAGCGCGAGGCCGCCGCCGGCCGCGGCGGAGCCGACCACGAACTTGCGGCGGGAAACCTTGCGGGAGATCGTGCTGGCGATCGTGTGTTTCATCGTGTCTTTCATGGCGGACCTCCTCAACCCCGATGCACGACGGTGGCCGCGGGCACGTTGTTGCCCTCGGTCTGGCCCGCCGCGAGATGCACGGCGGCGCGGATGCGCTGATAGGTGCCGCAGCGACAGATGTTGGTCATCGCCTCGTCGATGTCGTGGTCGGTCGGCTTGGGCTTCTTGGCGAGCAGCGCCGCCGCGGCCATGATCTGGCCGGACTGGCAGTAGCCGCATTGCGGCACGTCGATCTCGGCCCACGCCTTCTGCACCGGGTGCGACGCGTTGGCGGAGAGGCCCTCGATGGTCACGATCTTGTCGGTCGCGCTGACCGACGAGAGCGGCACCGAGCAGGAGCGCATGACCTCGCCGTTGATATGCACCGAGCAGGCACCGCATTGCGCGATGCCGCAGCCGTACTTGGTTCCGGTGAGGCCGATCTGCTCGCGGATCGCCCACAGGAGCGGGGTGTCCGGTTCCGCCTGCACGTCGTGCGTCTTTCCGTTGACGTTGAGCCTTGCCATGAGAGTCCTCGTCGTTTGGCCGTTGCGGCTGTTGTCGTCAGAGCTGAATGGTCGGGGCGGCATGGAGCGATGCGCATGCGTCACGCCAATCACACGTGATGCGGCCGCGCCGTTGAGTGGCGGCAGTCTACTGCGCGGCGGGAGAGGTGGGAACGGGGGTGCGCGGGCTCAGCCGGGACGCGCGGCATTGCGCGCATGCGGCGCCGGCGTCGCGGTCGATATGCCGTTCGGCGTGAAATGGAGGTCGAGCACGCGCCACTCGTCGTATTTGTCGGCCGGCAGCGCCGCATAGGCGGGGCACTTCTTCAGGGCATCGAGCGAGTTCTGCAGCAATGCGAGAGCCTGCATCGAGGCGGACCCGCCGAGCGGCTCCGGAGGGCCCGCAAGGCTGCCGTCGCGCCGCAGTCGCACGCGAATGAAGACCGTGATGTTGGCCCCCTTGATTGAAGCAGGTGGCGGGGTCCAGCAGCTCTGCACATGGGACGCGAAGCCGGCAATCTCGCCGTCGGTCAGATTCGCCTTGTATTCCGAGGGTGGTCCGCCGCCCAGGCCGGCAACCGGCGTCGGCAGGCCGAGCAATTGCGCGAGCTGCGCGGCCTGGCCGGGTGATGATGCGGGCGGCAGCGCCGGCGGCGCGCTTGTTGCGGGCGCGGGGGGCGGGGCGATCGGCGGCGCGAAGGCATCAAGCTGCGGCGGCGGCGGTTGTGATGGCGGTGGTGACGGAGATGGCGCGGACGCGGCCGATTGAGTCTGCGGCACTGCCGCCTGCGCGGGCTGCTGGGGCTGTGATGCGACATCGGGAATCTGTGGCTGGGCGGGCGGTTGCGGGTCGGGCTTCTCCATCGCGGCAAGCTGGTCCGGGGTAACCACGTCGACCGGCACGGCCTTGACGGGCTCGGGCCCGCCCCCGCGCGAGCCCAGGATGAGCACGGTACCGACCAGCGCCACATGAATGGCCGCCGAAACGGCGAGGCCGCCCGCCACGACACCGGCGAGGCGCCAGCGTCCAGACGGCGTCTCGTTCGTCGCCTCCGCGGACGCCGGTGCGCTGCTCTCAGCCATGGCCCTTACGCGCTGCCGCCCCCTCCGCGGCCCCGTGATAGCATAGGGAATGGGGCGAAAATCGTCTTTGCCTTACCCTCCCCTGCAGGGGGAGGGCATAGGCGGCCTCTTCGGCCGCCGTTCTTGAGGGGAGAACGCCGATGCGAAGCATCGGCTATGGAGCGTAGCGAGCCGGGGTGGGGTGACGGCGGCTCAGCCACCCCACCCCGCTCGCCTTCGCTTCGCGAAGTCGAGCGACCCTCTCCCTGCCGGCAGGGCAATCGCAGATGTTTTTTGGCACTGCGCCTGCGCTCCCTCTCCCCGCTCTTGCGGGGAGAGAGGGTTGGGGTGAGGGGCGCTGAGTTGCCGCGAGACACTCGGTTGGCAACGACTCGCGGAGGGGCCCCCTCACCCCGACCCTCTC
>DATBZM010000045.1:0-3471 GCA_036513175.1 Xanthobacteraceae bacterium | reverse complement strand
CTCAATCCTTGAACGGATCGAACACGTCGGCGCCCGCCATCACGACCGCGAACGGCGTCAGCCGGTGCTCGATCTCGACCGTGCCGGCGTGGTGCGCGAGCACGTCGGGCAGGCGGCGATAGGCCTGCGGCGCCTCGTCGAGATCGCCGCCGACGAGGTGCACGCCCTTGTCGCGCAGCCACGCCTGCATCTCGTCGTGGCGCACGCGGCCGGGCTCGCGGATGCGCTTGCCGGTAGCCGGATCCTTGCGCGAGCGGCCGCGTGCCTCGGTGCGCGACATCACGCGGCCGGCACCGTGCACGGTCGAGAAGAAGCTCGCGGCCGACGGCTCGCCCGCGATGCCGTGCAGGATCACGGCGTCGTCGCCCATCGAGCCGCCGACGAAGCCGCGCTGGCCCGGAAAGGCCGGGGTCGCGCCCTTGCGCACGACCCACAGGTCGCGCTCGCCGTGGCGCTCGCGCCAGGCGTAGTTGTGATGGTTGTGCACGGTGTCGAGCACCTCGCCGCCGATGATCGCGCGGACGCGCTCGACCACCCATTCGCGGCCGGCGTAGGCGTAGAGGCCGGCGAGCTCCATGGCGGCGAGATACTGGCGGCCGAGATCGCTGTCCTGATGCAGGATCGTCGGCGCGACGTCGATGCCGTCGGCGCCGCCGGCACGCTTGATGAAGGCGGTCGCCGTCTTGTGGCCGAGGCCGCGCGAGCCGAAATGCACGCCGATCCAGACGAGGCCGTCCGCGTCGGCAAAAAGGTCGACATAGTGGTTGCCCGAGCCGACGGTGCCGAGCTGGTCGCGCGCCATCTGCTTGAGCGGGCCCGAGACCTCGTTCTCGCGCCACAGCGGATGATCGAACAGGTCGTGCTCGACCTTTTCGGCATTGGTGCGGCCGATGCCGAAGCTGATCGCGCCGGCGATCTCGGCCAGCAACGGACCGACGCGGTCTTCGATCGCGGCCTTCGGCAGGTCGAGCTTCACCGCCATGTTGCCACAGGCGATGTCGAAGCCGACGCCGGAGACCGAGACGTGCTCCGCGTAGGCGATGACGCCGCCGACCGGCTGCGCATAGCCGAGATGGCCGTCGGCGCACAGCACGCCGCCGGCGACGCTGCCGTATTGCATGCAACGCGCCATCTGCGCCTTGGTGCGCTCGTCATGCTCTCCGAAGATCTTGATCGCGGTCATCGTGGGCTCCCGTTCGGCATTGTACCCGGCGCGAATAGTGAGTGGCGAATAGCGAATAGACAACTTTCTACTCGCCATCCGCCATCGTGAACGTCCAGAAGCTTGGCAGGGGAGGCAGGGATCGAACCCGCGCTGTCGCGGTTTTGGAAACCGCCGCTCTGCCGCTGAGCTACTCCCCTGTGGGCTGTCGGGTTGATTTGAACAACCGACCTTCGCGGTATGAAAGGTCGTTGCTCTGCCACTGAGTTTCACCGGCAGCTTTCCAATTTGTAATCGGGCCCGCGTGAACCGGACGGGCGGTCGGAGGCGACCGATAAATGTGGCCAGTCTCGCCTGCGGAAAGCCCGAAAGGAGGAGAGACGTTCCCGCCCGGGACTCCAGGCTCGCGGCGGGGACGTCGATTCGCCGATGCTTCAAGCCGCCACGCGAGCGGAAAGCGCTGCCAACCTGTCGCGATCATGCGCTAGGCGGGCCGGCGGACAACCGCGTCGCCCGCGCGGACATCGGAGGGCGTCACGCCGAAATGACGGCGGAACGTGCGATTGAAGTAGGACAGGTCGGAAAAGCCGACCGCGACCGCGACATCCGTGATCTTGCGATCGCGCCACTGCGGGTCGCGCAACAAGCCCACGGCATTGTCGAGGCGGCGTTCCAGCACGTGGCGGGTGAAACTCTTGCCAGTCTCTTCCAGCAGCAGGTGCACGTAGCGCGGCGTGATGCCGAGCTCTTTCGCGATGTTGAGCGCGCTCATGCGCGTATTGCCGCTGTCGCGGGCGATCGCTTGCAGGATTGCGGAGAGTCGTGCGGCCCGCCCGCCGCGCTGCTCGGCGAGCTCGCGCGCGTCGCCCTCGGCACCGAGAATAAGACAGACGAGATCGTGGACGTGGGCAACGACGATGTCGCGCAGCCGGGGCTGGGTGGTCGCCATGCCGGAATGCCACATTGCGGCAACGTAACTGGTGAGCAGCTTGAGGGCGGCGCTCGGCGGAATCATCTGCGAGGTTCGTTCATCGAGGCCGGCAACCCGCGCGGCGAGCACCGCTCGGGGGATGCGCAGGCTGAGCGGGCGCGAGACGGCCGGAATTATGACGCGTGCAGGATCGGCGCCGCTCGTCAGCACGGCGTCGCCTTGCCCGAGCGTGGCGTCGCGGCCGCATTGCTCGACGATGCAACGACCGCTGAGCCCGACACCGAGGACGAAGTCGTCGCCATTCACATGCTGTGGCCCGTGCCAGCGCCGGCACGGCGAGATGAGCGACGACATCAAACCAAGCCCGGGCAGATTGCAGAACGTCGCTTCGAAGCGAAACGGCTGCTCGCCGATCGGCTCGATGTCATGCCTGATGATCGTGCGGCCGTAGATTTCCCGGTACGCCGCGAGGCGCTTTTCCGGCGGAAAATCGCTCGTCGAGAACCGCAGCACCTTGGGGGCAGTCGAGTCCATGGAATGCGATCGATGCTTGCTCAATCCATCGTCGTCGGGCGAAGAGGCTTGGTTCGCGTGACCGGGTCATGCCGTGCCTGTCGCCCGCCTGATGCATTTGCGGCGCGCGGTCGCGCAAGCGTATCCGTGGCGAAGCTGATCGGTCCGAATGCGCTGCTGCGGTCCATGAACCTCTGGTCGCGGTTGCGCGCTCCCACGTTGAACCTAACATATTTGTGTCGCGCGACAATTCACTCCAGGCAGGATCGATTTCCTTCCAGGCAGGGTGCCGCCGGTCCGGCCATTCGCCTGACGCGGCGGCCTTCCGCGCGCTGGCTCCCCCTCATGGATTCGAACCACGATCCTCGCATTCAAAGCGCGATGTCCTGCCGTTAGACGAAGGGGGATGGGCTTGCCGAACCGTAGCGCCCGCCCGTCTCCGCCCTGACGGGCTTCCGCCTTCGCGGCGCTTCGCGCGCGCCACGGCGGACAAGCCGACGCGGCAGCCTTCGCGCGGGCTGGCTTGCCGAGCCGTAGCGCGCGCAAGCGCCGCGAACGCTGGAGCGGGCAGCGGGATTCGAACCCGCATCTTCCGGGTGGAAGCCGGATGATCTACCGTTGATGCTATGCCCGCGAGTTGAATGACGGAGCTCGTTGAGTCCGCCTTCGCGGCGCTTCGCGCGGCGCTACGGCGGCCAACTTTCGCGGCGAAAGCCGCGAAAGTTGGCGGAGAGTGCAGGGATCGAACCTGCGCGACCTTTCGGTCTCGTCGCGTTAGCACCGCGATGCCTTGCCGCTCGGCCAACTCTCCAGATCGTTTATCGCGAAGATGAATTGGGATCCGCGGCGCGATTCGAACGCGCAA
>DATBZM010000044.1:0-5887 GCA_036513175.1 Xanthobacteraceae bacterium | reverse complement strand
TATTCACCGGCGAGGGCAACGGCCGGTTCCGCGCCTATGACGCCACCAACGGCCACGTGCTGTGGACGTTCAATGCCGGCGCCGGCGTAAATGCGCCGCCGTCGTCCTATATGGTCGACAGCAAGCAGTACATCGTGGTCGGCGCGGGCGGCAATGTGCAGCTCGATTATAAGCGGGGCAACGCCATCATCGCCTTCACGTTGGATTAGCGCGACGACGTTTTCCGCAATTTTGGACAATCAGCGACATGGCCGGGGCTTGCCCCGGCCATGCGTGTCTCCACTTCCAAATAACGTCGGCAGATGTGCATGTCCGGCACGAGCTCGGGCACGATGGAGGTCTCGATGTCCACCCCCTCCGGTTCAGCGCGGCTGGCCGCCTTATCCATCCTGCTCGCGGCGCTGCTGCCGGTCGGCGCGTCGGCGCAGTCGGTCGATGACAAGGCGCAGGTCTGCGCCGGCTGCCATGGCACGAAAGGCGTGCCGCTGCAAAATACCTGGCCGGTCATCTGGGGCCAGCAGCAGGGCTACCTCTTGATCGAGCTGCGCGACTTCAAGAGCGGCGCGCGCAAGAGCGATGTGATGGGTCCGATCGCCCAGTCGCTCTCGCGCGACGACATGGGGGCGCTGGCGCTGTATTTCTCGCAGAAGCCGTGGCCCGACCTGCAGCAGCCGCGCGCTCCCGCCGACGTCACGGCGCGCGCCCTCAAGGCGATGAACGCGGTCGTCTGCACCAGCTGTCACCAGAGCAATTTCCAGGGCGACAGCACCCAGCCGCGGCTCGCCGGCCAGCGCAAGGAGTATCTGCAGCAGTCGATGCTCGACTTCCGCAACAAGACCCGCGGCAACAATCCCGGCATGACCGATCTCATGCTGGCGATCTCGGAGCAGGACATCGCCGACTGCGCGGCGTACCTCGCGGGATTCTGATCAGCGGATTGCGAGCGCCGCCCGCACGTCGGCATTCGCCGCAAGGTCGAGCGCGCGCATCCCTCCCTTGTCCTCGAGAGCACGGTCGGCGCCGCGCGCGAGCAGCACCGCGACGACCGCTGCGTGGCCGCGCTCGGCCGCGATCATCAGCGCGCTGCGGCCGCGGTTGTCGACGGCGTCGATCGGCGCGCCCGCGTCGAGCAGCAGCGCGACGACGTCGAGCGCGTCGCTCTCGCCGAACCCGTCCTCGTAGCCCGCCGCCCACATCAGCGTGGTCAGGTCGTTGCCGTAGGTGCGCTTCGCGTCGACGCCGGCGGCGAGCAGCCGGCGCACCACCGGCGTGAACCCGCGCGCCGCCGCGTAGATGATCGGCGTCTTGCCGGTCGTATCTGCCGCATCCGGCTTGGCGCCGTGCGCGAGGAGCTCCGCGGTGATGCGGTCGTTGCCTTTGTAGGCCGCGGCGGCGAGCGGCGTCAGGCCGGAGCGGCCCGGCAGATTCGGGTCCGCGCCCTTGGCGAGGAGGAGCGCGACGGCCGGCTCGCGGTCGTTCTCGGCTGCCGCATAGAGGGCGGTCGCGCCCGCGACATTGCGCGCGTCGATCGGAGCCCCGCGGGCGAGAAACAGCTCGACCAGCGCCGTATGACCGGCGCGCGCCGCGTGCGCGAGCGGCATGGTGCCGAAACGGTCGCGCGCGTCGAGCGTGGCGCCGGCACCAAGCAGGCGGAGCGCCAGCGGCTCGCAGCCGGCGTCGGCGGCGGAGAACAGTGCCGTGGTCAGCTCGAGCGAGCCGGCCTCGGCCGCGATCAAGTCGAACCGACGCGCGAGCTCGCGGCAGGACGGGGAAGAGTGCACCGGCGCCGCGGATTGCTGGGCGAACGCCTCCACGGCCGCCAGCACGCAGGCGGCTGCAAGCAGGCCCAATCGAACATGGCTATCGGCAAGTCGCGTGATCATGGGAGGAGCAGCATGTTTCCATGCGCCGTGGCGGGTGTCCAGGGATGGCCGGCGCGAGGTGACGAGCATGGCGGCGGCCGCCACGGAAACGCCGACGTAGCGTCGGCCCTCAGCCGGAGGCAGCCTTGGTCAGCTCCTTGATCTTGCGCGCGTGCTGCACGGCGGAGCGCGCCGCCTCGGTGTGGGTGAACAGCGCGAGCGTCTCGGTGTCGCCGGCCTCGACCGGCGCCAGTGCGGCGTCGGTGTAGGTGAGCCGGGCCGGGTCCTTGCGGATGCTCTGGCGCAGGCGCTCGATCATCCGCCATTGGCGGCAATACTTGACGAGTTTCATCAGCGTCTCGGTGATGACGGACGGATAGAAGCGCCAGACCGGCTCGATCGGCAACCCCGGTCGCCGGTCGGTGCGATATTTCAGCCGCAGGATGCCGCCCTGCAGGGGATGCACGTTCTCGACCTCGACCGCGCAGGAGAAGCCGAAGATCATGGTGGCGAGGCGCGACACGCCGATGCCGCAGGCGGCCGCGCGGCGCAGCAGCCGCTCGATGTGCTCGGGCGAATAATAGAGCTTCCACGCCATGCGGTAGGCATCCTCCCACTGGGCACGCGTCATCCGCGGATGCGCGGTGAGCACATGCTCGGCGTCGTAGCGGTTCATGTCGGGGTCCATCGCGACCTTCTGCCGCCAGAGCTTCTGGTGGTCCTCCGAGCCCGGGAACGGCGAGAGGCAGAAGAACTCGAGGATATCGAGCGGCAGCTCCTTCTGGATGATGGCGATGTCCTCGGCGAGGCTTTCCGGCGTGTCGTTCGGGAAGCCGACGATATAGCCCGCATAGGTGATGACGCCGGCCTGCTTCCAGGCGAGCAGCATCTGGCGATATTCGGTGATCTTGTTCTGCCGCTTCTTCGCCGCCGCGAGGTTGCCGGGGTTGATGGTCTCGAGCCCGATGAACACCCGCCGCACGCCGGCGCGCTTCGCCTTGGCGATGAAGTCCGGGTTCTTGTGACAGAGCGTGTCGACCTGGATGATGATCTTGAGATCGCGCGGCGTGCCCTCGACCTCCTGGCGCACCGCGATGATGCGATCGAAGATCGGCTCCCAGTCCTTGTTGCGGGCGAAATTGTCGTCGGTGATGAAGAACCAGCTGACCCCCTGGGCGAGGTTCATGCGGATCAGCTGCTCGACGTCGTCGGGCGTGCGCTTGCGCGACTTGCGGCCCTGTACGTTGATGATCGTGCAGAACGAGCACTCGAACGGGCAGCCGCGTCCGGCGTCGAAGCTCGTCATCAGGTTGTAGGTGCGGGTGAGGTACTGTTTCGGCAGCACCGGCGGTGGCATCGCCTCGAGACCGGGCAGGTCCTTGAGATAATTGTAGATCGGCTCGAGCGTGCCGTTTGCGGCGTCGCGCAGAAGGTCGTCGCAGCGCTCCTCGAGCTCGCCCGCATAGAGCGTGATGCCGAGATCGAGCGCGACCTTGAGGTCCTCCTGCAGCTCGTCGAGCATGGCGAGGCAGCCCGACACATGGAAGCCGCCGATGACCACCGGGATGCCGGCCGCGCGCAGCGGCCGCGCGATGTCGAGCGCGCGCGGGAACTGGTTGCTCTGCACCCCGACCATGAAGACGACGCCGAAATTGCCACGGCGGCGGAAGCGCTCGACGATCTTCGCCGGCCGGATGCGGGTATTGATCTCGTCCACCGCATCGATGTCGATCTCGACATCGTCGCCGAGCGCACGCCGCGCGGCCGAGTCGGCGACGAGGCCGTAGACGGCGGCGAGCGAGTTCGACGGGATGAACGAGCGCAACCACTGGATGACGTAGCCGTCGTCGTCGTAATGCGACGGCTTGATCAGCGCGACCTGGAAGCGGCGCTTCGTCGACGGCGAAGGCATCGGCACGCTCCTCCCCGGAGCAACTCAACCCAGCACGGCCCTCTTTGTACTCGACCGCACATGCCTTGGTAAGCGCTCTTTATTCCGCAGTGGACATCCGGCCCGCCGCAGCATCAGGAGCAGGCGCCGTGCCTCAGAGGGGCGGGAACTCGTGCCGCCCATCCGCGCCGAGCGGCAGCGGCTTGACCCATTGTGCGGCGGCAAGCGGCAACTCGCCGTAGACATGGGGAAACAGGGCGCCGCCGCGCGAAGGCTCCCATTTGAGCGCCGCTCCGAGCCGCTCCGCCGCCACCGCGACGAGAACGAGGTCGCTCGCCCCGGCGAAATGCTTGGCGGCGGTCTCGCGCACCTGCTCGGCGGTGGAAAAATGGATGAAGCCGTCGGCGCGGTCGACCGGCGCGCCGCGAAAGATGCCGTCGCGCTCGGCCGCGTTCCACAGCGCGCGCGGGCAGATTTTGAAGATCAGGGTCATGGCCGCGACATGGTTGCGCCAATCGGTCGTACTTGTCGCCAATTTTCGCGAAAATGCGCGGAAAATCATGCGCCGCGCGTTTGGCCATCCGCAAGCATTGATGATCTACACCGTAGCGGTCGGTGGAACGGGATTTGCGGACCAGGATCGGCCATGTTCAAGGAACGGCGCAGGGCGCCGCGCTACGGTTTCAACCGCTATGCGCGCATCCAGGCGGAAATGTCCGGAGCCTCGCGCGATTGCCTGATCGTCGACATGTCGGAGCTCGGCGTGCGGCTGCATTCCGAATACCCCGAGATTCCCAGCGAATTCACCCTGGTGATCGCCGGCGCCGACCGTCCCCGCCGCTCCTGCCGCATGGTGTGGCGGCTCGGCTTCGAGATCGGCGCCGAATTCACCGACCTCGACCGCATCCCGGCGCGAGCAACGACCGGCTGACGCGCTTTCCCCTCACGCCACCTCGGCCGTGACCAGCGCCGGATTGGCGCGGAAGAACGCCGCATCCTCGGGCTTCTGCGTCCAGTCCTTGTGGTGGCGGTTCTCCATGTGCCGCGTCGACATGCCGTCGCCGTAGCGCACGCGAAACAAGAGCGTGCGCTGCGGTCCGTTGATGTATTCGTGCAGCTCGCCCTTCGGATGCACCACGAAGGAGCCCGGCACCACGTCGATGGTGCGCGTCGGCGTGCGCATCTTGCCGCCGCCCTGGTAGCAGAAATAGATCTCGGTCGCTTGCGGATGGCAGTGATAGGGGCTGATCTGGCCCGGCTCCCAGCACGCGACCGTCACGTCCCCTTCGCCCACCTTGCCGAGGATCTTCTCGACATGGTGCTGCGGGTTCCACTCCTGCTCCTGCTCGAGATCGAAGACGTGCATGCGATGCTCCTGGCGAATTGCGGGCGCTGTTGCGGCGGCCGTCCGTATGTTAGCCCATCTGCATCGGAAGTCATCGATGCGCTCGGGCCGGCCGGTACGCGGATCAACGTCGCGCGCGGGAGGGGAACGCCGAGTGCGTCCTGCGTGGCCAAGAAACCGCGATGACATTGCGCACGGCCCTTGATAGGAACCCGCATCCACCCAAGGGAACGGAAACGCCATCATGCTCAAGAAGCCGAACTGTCCGGTCATCGCGATCGAGGAGCACTATTGGGATCGCGAATTGTCGGCGACCTATTCGGGGGTCGAGAGTGTGCGCAATCCCGAGATGATGAACCGGTTGTTCGATCTCGGCGACCTGCGCATCAAGGAAATGGACGAGGCCGGCGTCGACCTCCAGCTCATCTCGCACGGCGCCCCCTCGGCGCAGAAGCTCGCCGGCCCCGATGCGGTCGCGCTGACCCGGCGCGTAAACGACCGGCTTGCCGAGGCGATCGCCAAGCATCCGACGCGCTTTGCCGGCTTTGCGGCGCTGCCGACCGCCGATCCTGCCGCGGCGGCCGACGAGCTCGAGCGCACCGTCACCCGGCATGGCTTCAAGGGCGCCATGATCCACGGCCTCGCCAACGGCGTCTTCCTCGACGATGCGCGTTTCTGGCCGATTTACGAACGCGCCGAGAAGCTCGACGTGCCGATCTACATCCATCCGTCGATCCCGCATCCGGCCGTGATGGACGCCTACTACAAGGACTATGTGAAGGACTTTCC
>DATBZM010000043.1:0-9161 GCA_036513175.1 Xanthobacteraceae bacterium | reverse complement strand
GGCCGAACAGGAGCGACAGCCCGATCGCGCCGCCGAGGAACTCGGCGAGATCGGTCGCCATGGCGGCGACCTCGCTCACGATCCACATGGCGATCACCACCGGCCGGGAAAACTCCTCGCGGCAGAGTTCCGCGAGGTTCTTGCCCGTGACGATGCCGAGCTTCGCCGAGAGTGCCTGAAACAGCATGGCGATCAGGTTGGCGAGCAGCACGACCCACAAGAGCGCGTAGCCGTATCTGGCGCCCGCCTGGATGTTGGTGGCGAAGTTGCCGGGGTCCATGTAGGCGATCGAGGCGACGACCGCCGGCCCCGCAAAGGCGAGATAGCCGCGCAAGCCGCGCCGCTCGCCGGCGAGCAACGCGCGCGCCGCCTCGACGGTGCGGTCGGACAGCGACCGGGGGGTCGTTTCCACCATCTGCGCGGTTCCGCCGGTGCTCATCTTCGACATGTAGCCTCGGCTACAAAGTAACGAATTATGCGTAACGATCAATACGGGGTTACAAAATGTGTCCTATGCATTAGAATGGCGCCTGCGCAGAAGGGCGCGCAGGGTTCGCGCGAAAGACGCAAAATGCCGCGCAAGACCTTGAAACAGCGCGATGAATCGTCGCAGCCGCTGCCCACCGAAACGGCCCAGGCGCGCCGCTTCGGCAAGGCGCGCTCGGCCCAGTCGACCGCGCTGCTGGAAGACTATGTCGAGCTGATCGACGATCTCCTGGGATCGACCGGCGAGGCGCGGCCGACCGACCTCGCGCGCCGGCTCGGCGTCTCGCACGCGACCGCGATCAAGGCGATCGCGCGGCTCAAGCGCGAGGGCGTCGCCACCGCCCGGCCCTATCGCGGGGTGTTTCTCACGGAAAGCGGCCAGGCGCTCGCGGCGCGCGTGCGCGCGCGCCACCGGCTCGTCGTCGAGGTGCTCCTCGCGCTCGGCGTGCCGGCCGAATCCGCCGAGGCGGACGCCGAGGGCATCGAGCACCACGTTTCGGAGACGACGCTCAAGGCGTTCGCGAGATTCCTGCACGGGCGCGGCGCGTAGGATGGGTTCGCGGCGGAGCCGCGTAACCCATCGGCTGAATCGGAGCTTGCGAGTCAGCCGGTGGGTTTCGCTTTCAACCCAACCCTACGGGCTCATCAATCGCCGCGCGATCCGCAGGACGATTGCGTGCGGCGACAGCGCTGCCGAATAGGCCAGCATCGCATTGCCGAAGCCCGTCACCTTGACGCGCTGGTTGGCACCAAACGCCCGGTGACCCATCTCGGCGACCGTCGTCGCCGGCATGATGCCGCCGCGCATCAGCCGCAGGCGGTCGGTGCCGGCGCGGCGGTGGAAGCCGCTTTCGGTCACGCCCGGGCACAGGCACGTCACGTGCACGCCGCTGCCGCGTGCCTCTTCCCACAGCGCCTCGGTGAACGACAGCACGAAGGCCTTCGACGCGCAGTAGACCGCCAAGAACGGTCCGGGCTGGAAGGCCGCCGTCGATGCTACATTCAGCACGCCGCCGCGCCGGCTGCGCATGATGCGCGGCCAGACCGCATGCGTCAGCTCGACCAGCGCGCGCACGTTCACGTCGATCATGCCGAGTTGCGCGGCGACGTCGCTGCGATCGAACGCACCGGCCGCGCCGAAGCCGGCATTATTGACGAGCACGTCGATCCTGATCGCGCGCTGCTCAAGGTCTTGGATAAGTTGCGCGACGGCCCCGGATCGGCCGAGATCGCAGGCGATGGGTATGGCCTTGATGTTGAACTCGCGCGAAAGATCGTTCGCGGCTTCCCCGAGCGCGTCAACCGAACGCGCGACCAGCACCAGATCGTAGCCGTCGCGCGAAAAGCAGCGCGCAAGCTCGAGCCCGATGCCGCCGCTCGCGCCGGTGATGAGCGCGGTCTGGCCGGCCCCCTTGCGCCGGGAGGACATGAGCCATCTTCTTTTTCTGCGCCCCGGGAGCGTAGATCAGGATCGTGGCGAGCGAATTCAAGCGTGACGCATCGATGGCCGGCGCGATCGCGGCGGCAGCGGCTCAGACATCATTCGCTTTGGCATTTCCACCAAACCTGTTCGTCCGCGGGAACCCCTTCGGCGCAATCCGGCCGGCGTCGGCGCGGTTGCCGCGCCAGTCGGCCAGATCCTTCAGCAAGAGCGAGAATGCCCGTCCCGCCGTGTCGGTCCAGCCGAGACCATCGGCGCTCTTGAAGGTCTTGATGTCGGAGAGCCCGCCGTCCTTGTAGCGCTGCAGCCGCACGCCGGCGCCGCGCGCCATCTCGGGCAGCTGCTCGAGCGGGAAGATCACCATCTTGCGGTTCTCGCCGATCGCGGCGACGAGCTCACCCTCGACCACTGCAAGCGCGCGTGCCGCATCGGGCGGCTTCACGTTGAGCACCTGCTTGCCCTTGCGCGTATTGGCGACGCACTCGTCCTCGGCGACCACGAAGCCGCGGCCGGTCCTGCTCGCGACCAGGAACTTGCGGCCGCCAACGAACGGAAAGACGGATACGAGATCGCCGTCCTGGTCGAGATCGATGAGCAGCCGCAACGGCTCGCCATGCCCGCGCCCGCCCGGCAGCTTGGCGCCGTCGATCGTATAGAAGCGGCCGTTGGTCGCGAAGATCGTAATCTTCGACGTTGTCTCGGCTGGAAACGCGAATCTCAGCCCATCGTCTCCCTTGAAGACGACGCCCGCAAGATCGCTGACGTGGCCGCGCAGCGCGCGGATCCAGCCCTTCTCCGAGACCACGACGGTGATCGGCTCGCGCACAACCATCGCCTCCTCGATCGCGGCCTCGTCGTGCTCGGGCGCCTCTGCAAAGCCGGTGCGCCGCTTGCCGAGCGGCGTCTTGGGCCCGAACATGTCGCGGACTCGTCTGATCTCGTCGCCGACCTTCTTCCACTGCGCCGTCTCGGACTTGAGCAGCTCCTGCAACGATTTGCGCTCGATGCGCAGCGCCTTGTCCTCCGCCTTGATCTCCATCTCGTCGAGCCTGCGCAGATTGCGCAGCCGCATGTTGAGAATGGCGTCCGCCTGCACGTCGCTGATCTTGAAGGTCTTCACCAGCACGGGCTTAGGCTCGTCCTCGGTGCGAATGATCTTGATGACCTTGTCGAGGTTCAGATAGGCGACGAGAAAGCCGCCCAGCACCTCGAGGCGCGCGTCGATCTGCCGGATGCGGAAGTTCGTCCGCCGCAGCAGCACCTCGCGGCGGTGGTCGAGCCATTCGCGCAAGACCTCGGCGAGGCCGACCACCTTGGGGATGCGGCCCTTGAGCAGCACGTTCATGTTGAGCGGAATGCGGCTTTCCAGCTCGGTGAGCTTGAACAGCGATTCCATCAACAGCTCGGGATCGACCGTACGGGCGCGCGGCTCGATGACGAGGCGGACGTCCTCGGCCGATTCATCGCGCACGTCGGCGACGAGCGGCAGCTTCTTCTCGTTGATCAGCTCGGCGATGCGCTCGACCAGGCGCGATTTCTGCACCAGCCACGGGATCTCGGTGATCACGATCGAGTAGGTGCCGCGGCCGGCGTCTTCCTTGGCCCAGCGCGCGCGCACGCGGAACGAGCCGCGCCCCGTGACATAGGCTTCGGCGATGCTCTCGCGCGGATCGACGATCAGCCCGCCGGTCGGGAAATCCGGGCCCGGCACATATTTGAGCAGCGTCTTGCTGCGCGCGTTCGGATTGTCGATGAGAAAGAGCGCGGCGTCGCACAGCTCGGCCGCATTGTGCGGCGGGATCGAGGTCGCCATGCCGACCGCGATGCCTTGCGAGCCGTTGGCAAGCAAATTCGGAAACGCGCCCGGCAGCACCACCGGCTCGCGGTCGGAGCCGTCATAGGTCGGGCGGAAATCGACGGCGTCCTCGTCGAGCCCATCGAGCAGGAGGCGCGCGACCTCGGTCAGCCGCGCCTCGGTGTAGCGCATGGCCGCCGCGTTATCGCCGTCGATATTGCCAAAATTGCCCTGGCCGTCAACCAGCGGATAGCGCGAGGCAAAATCCTGCGCGAGCCGCACCAGCGCGTCGTAGATCGCCTGGTCGCCGTGCGGATGGAAATTGCCCATCACGTCGCCGACGATTTTTGCCGATTTCTTGAGCGTGGTGCCGGGATCGAGGCGCAGGAGCCGCATGCCGTAGAGGATGCGCCGGTGCACCGGCTTGAGGCCGTCGCGCGCATCCGGCAGCGCGCGATGCATGATCGTCGAGAGCGCATACGCGAGATAGCGCTCTTCCAGCGCCTCGCGCAGGCCGACCGGCTGCACGTCGGTCGGCTCGGGGGGAATCAGTTGCTTACCCATTTGCTACTCGATACAGCGGCGGCGGATCGCGAACAACCCGCACCAGCCCGAGCCTGCGCGTACCGGCCGATCCGCCACCGTTAAGCCTTTTTTATTGCCGCAGCGGAAGAATGCCGAGCTGGAGATTTTGCCATGCGGCGACCCCATCTCGTCCTCTCGATGCTCGCGGCCATGCTGCTCTCGGGCGCCGCGGCGCGTGCCGCCGACATGACGCCCTATCCGACCGCCCCCATGGTCGCGGTCGCGCCGCCGCCGATTGCGCCCCCTGGTCCCGCCGCCTGCTGGCGTTACGGCGGTCTCGGCTGGGGCTGGTACCCGTGCTACGCCGGCCCCCCGCCCTATTGGCACTATTATCGTCACGGCTATCGCGGGCGCCCGTACTGGGCGCGCTGGCAGCGCTGGCACACGTGGTATTGGTAGGATCGAGCACGATCAAGTGCGCCGATCGACCTGAATCCGCGCTGCTCGCAAGTCGACTATCTCCTTTTCAAATCCGCTTCGCGCTCACGCCACGCGCGCCATCGCCCGCGTCACCGCCGCGATGAAATGCGCGCGCGCCTCCGGCAACGTCTCGCCGCGCGACTCGTAGAGATGGCGGCCGAGAAAAAAACCAGTGAGCGCAAAACCAGCCGCGATATCCTCGGGTGACGGCGCCGGCGTCTCCTCGTCGGCGAGAAACGCCGGCAGCGCGAGCAGGCGGTCGCGCCAGGCTTCGCCCGCGGTCCGCGAAACCGCGCGGGCGGATTTCGGCGATACGAAGACGAGGTCGTCGAGCGCGCCGGTCGCGGCGCACGCCGATAGGTCGAGGCCGAAGCCGAGCTCGGCCAGAAGCTGCAGCTCGAAGCGTGCCACGAGCACCGCGACGGTCGTGGCATCGCCAAGCCGGTCGAGCAGTGCGTCGAGCGCCTCGAACACCGTCTCGTGCGGGTCGCGCTCGGGCAGCAGGCGGGTGAGCGCGGCAAGATGCGTCACGCCATAAACGGCGTGCGCGGCGGGCAGGAAGGCGCCCGCGCGCAGGTCGAGGCCCTCGACCGTGAAATAGCCGAGATGCTCGTCGAGCCGCGCCCGCCAGGTCGCCGTGACCGAATTGCCCGGCTGCAGCACGGGCTTGAGACGCGACCCGAAGCCGCCGCGGACGAGGCCGAGATGGCGGCCGTGCGCACGCGTCATCAATTCGAGGATGGCATTCGCCTCCCCGTGCCGGCGCACGCCGAGCACGACCCCGGTATCGGTCCACTCCATGATGCGGCTTAGCCTGCTCCCTAATGACGGCTCCTGATCGGATTGCGCATATTTCGCAGTGCAGCAACGCCCGGCGCCATCGAATCCGCTTTGCCTCGTTACTTTCTATGGCCCACTGGCGTCGATGTCTGCCCAAAATGCGCGCGACGCTGCGGCATGCCGCGGTCTTTGCGATGTCATCGGACCAGTGTATCGCTGCGACGCAAGATGAACGGCAGATGAACCAAATATAGCCTATCCGTTCAGACAGTTTCAGATTAACTTGCCGCGCTCCGTCAAGGCGGAGAGCTTGGTACCCCCCACCAAGTCAAAGAAGGCAACGAGAGGAGAAGCGAATGCGCAAGATCTTGATTGCGTCATTGGTTGTCGCCGGGATCGGTTTCGTCGGCGCGTCGGCAACGTCGGCTGCGCCGGTCAACAACACCGTGCTGCAGCAGCTCACGGATAAGAGCACCGCTACGCAAGTCGGCTGGCACAACCCTTGGCGCAGCCGTTGGCGGCACCGCGGTTGGCATTGCGGCTACTACAGCCGTTGGTGCTGGTGATCGGCGCCCAGAGCGCCTAGCTCGCTATAGAGCCCGGCCGCGCGATGCGGTCGGGCTTTTTCTTTTGCGGGCACACGGTCAGAGCACGATCCCGAAAAAGCCTGCTCCGGGATGGATTCCGATTCGCAATAGATCGCGCTCAAAAGAACAGGCTCAAGCGTGATGACGAAGAATCGTCAACGCACCTCAGCGGTGGCCGTCGACCTCGCCGAGCGGCAGCGCGCGATTGCGCGCGAAGAACCCGTCGGGGCGGAACGTCACGACCAGCCGATCGCTCGACATGATCGGGTAATCCTCGACCCGCGGGAAATGCGTCATGCCGAGCGAGTACCAGACCACGATGTCCTTGTCATAGATCGAGTCGCCGTCGGCATAGTGGTCAAGCGTGTCCGCGTCGTCGGGCGTGGCTTCGTTCGGATAGGCGCCTGCCGCATAAATCTGACCCGGCCGGTAGGGCGTGACCCAGAAATGGTGGAACGTGAAGCCCACCGTCCCGCCCGCGCGGTCGGATGGAAAGACCGTCATCGCATTTTCCATCGGCACGATCGTGTAGCCAGGCGGACGGCCCTCGCGGCTGCGGGCGGCCGGGTTGTAGATCGTCCAGGTGCGCGCGGTCTCGTCGTTCATGTCGCGCCTGGCGTCGACCGCGCGGCCGAATACCGTGTGGCTCGCCGAAAAGGCGCGATCGCCCGCGGCCGTGCCGCCATCGGCGTGGTGCGCATCGACCGCGCCGTGCGCGAGATTGTTCTCCATTACGGCATTGGCTTGCCCGTCGACGTCGAAATCGAGCCGCAGGTTGAACCAGTGCTGATGATTGGCGGCGACGAGGTTGGGATAGACCAGCGTCCCGTATCGCTCATCGCCGCTTGCGACGTAGGTGCGGCTCTCGCCGCCGGCGCCCGGCCCGCCCGCGGCCGCGCGGCAGACGGCGCAATCGGATGCGGGCACGAATTTCGTCAGCACCTCGCCCGCCAGCGTGACCTCGAACGCAAATGAGCCGTCCTGCTTGAACACCCAGTTGAGCCCGTAGGCATAGTTGCCGAAGCTCGCGATCATGCCGATCACGAGCTCGCTCGCGCGTGCGTGGAGCGTCACATCGCCCTGCGGATAGTAGAGCAGGTTGCCGCCATCGCGCTCGTAGACGTAGATGCGGTGAGGCTGGCGCGTCGAGAACGCGGGCTTTTCGGCATCGGGCAGCAGCGGATCGAGCAGCAGCGCGTTCGCCGGCACCTCGCGGCCCGGTTCGACCGCGGCCGCCGAGGCGCCGATCCCGAACACGCCCTCGTCGAACAGCTCGAGCCATGACCAGAACGCGCTCGCATCGCCGTAGGCGGTGACGATTTCGGAGACCGAGCCGCGATAAAGGATCGGCCGCTTGCGCCCCTGGTCGTCGAAGGCGAGCTGATAGAGAACCAGCCCTTCGCGCAGGTTGAAGCCATAGCGGAACTGCCAGTTGCGCCACCTGACGACGTTGTGCGCGACCGTGAAATCCGTGCCCCCGCCGCGCTGGCGCGGCAGCCGGCTCATGCGTTCCGGGGGCCCGCGGAGCTTTGCGTCGAAGATGTCGTGCGGGACCTGGCGCGACGGCACGCCGGCGTCGTCCTCGAGCTTGACGACCCGCTTGGCGTAGACGTCGACGACCGCCATCAGGCCGTCGACGAAGGGGCTGAACGCATTGACCGCGTTCTGATCGGAGGCGAAGAAGGCGCGCACGAGCCGCGCGGCGCGCTGATCGACGCCCGGGTCATAGCCGATCGGCCCGAGCTGGACGCCGACCGACTCCGACACCTTGTGCGGAACCCGCAGGCCACGGGCGATCAGCGCCGCCTTGATGCGCGGATCCGCATCGACGATCTCGGTCGCGATATCGGTGTCCCGGTCGGTGAGACCTGGCTGCGATCCGGCAAGATCGCTGACCGAGACGATCTGCTTTCCCTTGATGTCGACCACGACCGCGAACGCCTTCTTCTGCGTGTAGTCGATGGCGTCGAGCGCGGCACGGCGCGGAAAATCCATGCCCGGCTTGAACGCCTGCACCAGCGCCTTGGCGGGCTCATCGAGCTGCACCCAGGCAAAATTGGTGTTTTCCGAAAAGCGCCCGCTCTTCTTGAGCACCGCCCCGATGGTCGCGAGCTCATCGGCGTCGAGCGGGTCGAGCGGATGGAGGGCACCGGCCGCGGCCGGGCACGCGCCGGCCGCGATCAGCGCCAGCGCGCCGACCGCGGCTACACGCCGTCGAACAGCGCCTAACATCGCGGCATGCCACGCGTCATTTGCGCGCGCCGCGCCGGTGCGCGCGCGGCGACTTGATGTCGGCGAGCCCGCGTAAATGCGGCCGGCGCTCGGCATCATAATCGATCGCAAAGCACAGATAGTACGCGCCGGGATCGTGCTGACGCGCGCTCGCGCAGCGGTCGAACGCATAGAGCTGGTCGACCGTGCGGTACGGCATATAGGGATCGACGGCATAACGCTGGTCGTCGTTCACGGTGCCGAACCGGTCGATGCGTCCCTTCATATCCGGGTCGGCCGCGATGATGGCGTCGCGCAGCATGTCGCCCTGGACGAAGTTGAGCGGCAGCTGATCGAACGGGCCGTCGAAATAGGTGTTCGTCAGCATGTTGCCTTCGTATGCGCCGACCATGATCTTCCGGTCGCGCAGCCGGTCGCGGTAGAACGCAAAGCCCGTGCGCTTGCCGATCAGGATGCGGTCGGTGCGCTGGCTCGGCTCGAGCTGGTCGGCCACCTCGACGGTCTCGTCCAGGATGAAGTGGAAGATATTCAGCTTCTTGTCGAAGACGAGGAAGAAGCGGATGCCGGACTCGTCGAAGCTCGGGCCGATGTACTCCTCGTCGGGTGCGAGCGCGTTGGCTGGCGGCTTGACGTTCGAGAGGTCGTTGAGCTCGAAAATCACGCTCTTGCCCTTGTAGGTGATGCGGTAGACGAGATTCTGCATCTTCTCGAGCTTGACGCCCTGCGATTCATCGAGGATGCCGTGCTGCGACGGCGTATCGAGCCGCCATTCCTCCAGATCCTCCGAATACGCGAAGATCACCTTGCCCTGGTCGCGATTGCTCGGATCGAGGCG
>DATBZM010000042.1:0-10963 GCA_036513175.1 Xanthobacteraceae bacterium | reverse complement strand
CCCTCTCCCCGCACGCGGGGAGAGGGAGCGCGCGCGCTGTGCGGGCGTCCGATCAGCCTTCCGCGAAGGTCGCGAGCCGGCCGCTCTGGCCCGGGTCGCGCAGCTTCATCAGCGCGCGCGCCTCGATCTGGCGGATGCGCTCGCGCGTCACGCCGAAGATCTGGCCCACTTCCTCGAGCGTGTGCTCGGCCATGCCGCCGATGCCGAAGCGCATGCGCAGGATGCGTTCCTCGCGCGGCGTCAGGGTGCCGATCGCCTCGCTCACCGCATCACGCAGCACGCTCGCCTCGACCGCCGCGTGCGGATCGACCGTGTTGGGCGCCGCGATCAGGTCGCCGAGCGTCGCGTCGCCGTCCTCGCCGACCGGCGAGTCGAGGGACGCCGGCTGCTGCACCAGCGAGAGCACCTGCTCGATGCGCCCGATCGGCACGCCGGTACGCACCGCGATCTCGGCGGCGCCGGGCTCGCGGCCCTTCTCCTGATAGAGCTTGCGCCGATCGCGCAGCACCCGCGCCGCCACCTCGGTCATGTGCACCGGGATGCGGATGGTGCGGCTCTGGTCGGCGATGGCGCGGGCGATCGACTGGCGGATCCACCACACCGCATAGGTCGATACCTTGACGCCGCGGCGATAGTCGAACTTCTCGATCGCGTGCATCAGGCCCATGTTGCCTTCCTGGATGAGATCCAGGAGGTCCATCGCGCCGTTGCGGCGGTAGCGCTTGGCGATGGCGACGACGAGCGGCAGATGCGCGCGCACCATCTCCTCGCGCCCGCGCATCACCTCGCGGCGCGCCTTGCCGATCTCGGCCGCAAGCGCGCGCATGTCGGCGATCGGCAGCCCGATGCGCTGCGCGACCGCGGCGATCTCGGCGCGCAGCTCGGCGACGCGCTCGCCGTGCCGGCGCGCCAGCGTGCGCCAGGCCGGCAGCGTCGCCACCGCATCGAGCCAGCCGGCATCGAGCTCATGACCGGTGTGGCGGAGGAGAAACTCCTTGCGCGTGATGCGGCTCTGCTCGGCCAGCCGCAGCAGGTCGCGCTCGGCATGGGCGAGCGCGCGATGCTCCTCCTCCAGCGCGGCGACGAGGTCCGCCACGCGATCGGCGCGCAGCCGCAGCTGCGCGGCCTCGCCGCCGAAGCGCGCGATCAGCGCGCCGAGCCGCGCACGGCGCGCCTTGAGGATGTCGCGACCGCGCGCCACCGCGGCAACGCGCTTTTGGCTGAGCGTCGTGATCTCGCCGGCGAGCGTCGACATGGCGCCGATCCGCGCGAGCACGGCGGGCAACAGCGCCTGCTCGCGCGCCGCGAAGTCGCTGTGGTCGTCGCTCGAAGCGCTCTGCTCCTCGGTTTCCTCGACGACTTCCGCGGCCACGGGCGGCCGGCGCGGCGCGGCGATCTCGCCCGCGCCGGGCAGCGGCTCGTTGCCTGCCGCCGGCAGATCGACGAGGTCGCGCAGACGCAGGCGGCTCTCGCGCAGCTCGGCGCCCCACCCGTCGATGCGCTCGATCAGCATGGGAACGCGGCACAGACCGGCGACGAGCGCCTGCTGGGCAGCCTCGATCCGCTTCGCCAGCGCGACTTCCTGCTCGCGCGTGATCATCTCGGCGCGGCCCATCTGGCGGAAATAGGTGGCCATCAGGTCGGGCGAACGCGGCTCCTCGCGAAAGGTGCGCCCCGGCGGGCGGATCGTCGGGGATACGGCGACGTCCACCGCATCGGCGTCCCCCAATTCGGGCGCCTCATCGGCACTGAGGGCCGCAATATCCGAGGTTCCGCCCGCGGCCGCCGGGCCGGGGCGCTCACGAAGCTCGGTCTCCTCGCGGACCCGATACTCAAGCGACATTTCGGTCATGTCCGTCATCACATCAGCTCACCGGCGTCCGGCCGCATGCCGAACGCCAAAAACCCCAACACCGGCAAAGACTTGAGACCGCCGCCGGAACCGGTCGGAACCGCCAAATTGAACGGGGGCGCATTGCAGGCACCGCCGAGCGCGGCGCAGTCCGCAATCTCGGGGCATCACATGGGGCGTTTCCGGAAAAAAATCAAGCCGGTTCAAAGGCGTGCTTGCGGCACGATATTCCCTTGCGGCAAGCCGCCAATGGGTTGGACGCGGGCGCATCTTCTGTTGGGATCAGGCTAGTTGCCGATAGTTGCAACCAAGAAGGAGGCCATCCGATGCAGGTCATCGATCTCAATCATCAGCCGAAGGAGGAATGGCGGCCGGGCGTCATGACGCAGATGCACGTCTCGGCGCTGACCGGCGCGCGCCAGCTTTGCGTGTTCGAGCAATGGTGCGACCCGGGCCACGGCGCGCCGACCCATCTGCACGCCGTCGAGGAAATCCTGCACGTGTTCGAAGGACAGGCCGAGGTATGGATCGGCGAAGCGCGCACCACGCTCGGCCCGGGCCAGCTCGTCGTCGTGCCGGCCGGCCGCAAGCACGGTTTTTCCAACACCGGCAACACCGTGCTGCGCATCCAGTCCATGCTGGCCGAGCCCGTGTTCGAGGCGGCCTACGACGACAAGCGCGAGACACCGCGGCGCTATTTGCCGGCGTAGGCTGTGCCATGTCGCGGCGCTCGCGTCGCAATCCACGCGATGACGGTCCTCTGGTCCCATGCGGTTGCGCATTGTACCTACGGGTGGTACATAGACACATGTACGGAGCAGCCGCGTGATCGTGAGCTTCCGGGACGATTGGCTGCGCGCCTTCTTCGTCGAAGATACGCGGTCGCGGCACATTCCATCCGACCTCGAAAGCCGGCTCTTTCGCAGGCTGCAGATGATCGACGACGCGACGACCGACCAGGACTTGCGAGCGCCGCCAAGCAATCACTTCGAAAAGCTCCGCGGCAATCTGGCTGGGTTCCATTCGATCCGCGTCAACAGCCAATGGCGGCTGGTCTTTCGGTGGGACGGCAACCGCGGCGAGGCGCAAGGCGTCTACCTCGACGACCACAGCTACAGATGAGGCGAACCATGCTGATGACGAAGCGCAAGCCGGGCACGGTCAGCGAAATCCTCGTCGAGGAGTTCATGCGGCCCATGGAGCTCACGCAGGCCGCGTTGGCCGAGGCCATGGGGGTCCAGCGCAAGCACGTCAACGAGTTGTGCAATGGCCGCCGGAACGTGACCGCACCGACCGCACTGATCTTGGCGCGTGTGTTCGGCAACAGCCCCGACTTCTGGCTCAACGTCCAGCGGCGCAGCGACCTGTGGGAGGCGATGAACAGTCCGCGCGAGCGCAAGCGGATCGAACGCGCGAAGCCGCTTGGCGCTGCGGCCTGATCCGTCTCACCGCGAGCCGTCGGCTCGTCGAGAAGCCTGCTCGAGAACGGAATGGTGCGGGTGCCGGACGCGCCGGGGATTGGGGCGGCGGTGAACAGGGAGGTGGCGGAGAGATACAAAGTGAAGGCCGAACAAGAGCCTAAGTAATGAAACGCTTCTTTGCGAAAGCCTTCCCTGATCCGGATTTGAAATAGCGCTCCAGGCTCCGCGCAGTCGGCTCGTCGACGACCGCGATATAGGACCTTCAAGATCACCGGCAGATATTGCGCGGTCGACACTAACTTCTCCGCGTTGGTGAGACTTAAATCGTCGGCGAAGGTCATTCGTCGAGCCGACGTAAACATCCCCGTTTGCAAGCAGAAGAAACTAAACGTACCACACCGCGGCCGTCTCCCTACGCTCCTGCCGGAGCTTCGGGAGACACCCTTCGCCCCGAGACGTAGTGGCCTGCCACCCGAAGCCCGTCAGGCGAAGGGTGGCGGAGAGGGAGGGATTCGAACCCCCGATACGGTTGCCCGTATGCCGCATTTCGAGTGCGGTGCGATCGACCACTCTGCCACCTCTCCGTCGGGGCGAAGGGCCGCGAGGCCCTCGGGTCGTGGCGCCTATCTAGCCAGGGCGGGATGAACAGACAAGCCGCTGCGGCGCGCGCCACAGCGGCTTGCGCGCACGCGAAGGACGTTCTTCTCCTCGCGTGTCGAATGGCCCAATTGCGCCCCGCGGCTTCGGCTGCGGGGCGCCGCTGTCGGCAGCCGCACCGGCAGGAGGAGCGGATGACGACGCGGAGCAGCGCAAGCCGGCGCCTGCGGCGCGCCGAAAATGGTGCGCGGCCAGCGGCCTGGAAGGTAAATGGGTTCGTTCGGCGCGGCGGCAAAATGAGTTGCAGCGAGGCCGAAGATACAGCCTGAGATCGATGCCCGATGGCCGTCACAGCTCCCGCCCGATCCGGCGGTCGAGCGACCACGGCCCGCCGCCGCGTAGCGCGATGGCGAGCGCGACCAGGCCCCACAGCAGCACGTATTCGTAGCCGCGGTTGCCCCAGCCGAAGCCGTGGCCCCAGTATTGGACGAACGTGAGGTAGCCCATCTCGATCGCGATTGCGGCGGCGAAGAAGCGGGTGAACAGGCCGAGCGCGATGGCGATGCCGCCGCCGAGCTCGATCGCGATGAGGAACACCGCCAAGGCGACGCCGAAGTCGGTGCCGTCCTTGGCGAACAGCGCAGCTTGCTCCGCAGGGCCGCGCAGCACCTTGCCCCAGCCGTGCACGATCAGGTTCCAGCCGACGGCCACGCGGACCAGCGGCCAGGCGAGCGGCACGACCATGCGGTAGAACGGCGCGAGGAATGGCAGGATGGGTTTCGGTTCGGATGTGGTGTCGGTCATATCGGTCCCCTCGTCTTCGATCTTCGGTGAGTAACTCGGTCGAGATCCCGGGCAAGCGACCGTCCCCGATGAGCTCGCCGAGGCGATCGTGGTCACCGCTGCCGGCGACCGTGATGATGCCCGCGCCCGGCACATCGGCAAGCGCTCGGCATGGCGCCCGTCGCGGCGGTTGCCGCCCGTGAATAGGGAGGGCAATCGCATGTGAGCGTTCGCGGCTCTTGCGCCCCCTCTCCCCGTAGGGGAGAGGGACGGGGTGAGGGGCTCTGAGAGCCTGAGTTGATGCACCGAGCGCCCCTCACCCGGCTCGCTTCGCTCGCCACCATCTCCCCTTCGGGGAGAGGGGAAGACGCGCAAATGCGATAGTCCTGGTGAACAGTGGGGATAGATCGAATTCCGCTTGCGTTCCCGGCGCGAGCGGCGCATGGCAGTAAGTGCAAAGTGACATTCGCGCGTCCGCAGCTCCACCGCTTCGGGCGCGTTTTGGTTTCAAGCGCGCAAGGTCGCCGCAAAGGACGTGATTCGTCGTCGCTCGCGTTGGCCGATTGTCGTGGTGGGGCGGAAACAGGAAGCCGGGAATGCGGCCCGCCCGAAGCAGGAGCGATCGTCCACCTGTTTATCGCCCTGTTCTTCCTGTTTTCCGGCCCTGTTTTTCTCCTGTTCAGGTTTCTCGCCTTTTCCTCCGCTATTTCAATGGCTTTTGCTGTATTCGGCGCACATCGGCGCCCTGTAAATCGCCTGTATTTTATTCAAGGAGCTGTTCACGAATTGCGCCAGGCTCATCTGGCGGCGACTCGCGGGCGGCGCCGTTCCGCGCCTTCGGGCGATACAACCGGACGTCAGCACGCGCCCGGATTTCCGACTGTTTCCATTGTTCTGCGCATTGTTTTTTCCATTGCTTGCCATTGTTCCTGCGCCGGCGGCTTTTCTGCAGCCCGCGCAGGGCGTTGCATTGTAATTGGCCCGCCTTTTCCATTGCAGATCGATTGTATTTTGGCGGCAGCCCCTTTCCCGTCGCGGGCCGCGATCGGCTGCATTGAAATCCTTCAACTATTTCGCTTGGCTTCGTTCTGCCAAATTGCCCTCGTCCGGCGCCCCTGCGCGCCGAAGGGCGCAACGTCGAATTTCCGCGTCACGGCTCCTCCTCGGCGAGAAACTCGGTCAGGATTTCCGGGAACCGGCCCTCGCCGATGAGCTTGCCGAGGCAATCGTGGTCGCGACTGCCGGCGATCGGAACCACACGCGCGCCGGGCACGTCGGCGAAGCGCACCGCGTGCGCCGCATCGCGGGCGTTGTCGGCGCCGTAGTAGAGCGTCACCTGCGGCGGCGCCGGGTGCTGCAGGTAGAGCGGCTTGAGGTCGATCGCGAGGTCGCCGAGCTTGCGGCTGAGCCAGCGCTCGTCCTGCGCGCGACAGACGTCGCCCTTGAGGCTGGTCGTCGTCTCGATCGCAAGCACGCGGCGGGCGCCGAGATCGAGGCCATAGCGCAGCGCGCCGAATCCGCCCATCGAGGCGCCGTAGCAGTAGATGCGCGGATCGCCGGCGCCGAGGCCGCCGCACAGGTCGCGCAGGCGGGCGATCGACGCCGCGTAGCTCGCGCCGAGGCCGTCGACGCCGCGCAGGAAGACGGACCACTGCATGTCGCGCAGATAGACCACGTGGTGGCCGAACGGCTTGAGAAACGGGTGCAGCGAGGCGACCTGCATCCAGAAGCGGGCGCCGACGCCGAGAAAAACGAGGACGACGCCGCGCGCCGCCGGCGGCGAATAGCGCAACGGCGGCGCGACCGGGCGCGGCGGCGCGCCGTCCGCGGCCGGCTCCCAGCCGAGATCGCGCAGCAGGCCGGACCTGGCGAGCTGGTTGCCCATCGCGAGGCCGCGCGCGGCGGTCGGCCGCTGGGCGGGATCGTCGCGCAGCGCGGCGAAGACGGCCATCGCCTCGGCGAGGCGCCCCTGCGCGATCGCGAGCTCGGCCATGGCGAGGCGGCGCTCCTGCGACAGTTCGGGATCGGCCAGGACGGCGGCGAGCCCATCGCGCTGCATCACCAGCGCGTCGCGCTCGTAGGCGAGGAGATTGCGCGTGTCGTCGAGCTCGGCCTCGACGTATTCCTTGGCGTCCCTGTAGGCGTCGCGCTCGGTCTCGGCCGCGCGGCGGATGGCATCGACCCGGTCCGCGAGCGTCGCGCGCTCGGCCGCAAGCGCGGCGCGCTCGGTCGAAATCTCCTTGCGCTCCGCCGCGAGTGCGCTCAACACGCGCACCAGGGGACCGAGCGGCCAGAAATCGAACCTCATGGCGGGCCAGCCCGCGGCGCCGACGCCTCCATCCCCTGCTCGGCCAGCGCGGCGGCGATACGCTCGCCGAGATCGTCCAGCGTCTCGATGTCGAAGAAGGTCTCCGGCGAGAAGCGGCAGGCGAGCTCCTCCTCGATCTCGAACACCAGGGTGAGCAGATCGGTCGAGTCGATGCCGTATTCGGCGAGCGGCCGGGCCGGATCGATGGCCGTGTCCTCGGCGCGCAGGAAGCTCGCGAGCTTGGCCGTCAGCGCGGCGCGCACGCGCGCCTTGAGCTCGGCCGGCACCGCCACGCGCCGGCGCGCGGCGGCCGCGGATTTCTCCTCGCGCGTCACGGCCGGTGCTTCCCGAGCCAGCGGTGATCGCCCGGCAGCCGCGCGAGCATGCCGTCGCGGTAGAGCTCGCCGCACCTGGTTCGCCGCACCTTGCCGCTGGTCGTGAGCGGTATGGCGCCGGGCCGCACCGGCACGAGGTCGAACAGCCGCACCCCGGTCTCGCGGCCGACGGCGGTGAAGGCGGCGGCCAGCGCGTCGGAATGATCCGCGTCGCTCGGCGCGGCGAGCGCAACCTCGTGCACGGCGATGACCTGCACGCCGTCCGCGGTGTCGATGCCGAAGGCCGCGCCTTGCGCCGCGAACGACGGGTGCGCGCGCGCGATGGCGGCCTCGATGTCCTGCGGGTGCAGGGCGGCGCCGTTGACGATCAGCATCTCCTTGATGCGGCCGACCACGTGCAGGTCGCCGCCGGACATCAGGCCGAGATCGCCAGTGCGCAGGAAGGCGCGACCCGGGCGCGTGGCAAGCCGCGCCGCGAAGGTCTCCGCGCTCGCGGCCGCATTCTTCCAATAGCCGGCCGCGACGTTGCGGCCCGCGACCCAGATCTCGCCGATCGCGCCATCGGGCTGCTCGCGCAGGGTCGCGGGATCGACGATTGCGATCGTCTGGTCGCCCCAGCCGCGGCCGCAGTTCACGACCAGGCTGCGGCGATCCGCGGCGTCATTCGGATCGGCGAGCGCAAGGGTGCGCAGCCCGCTGCCGAGCTCGCCGCCGGTGACGAAGACGGTCGCTTCGGCGAGGCCGTAGGTCGGATAGAGCGCGGACGCGCTAAAGCCATATGGCGCAAATGTCTCGGCGAAGCGCGCGAGCGCCTCGGCGCTCACCGGCTCGGCGCCGCAGAAGGCCATGCGCCAGCTCGACAGATCGAACGCCGGCTGCGCGTCGGCGCGGAAACGGCGGCAGGCGAGGTCGAACGCAAAGCCCGGCGCGCCGCTGATCGTCGCGCGGTAGTCGCTGATCGCCTGCAGCCACCGCGTCGGCCGCTGCAGGAAGGCGAGCGGCGACATCAGGACGGCGCGGGCGCCGGCGTAGAGCGCTTCCAGCACGATGCCGACCAGGCCCATGTCGTGGAAGAGCGGCAGCCAGCTGACATAGACGCTGTCGCGATCGACCTTGCCGGCGCACCGCATCATCTCGAGGTTCGCCATCAGGGCCGCGTGGGTGATGACGATGCCCTTGGGCTCGCTGGTCGAGCCGGAGGTGTATTGCAGCAGCGCCGGCGCCGCCGGGTCGACCGCGGGCAGCTCGAGCAGCGCCGGCGCGGCAAGATGGTCGATCGCGATCAGGGGAATGCCGGTGAGGGCCGCGAGCATCGGCGCTGCCGCCCGTGTCGTCAGCGCGGCGGCCGGCTGAGCGTCGGCGACGAGCGCGGCTAGGCGCGCGGCGCCGCGGCGGCCGGCAAGGAACGGAACCGGGACCGCGATCGCACCCGCGGCGAGACAGCCGCAGACGGCGGCGATGAAATCGAGCCCGGGCGGAAAGGCCAGCAGCACGGGCTGCCCGACGAGCGCGCGGGCGCGCAGCGCCGCGGCGATCTTGCGCGCCGCGCGGTCGAGCGTGGCATAAGCCCAGCGCTCGCGCGCGTGCTCGCCGTCGTCGAGATGGATCAGCGCCGTGGCGTCGGGCTGCAGGCTCGCCCACTGCGCCAGGCAGGCTGCGAAGGCCGGCGGCGTGGTGGCTGCATTGGCGCGCCGAAATTCCTGGTTCATGCCGGGATCATAGTGCAGCGGCGACGAAGCGGCATCGCTCAGACCAGCGACAAGGCCTGCGGCGGCACCGCGGTCGGCGTTGGCGCAACGACCCTCGCGTCCCGCCGCGGCAGGCATCCCGGGGCGGCAACGTCGTCGAGAACCAGGCGGAACTGCTCGTAGCGACCGACGAAGGTCGCGACCGACTGCAGGCAGGCCGGCTTCTTGCTCGCCGCGCGCAGCACGTCCATCACCATGTCGGCCTCTTCCGGCCCGCGCTCCATCGCGGTGCGCAGCGACTTCTGGAACGCCGGCAGGCGGCCGTCGTCCGCGCGCGACGTGCGCACCGGCGCCGCAATGTCCTCGCCGAAGCGGTCGATGAAGTTGAGCATGCGGGTGCGGAAATGCTCCGGCGCATAGGCCTTGCGGGTGAGCCAGATCGTGCCGTCGATCAGCTCCTCGTGCGTCATGCGTGCCGGCTCGAAGTTGGTCCAGAACGGCGCCCGCATGTCGCCGTCCCACACGTCGCCGCGCAGCCGGCGCTCCGCCTTGAGCCGCGCGTAGAGCGGCGTGCTGCGGTAGGCGACCAGGCAGCCGATGGTGAGCTCGGGCACGGGAAATCGCTGCACCGCCTCGAACATGCGCTCGAAGATGTCGGGCTTGTCGTGATCGAAGCCGGTCACGATGCCGCCCTGGATGCCGATGCCGTGGCGCACGATGGTGTCGAGCGCGCTCTGGATCGGCTGCAGCAGGTTCTGCCGCTTGCCGGTCTCGCGCAGGCTGTCGGTGTTGATGCTCTCGATGCCGACGAACATGGTCGTGAGGCCGGCCGCGACGCAGGCGTCGAGCAGCTGCGGATCGCGCGCGACGTCGAGCGAGGCCTGCGTCCAGAATTTCACCGGGTCGGCGGCGCGCGCCGCGTTCCAGCCGGCGAGCGCCCGCAGCACCGCGTGGGCGCGGCGGCGATGGACCGTGAAATTGTCGTCGACCAGGAAGACCCGCCGGCAGCCGCGCGCATATTGCTGGTCGAGCTCGGCGAGCACCTGGCGCGCATCCTTGTGGCGCTGCTTGCGGCCCTGGTACTGGATGACGTCGCAGAACTCGCATTCGAACGGGCAGCCGCGCGAGGTCTGCACGGCGCCGCAGGAGGCACGCTCGAGCGGATAGAGGTCCCAGCGCGGCAGCGGGCTCACCCGCATGTCGGGGCGGCCGCCCTCATAGCGATCGGCCCAGGTGCCGGCGGCGAGCTCGGCAAAAAGCCTCGGCGCCAGCTCCTCGATCTCGCCCGTCACCAGGATGTCGGCATGCGGCCGCGCATCCTCGGCATTGAGGCTCGCGAAGCAGCCGCCGATCAGCACGGTGCGGCCGCGCCGGCGGAACTCGTCGGCGAGCCAGTACATGCGGGTGCGCTGCGAGATCTTGCCCGTGATGGCGATGAAGTCGACGTCGGCGTCGAGATCGACCGGATGGATGATCTCGTCGACGAGACGGATGTCCCAGCCCGCCGGCACCAGCGCCGCGACGGTGACGATGGCGAGGTCGCCGATCAGGGCCCAGCCGGCGCCGTCGTCGGCCACGTACGACTCGGCCGAGTGATAGCTCGCCGCGTCGTGCGCGGGATTGATGATGTAGATGCTTGGCATTTCGTGTGTCGCCCGATCGGGAGCGACGCTAGCGTCATTTCCGCGCGGTGTTTAGTGCGGAATGCACAATGGACATGGAATTTTTGACTACTCCATCCCGTCCAAGCCGATCTTATGCAACGTGCGGTCCCAGTAGGCGATCTGCTCGCGCACGAAGACCTTGAGCTCGTCGAGCGACGGCGTCGCGACCGGGATCAGACCTTGCTGGATAAACTGCTCGCGCAGCTTGGGATCGGCCAGGATCGCGGCCGTCTCGGCGTGCAGCCGCGCGACGATCGGCGCAGGCGTCGCGGCGGGCGCGACCAGCATGAACCAGCCGCCCGCCTCGAAGCCCGG
>DATBZM010000041.1:0-2034 GCA_036513175.1 Xanthobacteraceae bacterium | reverse complement strand
CGCATGATCCCGAGGACGGGTCGATGCGGGTGGCAAGAACATCCCGTTTCCTCGGCAGGTCTTGCGTGTAAGCTTTGCCTAAACAATCAGCAGGCTTGATATCTGGTGGTATGATTTCATGGTGATCGCCCCTTGATCGACCACATGCGCAAACTGCTCATCTTTCTCGTCGCCCTCACGTTTGCGGCCAGCGCCGCCGCCGAGGCGCCAGTCGTGCCGACGCCGGTCGACATCGCGCTCGACAAGGGCATGCTCAAGTCCGTGCTGTTTCGACCCGACGGCGCCGGACCGTTCCCGGCGGTGGTCGCCCTGCACGACTGCGCCGGCCTGATGTCGCGTCAGGGAACGCTCGAAATCCGCTATCGCGACTGGGCCGAGCATCTCGTCGCGGCCGGCTTCGTCGTGCTGTTTCCCGACTCCTTCGGCTCGCGCGGGCTCGGCCCGCAATGCACGGTCCGCCGCCGCACGGTCCGCAGCAACCGCGAACGGGTCGCCGATGCCAATGCGGCGCGCCGCTGGCTGCAGGCGCAGGCTTACGTCGAGCCGCGCCACGTCACGCTGCTCGGCTGGTCGAATGGCGCCATCACGGCGCTGTGGACCGTGCGCCGGCGCATCGCGCTCGCCTCCTCGGACGACATCGATTTCCGCTCGGCGGTCGCGCTCTATCCCGGCTGCACGCGGCTCGACAATGCGGCGTGGAGCGCGCGCATCCCGACCCTGATCCTGATCGGCGCCGCCGACGACTGGACGCCGGCGCAGACCTGCGAGCGCATGGTCGAGGGCGCACGCGGGCGCAGCGCCGGGACATCGATCGTCGTCTATCCGGGCGCCTATCACGACTTCGACCACCCGAACCGGCCGCTCGGGCTGGCGTATGGCGTTGCGTTTTCCACCAAGGGCACCGGCGCGGTCCACACCGGCACCGACCCGGCGGCGCGCGAGGACGCGCTCAAGCGGGTGCCCGAGTGGCTCGCGCGATAGGGTAGCGCCCGACCCCAAAGCAGGCTAAGTCGTCCGCGCGGAACCCGGCCGCAACCGTCGTCGTTCCGACATGGAACGTGCGCATAGGAAGCCAGCTCGCCGCAGGGGCGGGCCCGTTATCTTCCGGGAAAACCCAGGAGCATCCCCACATGTCACGCATCCGTCTTGCCGTCGGCGCCGCGCTTCTCGCGGCGGCCTTTGCGGTTTCGGCTCAGGCGCAGGCGCCGGCTCCGGCACCCGCCCCGACAGCGGCACCGGCGCCCGCCGACACGCCGTCCACGATGGACAAGGTCAAAACCTGGTCGCAGAAGAAGTGGAACGCCAGCAAGGCGGAAATGTCCAAGGACAAGGCCAAGTGGGATGGCTGCGTGGCGGCCGCCCACGACCAGAAGCTCAAGATGTCGAGCAAGGCAGGCTGGGCGTACGTCTACGACTGCATGAAGAAATCGTAACGACCGACTGTCTCGGCACGGTGGTTGCGCCCCCTCTCCCCACCGAAACCGGGCTTGCCCGATTTCGGCATCGATGGTGCGCAAGTCGGGTAGGCCCGACTTGCGTGGGAGAGGGTTGGGGTGAGGGGCGCTCGCAGTTTCAGTTGAAGCTCCGAGAGGCCCTCACCCGGCGCGCTGCGCGCGCCACCCTCTCCCGACGGGAGAGGGCTAAAAAAGATTGCCCTGGCCTTCGCTGCTGCCGGGGCGGCGGCGTGGGCGCGGGCGCTGGGCGGCGATCGGCTCGCGCCGGCCGGTAGCGCCGGTCTCGGCGGTAGCGCCCACGTGTCCGTCCTGGAACTCGATGTCGAGCCGCATGCCGGCCGCGACGGCGGGCGCCGTGCGCAACGGCTGCCCCTCGGGCCCGCGCACCAGCGCAAAGCCGCGCGCGAGCACGCCGTGATAGGACAGCGCCGCCAGCAGCTGGCCGGCCCGCTCGAGGCGATCGGCGCGCCGATCGATCGAGGTGAGCAGCGCGCGGTGGCCGCGGTCCATCAGCTCCTTGAGGCGCTCGCGCGCGCGGGCGATGCGGGTGCGCTGCGCCTCGGCATTGTGGCGCAGGCTC
>DATBZM010000040.1:0-7366 GCA_036513175.1 Xanthobacteraceae bacterium | reverse complement strand
GTGCGCTTCGACGTCATCAACGTGACCGACGACATCTACCTGATCCGCAGCGGCACCGGCATCGGCGTGTTCGCGCCGCAATACGGCCCGCGCCGCGGCTACTTCTTCGGCCTGTCGCAGAAGCTCGGCGACCCGAAGGCGAGCGAGCCGATCATGCCGACCAAGGCGCCGCCGACGTACGCCTGGACCGGCCCCTATGTCGGCGCCCACTTCGGCGGCGCGTTCGACATCGAGGACGGCACCATCGGCCCGGCGCTGCTCGGTGCCGCGATGACGAACCCGCTCGACTCGAGCGGAGCGCTCGGCGGCTTCCAGCTCGGCTACAACTGGCAGCTCGCGCCGCATTGGCTCGCCGGCGTCGAGGGCGAGCTCTCATGGAGCTCGATCGAGGGGCGCACGAGCTACATCAACACCACCACGGCCGTGTCGCTGCAGAGCGACTACAACAAGAGCATCGAGACGCTCGCGCCCCGGATCGGCTATGTCCAGGGCCCGCTGCTCACCTACGTGAAGGCGGGCGGCGCCTGGACCAACATCCAGTATACCGTCACGGCGGCGGGCGGCGTGAACGGCGCCGCGATCGTCAATGCCGAGCGCTCCGGTTGGACGTTCGGCACCGGGATCGAGTACAGGCTGTCGCGCGCGTGGTCCGCCAAGGCTGAATACAGCTTCCTCGATTTCGGCACCGATACGGTGGGATCGAGCCTCCTCGCGCCTGGCGACCAGCTTGCGGTCAGGGACCAGGTGCACGAGGTGAAGGCCGGCGTGAACTATCACTGGCTGCCCTGATGTTCGGGCTTTTGGCTTGTCCCGGATACGGGCGGCCGGACCGCATGACGCGCCTTGGTCGCGCGTCGCGCGCGGGACGGATGGGCCGGCAGCGGACGGCGGGCGGCGCCCGCTGCCCGCCGATCTGCCAGAACGGGGGCGAAAATCCGGTGCGGCGACGCGCCACAAGGAGTAATTTGATGCCGCGAGAAAATGGACGCAATGGAGTGATGCCTGGCCCGTCGACCACCGATGGACTCTTCGCGGAGAAGAGCATGCCCAGTCCCGAAGCCGTGCCGACGGCGCCCGCGGCGATCACGCGCGCGCGCATACCGCTCCTCGGCGCCGCCGCCTGGCTGATGCTGGCGGGCGCGGCGGGCGCGCAGACAAGCGAAGATGCCGCCGCGCCGGTCGTCGGCGCCGGCGCGCTGCCGCGCGATCTTTCGCCGTGGGGCATGTTCATGTCCGCCGACATCGTCGTGAAGGCGGTGATCGTCGGGCTTGCGCTCGCCTCGGTGGTGACCTGGACCATCTGGGTCGCCAAGGCGATCGAGATCTGGCGCGCCAAGCGCAAGGCGCGCGCCGCGCTGCGTGCACTCGAAGCGGCCGCCTCGATGGCGGAGATCGGGCCGGTCGCGAGCCCGGCGACCGAGTTCCTCGCCGCCGCCGCCGAGGAGCTGCGCCTCTCGGCCGACACGACCGACAAGGACGGCCTCAAGGAACGCATCGCCTCGCGCCTCGAGCGCATCGAGGCGGCGTTCGGCCGCCGCATCAGCCGCGCCACCGGCGTGCTCGCGACCATCGGCGCGACCGCCCCGTTCGTCGGTCTCTCCGGCACCGTGTGGGGCATCATGAACAGCTTCATCGGCATCTCGAAGTCGCACACCACGAGCCTCGCCGTGGTCGCCCCCGGCATCGCCGAGGCGCTGCTCGCGACCGCGTTCGGTCTCGCGGCCGCGATCCCGGCGGTCGTGATCTACAACGTGTTCGCCCGTTCCATCACGGGCTATCGCGCCCAGCTCGCCGATGCCTCCGCGGCAGTGCTCCGCCTGGTCAGCCGCGACCTCGATCGCCGCACCGTGGCGCGCAAGCCGCCGCTGCGCGCCGCGGCCGAGTGAGCGGGAGCCTCGCATGAGCGTGCGCCTCGACCACGGCAAGGACGAGCTCGACGAAGTCCACGAGATCAACGTCACGCCGTTCATCGACGTGATGCTGGTGCTGCTGATCATATTCATGGTGGCGGCGCCGCTGGCGACGGTCGACATCGCGGTCGAGCTGCCCTCCACGAGCGCGCCGCAGCAGCCGCGCCCGGAAAAGCCGCTGTTCCTGACGGTGAAGCCCGACCTGTCGTTGACCATCGGCGATGACGTGGTATCGCGCGACGCGCTCGGCGCGGCGCTCGATCAGGCGACGAACGGCAACCGCGACGCGCGCATCTTCCTGCGCGCCGACAAGGTCGTTTCCTACGGCGACCTGATGCAGGTGATGAACCTGCTGCGCGCGGCAGGCTTCCTCAAGATCGCCCTGGTGGGGCTGGAGAAGACGCCGTGATCGCGCCGGCACACGATCGATTCGAACGGTGGCTGTGGGTCGCGAGCGCCGTCGCGGTGCTCGGCCTGCATGCGGGGGGCGCCGGCATGCTGATCGGCTGGCACGACCCGGTCTCGTTCGACGAGCCCTCGGATAGCTTCGCGATCGATCTGGCGCCTTATTCGCCGCCGAGCGACACCGTCGAGGACATCGCGCCGGGACCCAAGCAGGAAGAGGAGGCTCCGGCGCCCCCGCCGAAACAAGAGAAGGTCGAGCAGAAGATCGAGGAGAAGGTCGACGTGCCGCCGTCGCCCGCGCCGGCCGTCGCGGCGCTGCCGCCGCCCGAGCCGGTTAACCCCAAGCCGCCCGAGCCGACGCCGGCACCGGTCGCTCCCGCGCCGGCCACCACAGCGCCGCCGCGCGCGCATGCCTCGAACGCGAAAGTCCAATTCTGGTTCGGCAGCATCGCCAAGCAGCTCCAGCTCCACAAATCCTATCCGCCGTTCGCGCTGGCACACGGCGAGACGGGCGTGGTGGAGCTCGCCTTCACGATCGACCGGGAGGGCCACGTGATATCGAGCAAGATCGTGAAAAGCTCGGGTTATGCGGCGCTCGACCAGGAGACGATCGCGACGCTCCAACGCGCGCAGCCGTTTCCGGTGCCGCCGAACGATTTCGACGGTGCCAAGTTCGATTTCACCGTGCCGCTGAAGTTCAACATCCGATAACGCCGACGTTCCGCGGCTCGCGCTCGGCTGGCGACAATGGCCGTTGACACCGCCTCGATCAGGCGCGGCGCAAGCTGCCATCGCGCTGCGAACGCAGAGCATGCCGACGCCGCGACGGTCTCACCCTGGGAGAGGCGAACCAGTTCGCACCAGCGCTCGCGGTCCAGCGTGGGTCGCGGCGAGCGGGATCACGTGGCGTATTGAAATCATTGCGATACGCACTCGTTATCTTTATTCACGCCTTCGCGGTCAGGGAGCTGAGCGGCACATCCAGCATGTAAACGAAGCCGGTCGGCTGATAGGCGAGCTCAACTTTCCCGTTCAGCTGCTGTCCAAGCGAGCCCATCATGCGCGTTCCGAAGCTTTGCCGGGTTGGCGCCTCGACCGCCGGCCCGCCTTTTTCGGTCCATGTCATTCGCAGCCGCTTGGTTTCGGCGTCGATCGTCCACACGATTTCGATGCCGCCGCCGGGCACCGACAGCGCGCCGAATTTCGTCGTGTTGGTGCATAATTCGTTGAACGTCATCGCCAGCGCGATGACGGCGCCGGATGTGATCCCGATATCGGGTCCATCGATCGAAAACCTCCCTGCGCCCTTGGCGTCATAGGGCTCGGTCGCGCCGCGAACGGTCTTCACGAGACTGGCATTGGCCCAGCTGCCTTGCATCAGCAAATCGTGCGCACGCCCGAGCGCGAGCAACCGGCCTTCGATGGCGTTCTGCCCGTGCTCGATGCTGATCGCAGCGCGCAGGCTCTGCGACGCAATGGCACTCACGGTCGCGAGCGTATTCTTGATGCGATGGTGCAATTCGTCGAGAATGAGCTTCTGCAGCTTGTCCGCCGCTTCACGCTCCTTGGCGTCGATGCCGGCTTGTGCGAGCAAGGCCCTGGCATCGATGCCGGCCTGTTCCAGCAGCAGCCGAAGGCCGGCATTCTCGGCCGACAGGACCTCCTGTGAGGCGGATCGAACCACCATGCTCGCGTGCTTCGGCATGTCCAACGGCTCGACCGCCAGCGATATGACTGCCTCCGGAATGATCTTGAGTGCGCCCGCGCCTACCATCTCCTGCAGTTCGGCGATCATCTGCTCCATATCCAGTGGCTTGCCGAAGAAGCGGCTGTTGGTTGGCTTGTCCGTATCGGACAGTGCGACCTTGCCGGATACCAGAATGATCTTGATGGAAGGCCAGCGCTCGTGCACGACGTAGGCGAGCTTCAATCCGTCCATGCTGCCGGGCATCTGGATGTCGGAAAACAGGAGCGAGATGTCCGAGCGCGATTCGAGAATGGAAAGCGCTTGGTCAGCATTGCCGGCTTCGATCGCAATGAACCCGGCATCCTCGACCATGTCGACCGCGCACATGCGCAGGATCCCCTCGTCTTCCACGACCAGGACGTTGGTTGAAGGCTCGGTAAGACCGGATGACGTGGATGACATGGATGACATGGATGACCTGACTTTCATTCGAAGGAGCCGACAGGATCAACCCGCGGCAATTGTCCGGTGGCTTCGAACCGTGCGCACACCTCGCTACAATCCCCGAGTGCGGGGGCATCCGTATGGGTCATCTCGTCAGTTTCCGTGGGGCCCGATCGGAATCGCGCGACGTCAGCGACGACGACGCGTAGGTCCTTGTCGGGGTCGACCGTGCATTTGGACTGATCATGGGGAATGACACTGACGAATCGACTTATAGGCCGCCGTCGATGGGAGTCTGTGCAATATTGATCACATAACTCTAGTCGGCCGGCGCGGTGGGCCTGCCGCGAGAGCGAACGCCACGGCATGATCCTGTTGACCCTCGAGATCGGGGCGAAAATCGAGACCGTTGCGAAGCAGAAGCCATGACAACTGTCGCGGAGGAACTGCCGATGTCCGGATATCTGTCGAGCCTGATGAGCGATGAGCCCGCCGGCGTGCGCCGGCGGATCGCGGCGGTTGGCGGCCTGCTGATCGGCGCGAACCTCGCGTCCTGGGCGTGGGCATTCGCGGCATTCGGCGGCCGGCCGGTCCTGCTCGGCACCGCGTTCCTCGCCTACAGCCTCGGCCTGCGGCACGCGCTCGACGCCGATCACATCGCGGCGATCGACAACGTCACCCGCAAGCTCATGCAGGCCGGCAAGCGTCCGGTCGGCGTCGGCCTGTTCTTCGCGCTCGGCCATTCGACGGTGGTCGTCGCAGCCTCGATTGCGGTCGCGCTCGCCGCGCAGGCCGCAAGCGCACGCTTCGAAGGCCTGCGCGCGGTCGGCGGCATCGTCGGCACGTCGGCCTCCGCGCTTTTCCTGTTCGCGATCGCGATCGCGAACCTCGTTGTCTTGCGCGGCGTCTATCGGGCGTTTCAGGTGGTGAAGCGCGGCGGGCACGTGGCGGAGGACGACATCGATGCCTTGCTCGGCCAGCGCGGCTGGCTCGCGCGGCTGTTTCGTCCGCTGTTCGGCTTCGTCACGCGAAGCTGGCATCTTTATCCGATCGGGCTCCTGTTCGCGCTCGGCTTCGAGACCGCGAGCGAGATCAGCCTGTTCGGTATCTCGGCCGAGGCCGCCAAGGATGTATCGAGCTGGTCGATCCTGATCTTCCCGGCCCTGTTCGCGGCCGGCATGACGTTGATCGACACGGCCGACGGCATGATCATGCTCGGCGCCTATGGCTGGGCCTATGTGCGCCCGCTGCGCAAGCTCTTCTACAACCTGACCATCACGCTCGTGTCCGTCGTGGTCGCGCTCGTCGTCGGCGGCGTCGAGGCGCTCGGCCTCGTCGCCGGCAGCCTGCAACTGAACGGCGCCTTCTGGGGCACGGTCGTGCGCCTCAACGCCAATCTCGGCGCGCTCGGCTATGCGATCGTCGCCTTCTTCATCGCGAGCTGGATCGTCTCGACGTTGATCTATCGCCTCAAGGGCTACGAGCGCGATGAACGCGCGCTCGAGGAGCCGCCCGCGTGAGCGGCGAGGTCTGCATATGTTTATCTATCGACGCCTGCAACTCGGCGACGCCGCCACCGGCGGCGGTCTGCCAGAACGGCGTGATGGACGGCGTGCCGCACCCGGTCGAGCCGCCGGCGGCGCGGTTGACCGTCGCGGCGAAGGTTTGACTCCGGCGGCGCCCTCATCGATCTGCATCGCAGATTACTCGCATTTGGCGGCAAACGACCTTCCGGCGTCCCGCGAACGCCGGACAGTGGCGGGGTTGGCTTTTTTTCAATTAGACACAGGTGCAAGTACGTATTGCGTGAATCATTTGACGTGAACACTTAGCAAGGCTTGACGGCACATGGAGGCGAAATGGCCGAGTCACGCGATCGACATTTCGTAAACGGCGCGTGCACGAAAGTTTGAAGCCGCGGCCGTCCCCCGCTTCCGCCAGGCGATCATGCATTCCAAAAGAAACAAGACGAATTCCGCTCCGTCTCGCCCAAGAGTGGCGATCCGTACCATCGGCGTACGCAAGGCCGCGGAAACGCACCTGTCGCAGATGGAAGGCCGCTACCGCGGGCTTTTGGAGGCGGCTCCGGATGCGATGGTGGTCGTTAACCAGACCGGAGAAATCGTTCTTCTGAATCTGCAGGCGGAGAAGCAGTTCGGTTACCCGCGCGATGAGTTGCTCGGCCAGAAGGTAACAAACATCATTCCCGAGAGCTCCGCGGTACGGCTGATCGCGGACGGTCTTCGATCCGCCGAAGACGCGCTGGCGCAGAAAACCGGAACGGGAATCGAGCTCGTTGCGCGGCGCAAGGACGGCAGCGCGTTTCCGATCGAGGTGATGCTGAGCCCGCTGACGACCGCCGAAGGAACCCTGGTGACGGCGGCGATTCGTAACATCAGCGTGCGCAAGGCTGCGGAAACGCACCTGTCGCAGATGGAAGGCCGCTACCGCGGGCTTTTGGAGGCGGCTCCGGATGCGATGGTGGTCGTGAACCAGGCCGGAGAAATCGTTCTTCTGAATCTGCAGGCGGAGAAGCAATTCGGCTACCCGCGCGATGAGTTGCTCGGCCAGAAGGTAACAAACATCATTCCTGAGGGCTTCGCGGAGCGGCTGATCGCGGACGGCCTTCGATCCGCCGAAGACGCGCTGGCGCAGAAAATCGGAACGGGAATCGAGCTCGTTGCGCGGCGCAAGGACGGTGGCGCGTTTCCGATCGAGCTGATGCTGAGCCCGCTGACGACCACCGAAGGAACCTTGGTGACGGCGGCGATCCGTAACGTCAGCGTGCGCAAGGCCGCGGAAACGCACCTGTCGCTGATGGAAGGCCGCTACCGCGGGCTTTTGGAGGCGGCTCCGGATGCGATGGTGGTCGTGAGCCAGGCCGGAGAAATCGTTCTTCTGAATCTGCAGGCGGAGAAGC
>DATBZM010000039.1:0-6625 GCA_036513175.1 Xanthobacteraceae bacterium | reverse complement strand
GTCGGGCGCCGCGGTGATCGCCGCGGCGCCCGACATCATCATCGGCTCGTGGTGCGGCAAGAAATTCGTGCCCGCGCGGGTCGCGGCGCGCGCGGGCTTTGCCGACGTTCCGGCCGTGCGCCATGGCTGGCTGCGCGAGATCAAGTCGCCGCTGATCCTGCAGCCCGGCCCGGCGGCGCTGACCGACGGGCTCGATGCATTGGAGAAAATTATCGGGGAGTGGTCGGCGACAGGTCTGTAGGGTGGGCAAAGGCGCGGGACGCGCCGTGCCCACGCGCTCGCGAAGCGCAACGGTGGGCACGCTTCGCTTTGCCCACCCTACAACGCGATGCGCTGCGCGCCGTCATCAGCGACCGGGCCGAATCCGAATCCGGGTCGCCCGCCGCATGAGGCGGAGGATGGCGCGGCCCCGCCGCTTGAGGTTGGCGAGCAGCGTCTCCGGCGTCACCGGATCGGGCTCCGCCAGTTGCAGTCCGATCGTGGCGGCTTTTCCGTCGACGACCTTTTGCACCACCAGCTTGATCGGACCGATCGCCAGCACCTCGTATGGCCGCGGCGGATGGTGGAGCTCCTCGGCAATGTGGTCGGCGAGCGTCATGCCGGCGTGGTCGGACGCAATGGTGAGGCCGTAGATCTCGGCGAGCGCGCCGAGCGTCGCGTCGCCGCCGACGAAAAAGTCGGCGGCGAGCCGCGGATCGGGCGCGACCGGCGGCATGTCGATGAAGAAGCGGTCGAGCGCCTGGGCGCGCTCGGGTGGGGCGAGGAAGTAGACGTGGTCGCCCTCGCGGATGTCGGCCGCCTCGCCCGGCGTGAGCACGTGCTCGTCGCGCACCACCAGCATCAGCTTCGCCCAGGATGGCGCGATTTGCCGGCGCAGGTAGGGATTGCGCGCGTGCACCGCATAGCCGACCAGCTCCTGGCTGAGCTGGCCGGGCAGGTCGAGCTCCACCCGCCGCGGCGCCGGGTCGGAGCGCGGCAGCGCGATGTGCAGCCGATGCGCGGCCGGCGCGATGGTCCAGCCCTGCACCAGCAGCGAGGCGATCACGACCACGAAGCCGACGTCGAAATAGAGCTGGGCATCGGTGAGCCCGACCAGCAGCGGGATCGAGGCAAGGAAGATGCCGACCGCGCCGCGCAAGCCGACCCACGACATGAACAGCCGCTCGCGCCAGGAGAAGCGGAAGGGCAGGAGGCAGGTCAGCACCGCGAGCGGGCGCGCGACCAGCATGAGGGCGGCCGCGACCGCGAGCGCGGCGAGCGCGTGCTGCGGCAGCCGCTGCGGCCAGGCGAGCAGGCCGAGCAGCAGAAACATGCCGATCTGCGCGAGCCAGGTGGCGGCATCGAGAAAGGCGATCACGGTGTTGTGCGCCCGCGTCGGCCGGTTGCCGACCACGAGCCCCGCGATGTAGACGGCGAGAAAGCCGGACGAATGGATCGCCTCGGCAATCCCGAAGATCACCAGCGCGCCGGTCGTCACGAACGGCGCATGCAGCCCCTGAGGCAGCGCCAGCCGGTTGAGCGCGAGCACGATGCCGCGCCCGCCCACGAGCCCGATGAGCGCGCCGCCGAACGCTTCCGCGGCGAGCTTTTCGCCGATCGTTGTCCATGACTGATGTCCCTGCAGCAGGATCTGGACCAGCAGCAGCGTCAGGAAGATCGCGAACGGATCGTTGGTGGCGGATTCGATCTCCAGCGTCGCGCCGACGCGGGGGCGCAGGCGCAGGCCGCGCGCGTGGATGAGGAAGAACACCGCCGCCGCGTCGGTCGAGGCGACCACCGAGCCGACCAGCAGCGACTGGGTCCAGTCGAGACCGAGCGCGTAGCGGGCGACCGGCGCCGTGAGCGCGGCCGTGAGCATCACGCCGACGGTCGCCAGCATCAGCGAGGGCGCGAGCACGCTGCGGAAGGTGGAAAGGCGCGTGCGCAGGCCGCCATCGAACAGGATCAGTGCGAGCGCGATCGACCCCACGAGATAGGCGGTGCGCACGTCGTCGAAGCGGATGCCGCCCGGCCCTTCCTCGCCCGCGAGCATGCCGACGATGAGGAAGACGAGGAGCAGCGGCGCCCCGAAGCGCAGCGCCACCAGGCTCGACAGGATGCCGGCGAGCACCAGCAGCGCGCCGAACAGAATGCCGAGGCTGACCGCGTCGAGCGAAGCCATGGATGACCCGCGAATCCTCTCCAGAATCGCAGGGTGAGCGAGGTGGAACGACAAGGCAAATCGAAAAATGTCAGTGATTTCAACCGTCAGACAACGTTAACGATTTCCGAACACAAGCCCGGATCCTGTCGCTATCCGGCCTGCGCCATGTTGACGCGGGGGGCCTCGCCGGTGTCATACTGCCGAGTCTCGCCGCGACCCGGCGAGGCGAGAACCCCCGTTCAACCCGGACACCGTCAAGCGGGGGCTGCAACGATGAGGGCGACATCCTTGCTGCGCGTGTGGGTCCTGGCGATCGCGCTTGCGATCGTCTCCGCGTTGGCGCGTGCCGAAACCACGGGCGTCGCGAGCTCGCCCGCGGTGATAGATTTTCGCGCCCAGTTCAAGGACTCGCTGACCGACCTGCCGGATCCCGGCGAGCTGTCCGCCAAGGGCACGGTCTACGTGCCGACCTATTCGCGCGTCTACGGCGCGTCGTCCGGCGAGCACAAGCTCATTGCGTTCTCGACCACGCTGCGGATCGACAATACCTCGGCGACCAAGCCGCTGGTGATCGAGCGCATCGAATATTACGACACTGCCGGCAAGCTGGTGCAGAGCTATCTCACGGAGCCGGTCGCGCTGCGGCCGTTCGGCTCGATCGAGCTGGTCGTTCCGGCCGAGGACGTGCGTGGGGGCGCGGCCGCGAACTTCATCGTCGCGTGGGCCGGGGCCGGTCCGATGGCCGAGCCGCTGGTGGAAGCCGTGATGATCGGCTCGGAGGACAATACGAGCTATTCGTTCGTCAGCCCCGGCCGGCCGATCCGCCATATCGGCCACAGCGTCTGGCCGCAGTTCAGGTTCAAGTTCTGAGATAGCCGCGAGTGGTGAGTAGCGAATAGCGAGCAGCGAGTAGGGGGTACGCCTGCGCGCGGTCTATTCGCTACTCGCCATTCGCTATTCGCGCCTCTTCAGAAATTCACCTTGTCGGCCCCCTTGAGCCCGAGAATCTCGCGCGCATCGTCCGGCGTCGCGATCTCGAGGCCCAACCCCTCGATGATCTGCCGCGCCTTGGTGACCTGCTCGGCATTCGAGGTGGCGAGCTTGCCGGGGCCGATCCACAGCGAGTCTTCGAGACCGACGCGCACGTTGCCGCCCATGGCGGCCGCCATGGCGGCGATCGCCATCTGATTGCGCCCGGCGCCGAGCACGGACCAGCGATAGTTGTCGCGTCCGAGCAGCCGGTCGGCGGTGCGCCGCATGTGCATCACGTCCTCCGGATGGGTGCCGATGCCGCCCAAAATGCCGAACACCGTCTGCACGAACAGCGGCGGCTTGACGAGGCCGCGCTCGAAGAAGTGGGCGAGGTTGTAGAGATGGCCGACGTCGTAGCACTCGAACTCGAAGCGCGTCGCGTTGTCGAGACAGGTGCGCAGCACGTATTCGATATCCTTGAAGGTGTTGCGGAAGATGAGGTCGCGCGTCGCTTCGAGATAGGGCTTCTCCCAGTCGTGCTTGAACTCCTTGAAGCGGTTGAGCATCGGGTAGAGGCCGAAATTCATCGAGCCCATGTTGAGGCTCGCGACCTCGGGCTTGAGCGTTGCGGCCGGCATGGCGCGCTCTTCCACCCGCATGGTGGGCGCGCCGCCCGAGGTGAGATTGATCACCGCGTTGGTGCGCTGCTTGATGCGCGGCACGAAGCGCATGAAGGCTTCCGGCGACTGGTCGGGCCGGCCGGTCTCGGGATTGCGCGCGTGCAGGTGCACGATCGCGGCGCCCGCCTCGACGGCGCCGATCGCCGAATCGGCGATCTGCTCGGGCGTGACCGGCAGATAGGGCGACATGCTCGGCGTGTGGATCGAGCCGGTGATCGCGCAGGTGATGATGACCCTGTTCTTCGCCATTTTTTCTTGAACCCCTTGAAGCTTCCTCGTCGTGAGGCCGGCATCCTAGCCAGATTCACGCATTGGCGCATGTCCTTGTCGGCTCGCCGGCGCCCACGCCGGTCGGCCGACAAAACGGATTGAACCGATCGGCCGGTGGCGTCGACCAACGAGCATCCGGCCACCACGGCCTCGATCGAAACCCCTGCCAAGGAAACCCCGCATGAAGACCAAGATTGTCGCGGCCGTTGCCGCCCTCGCGTTCGGCGCCACCGTCATGGCCACCAGCCAGGCGCAAGCCCATCACTTCAACGGCGGTTGGGCACCTTTCGGCGCCGGCATCGTCGCCGGTGCCATCATCGGCGCCACCGTCGCCGACGGCCCCTACTACAGCTGCCATTGGGTCCGCCAGTACGACCAGTGGGGCAACTACGCCGGCCGCGCGAAGGTCTGCAACTGACGCAATCGAGTTTCTGAGGTCGAACGACCTCGGCCCAGTCGAACGGCGCGTGCGCCCCCATCCACCCCGCGCCGTTTCGATCGACCCGCCCGCGCGGTCCCCCCGCCGGGCGGGTCGTATCTTTTTGGTCATGCGCTCGCGGCGGCGCTTTCGTGGTTGACACGGACTGTCCCCTGCGCCAGCGAATAGTGAATAGTGAGTAGCGAACGGCCTGCTCGCTATTCGCTATTCGCCACTCGCCATTCGCGGCGTTCCCGGGGTATCTCCAATGAAGCGTGGTCTGCGGTCGCGTCTGGCGCAATATGGCGACGAGGAATTCGCGCTCTTCCTGCGGCGCGGCTTCCTCAAGGGCGCGGGCTTCACCGACGACGTGCTCGATCGGCCGATCGTCGGCGTGCTGTCGACCGCCTCCGATTTCAATCCCTGCCATCGCACGGCGCCGCAGCTCGCCGACGCGATCGCGCGCGGCGTGCGGCTCGCCGGCGGGCTGCCGTTCGTCTTTCCCACCATCTCGCTGCACGAGGCGTTTTCGTACCCGACCTCGATGCTGCTGCGTAACCTCATGTCGATGGACGTCGAGGAGATGGTCAAGGCGCTGCCGCTCGACGCGGTGGTGCTGATCGGCGGCTGCGACAAGACCATTCCGGCCGAGCTGATGGGGGCGGTGTCGGCCGACATGCCCGCGATCGTGCTCCCGGTCGGCCCGATGCTCGCCGGCCGCTATGAGGGCACGCGGCTCGGCGCCTGCACGGATTGCCGGCGGCTGTGGGCGGCTTATCGCGCCGGCACGCTCGACGAGGTCGAGCTCGGCCGTGCCCACGATCAGCTGATGCCGACGGCCGGCACCTGCATGGTCATGGGCACCGCCTCGACCATGGGCACGCTCGCCGAGACGCTCGGCTTCACCCTGCCCGGCGCCGCGACCGCGCCGGCGGTCTCGTCCGATCGCATCCGCCTCGCCGAAGCGACCGGCACGCACGCCGTCGCGATGGCGATATCGGGCGGCCCGAAGCCGCGCGAGATCATGACCAAGACGGCGCTGCGCAACGCTGCCGTGGTGCTGCAGGCGACATCAGGCTCGACCAACGCCCTCGTCCACCTCGCCGCCATGGCGGGCCGCGCCGGGCTTGCCTTTGATCTGCAGGAATTCGACCGCGTCGGCCGCGACGTGCCGGTGCTGCTCAACCTCAAGCCGGCGGGCAATTTCTTCATGGAGGATTTCCACGCCGGCGGCGGCGTGCCGGCGCTGTGGCGGCGGCTGCGCGACCATCTCGATCTTTCCGCGCCGACCGTTGGCGGCGAGACGCTCGGCCAGATCGTCGAGCGCTGGCCTGCCTATACGGACGACGAGGTGATCCGCCCGCTCGATCGCCCGGTGTGGCCCAAGGAGGCGATCGCCATCCTCTCCGGCAGCCTCGCCCCGCAGGGCGCGGCCATCAAGCTCGCGGCCGCGACGCCTGAGTTGTTCAAGTTCGAGGGTCCCGCGGTCGTGTTCGACTCGCTCGAGGATCTGGCGAAGCGCATCGATGATCCGGCGCTCGACGTGACGCCGAGCCATTGCATGGTGCTGCGCAATGCCGGACCGATCGGCGCGCCCGGCATGCCAGAGGCGGGCGCCTTGCCGATTCCGAAGAAGCTCGGCGCCAAGGGCATCAAGGACATGGTGCGCATCTCCGATGCGCGCATGAGCGGCACCGCCTTCGGCACCGTGGTGCTGCACGTGACGCCCGAGGCCTCCGCCGGTGGCCCGCTGGCGCTGGTGCGCAACGGCGATCGCATCCGCCTGGATGCCGCCGCGCGCAAGATCGATCTCCTGGTCGACGATGCCGAGCTCGCGCGCCGCCGCGCCTTGTGGAAGCCGCCCGCGAAGCCCGCGCGCGGCTACGGCCGGCTCTATGTCGAGCGCGTCACCCAGGCCGATCAGGGCTGCGACTTCGATTTCCTTGCCGGGACCTGATCCCGCCATGCCGGCCGCCGGGCTGTCGCTCAATCTCGCGACTGTGCGCAAGCAATGGAGCATGCGCGATGCCGTTGCGGCGGCGGCGCGGCACGGCTTTGCCGGCGTCGCGCCCTGGCGCGACATGGTCGCCGAGGTCGGCACGGCGGCGGCGGCGCGGCTCTTTCGCGACAGCGGGCTGCGCG
>DATBZM010000038.1:0-23575 GCA_036513175.1 Xanthobacteraceae bacterium | reverse complement strand
TGCCTCCTCCAGCGCGAACAGGACGAGCCTGGGGTCGATCGTCGGGATGATGGGCTCGTACAGTTTCACGAACTCGGCCTTGTCGATCGGCTTGAAGAACGCATTGCGCTCGAAGCCGGCCGACGACAGATCGAACAGGCGGCCGATCAGGCGCCGCGGATCGCTGCCATCCCACGGCTCGACGCGGACACCGGGCAGCGTGACCGGCGGTCCGGCGCCGATCGCGTCGTCAAGTCGGGCGCGGGCCGAGACATAGGACGAGATCGGCGCGAACGCGGCCGTCGCGAAAGCGGAAAGGTCGTGCGGCCCGCTCACCGGCTCGAGCGGGAAGGGCGGCGAGCCGTCCGTTTCGGTGACCACGCGGTAGCGGTGCCACGTGTCGCCGTCCATCGGCCCGATCAGACGTTCGAATCCTTCCGCTCGCGCCATCTCGCCGGCGCGCCCGAGAAGCGCCGCGCCGGCGGCGGCGCTCGCGCAGGAGAATCCGCCGATGGCCGCCGTCCGGCGGCCCTCCCACGCCGGAGCGTCGCGGTAGAGCGTGCAGGCCGCGCCTTCGGCGGTGATCTCCTCGCGCAACCCGGTCATGACCGGACCGCGAAGCTGATGAAGGCGACGATCGGCACCGGCATCGCGAGCGCCAAGGTCCGCGCCCCGCGATAGCGATCGAGGAACTCCGGCCAGCGCAATGGCACGACAAGGCAGGGCAGGAAGCTTGCCGCGACCCACGGCCAAGGCAGGTCATGCACGCTGGTCCGCGTGGCGTTCCATCCGGCGATCACGAACAGCAACAGCGCAAGGCCGGCTGCCGCCGCGGCGGCCAGAACCAGCCGATGTCGCGTCGCGAGCGCCGCAATCGCGAGCGCGGTTCCGGCGAAGGTCAGATTGTAGACGTGGAGCGCGTTGATGTGGGTGATTTCCCCGATCGCGAGCCAGAACACCGCGACGGTCGACAGCGTTGCGAGAAAATCGAGGTTCGGATGCGCGCTTTGCCACGGCCGCACCTTCGCGACGCCGAGATGGGCCAGAATGGCGATCACCGGCAAGATCGCGTTGTAGGCGGGCGTGACGGCGCAGATCAGAAAGACAAAGACCGTGTAGCCACGCGCCGCATGCGCGGACAATCCGACCGCGGGCGCGAGAGCGACGACGGCGACCAGCACGAGCGCGAAGGTCGCGGCCAGCAGCAGGAGGTCGAGCGGCGGCGTCGCGATGTGCCCGGCCAGGAAAAGGTAGATGCCGACCGGCACGAAGAGATTGTCGAGCCCGTGCCACGAGTCGGCCTCGACCATGGCGCCGAAGGCGGCGATGATAAGGGAGAGGAGGATGACGTTGCCGCGCCCGATGTCGCTCAGCAGCAGCAGGACCACCATGGCGACGATCCAGGTGACCAGGAAAAACGCCGCGACGCCCTCCGCGCTCTTGGTTCCCGCCTCCACCTCGAAGAACTTGCGCCCGTAGCGGGTGCCGACGAGCGCCGCGGCGGCGTCCGAGAGGGTGAGCACCGCCATCGGCAACACGTAAAGAACCGGATTGCCGATCGACAGGGCGAAGACGACCCCGATGGCGGCCGCGAGCAGCAGCTCGCCGTAGGAGTGGCGCTCGACGCCATGCAGCGTGGAGCCGAGGCCGTCCTTGGCAAGTCGGGGCAGCCGCAGCACGAGCATCGCGGCGGCGGCAACGCCGACCAGCAGCAGCACCGGCCAGACCTCGCCGAACATGAACGGCAGAAAGGTCGCATAGAGTCCGGTCGCGACGTGGACCCCTTTGCGCGCAAGCTCGGGCCGCCAGGAGAATCGGCTCCCCAGCCATTTGACGCCGATCATGACCGTCACGAGCACGATGAGGGAGACGACGACGAGGGCGATGTCGCGCGTCATCACGCGACCTCCTCGACGACGAAGTCCGCGTAGAAGAACGCCTTGTCCATGGCCTTGCCGCGCTCCTCGATATCGCGGCATCGGCGTATGCGCGCGGCGCAATCCGCCGGCGCGCGGCGCGGAACCATCATGTTCCAGTAGACGAGGCGCGCGCCGCTGCTGGCGGCATCGATGACGGAGCGGTAGACCGCCGCGAAGCCCTCGCTGCCCATGTACTCGAAAATGTCCGAAAGATTGAAGCCGTTCGCCTTGTCGCGCGTGGCGACGAACGCCTCCAGCGTTCCGCGCCGGATCTCGATCCGGTCGAGGCGGCCGCGGATCGTGTCGAAATGATCGACCCGCCAGGGGAGCGGAAGGGCGCTGCCGTGCGTTCCGGTCATGATCCAGCGCAGATAGGGATTGTCGCACGGGTCGAGGTCGACGGCGGCATGCACCGCCCGGCGTGCCACATGCGCGGCGACGCTGCCCTCGACATGATCGAAGAAGGCGGGGTCGCGTCCGAGTCGGCCCATGCAGTAGCGCGAGAAGAAGACGCCGAGCAGGGCGCGCCAGCGCCAATTGTCCCAGCGCTCGCGCATGAAGCGCGCGCGTTCGGGTTTCGTGCGGCCGACGAACAGGTCGTCGACCGTCGCGTGGCGGTGGGCGAGCGGCAGCAGGTAGCGCCGGAAGATGCGGAAATAGCCTTCGAACTTGCCGACGCCGCCGAGCCCGTGGCGGACGACGCTGGTGCGCAGCGGTGCCCAGAACGCCTGCGACGCATCAGGGAGCGTGCGGGCGACGCGGTCGAGCAATTCGGCCCTGCGGGCGGACGGCCGCGAGCCGAGCAGCTCGAGGAGGCCGGCATGGTCGAGCGTGCGGTAGGCCGCCATCCGGATCGTCAGGCATTCGATCTGCGCCGCGGACATGTCCACCGCGACGATGCGCGCGGGATCGAGGGTGAGCATGGCGAGCGCGTTGTCGCCAGCCGAGCAGATCGACACCAGCGTCTTGCCGCGCTGGTCGCCCAGCGCGGCGAGCAGCACGTCGGCGTCCTCCCACAGCTGGGCGTAGCGGATACGGTCGAAGCTCGCCTTGCCGACGATTTCCGTGTCAGCCATTCACCAGCCTCACGGTACCGGCGCCGCCGTCGACCTCGATCTGGTCGCCGGTGCGAATCCATTCGGTCGCGCCCTTGAGGCCGACCACGCAGGGGATGCCGAGCTCGCGCGCCACGATGGCGGAGTGCGAGAGCAGGCTGCCGCGCTCGACCACGATGGCGCCCGCATTCGCGAACAAGGCGATCCATCCCGGATCCGTATGGCGGGCGACCATCACGTCGCCGGGGCTAAGCGTTTCCGTTCGGGGATCACGAACGACCCGCGCGCTGGCGCGGACGATCCCGGCCGAGCAGCCGGTGCCGCGTCGCACGACATCATCCTCTCTCGGGCGGTCGCCGCCCGCGGGGGCTGCGGCGGAGGGCGCGCGGCACGCGAGCGCGCCCTCGACGCGGATGCGCTCGGGCGGATCAGGGAGCGCGGCACACGCGATCTGCTCGGCCTTGCGCACCGCGACGAGCCCCGCGAGGTCGGCGGTCGTGGCGAATCCCTCGATCGCGCCGAGCACCTCGTCGACCGTCAGGAACAGGACGTCGCGCGGATGCGCGATGACGTCGCGGGTGTGCAGTTGCCGCCCCATGGCGATGAACAACCGCCGCGCACGGCCGAACACGCGCGTGCGCTCGAAGCGCAGGTTTTCGCGGTTGCGCACGCGCGCCTTGGCGAGCCCGAGCGCGCGGCGGGCGATGAAAGACCTGAACGGCCGGCCGGCAAAGATCGCGTCGTGCGGGTTGCGGCGGACGGGCCGCGGCGCGGCGGATTTGCGCGCCGCGGCGGCGACCGCGGCGAGGACGGGGGCCGGGTCGTCCGCGAGCGTGATGCTTTCGAGCTTGAGCTCTTCCGGGCAACGGTCGCCGAATTTCGCGATATAGCTCGCGATCTCGCCGGCCAGCGCCGGGTACTGCGTCAGCACGGAACGATCGCCGGCCGCGAGTGAAGCGACGAGCCGTGCGTCGTCGGCCGCGAGCGCGCCCATGCGGGCGATCCGCTGCGCCGGCTCGGCCGACACGATGTCGCCTTGTCCGATCATGACCGCGTTGTGGATTTCGATCCCGGCGGCGCCGCCCCACCGCGCCATCAGCTTGCGCGAGGCGCCGAACGCCACCATGCACAGAAAGTCGTTGATCAGCGGCGCGTCCCAGCGGTCGAGCAGCTCCGATTCGATCCGGCGATATTCGGCCGCGAGCGCGGTGAGCGGCATCGTGTCGAGCTGCGACGGGTCTGTCCGCAGCGTTGTGTCGAGCCGGGCGTAGAACGCGCGCATGGTCGATTTGATGCGGAGCGCTTCGCGCGCGAGGCCGAGGCCGACCCGCACGAGACGCCACACCTCGCGCACGAGCGCCAATCCGTGCGCCGGGCGGGGTCCCAGGGTATCGGAAATGTCCGCCGGCAGGGGCTCGCCGACCCCCATCATCGACTCCATGTGCGCGCGGTTGATGGCGAAACCCGGAAGTAGTGCCAGCGCGCGATACCAGTTGATCAGATTGTAGTAGACGCGCCCGTCGATGCGCGCGAGCATGTTCTCGAACAGCGCGCCGTTGTGGCGAATGATGCCGTCGTCGACCCCGAGCAGCGCGACGAAGGTGCGGTAGACGCGCGCATAGACGTATTGCGCGAAGCTGAACGTCAACGGCGACACGAGTCCCGGATAGCTCTCGACGATGTTGGAATTGTCGAAGATCGCGACCGTGCGATCGGGGATCGCGGCCGCGCGCAGCGCGGTGGTGATCGGGCGCGCCTGCAGCAGGAAAAGTCGCTTGCCTTCGAACGCCCATTCGATGTCCTGCGCCGCGCCGCGCGCGTCCTCGACCTTGCCCGCCAGCTGCGCGAGCGCAGCGACGTCGGCATCGGACAGGACGCCGCCCGCCGGACGCTCGATGATGCTGCCGCTGGCGCGATCGACCACGTAGTCGAAACCGTCCGCATCGCCGGACACGAGCCGGTCGGCGAGGCCGGCGGTCGCGGAGATCACGATGCGGTCGCGCCGCCCGCCGACCGGATCGGCGGAGAATGCCACCCCGGCGGCGCGCGCCCTGATCATCCGCTGGACGATCACGGCCGGCGCGCCGCCCGACGGATCGAGGCCTCGGCTCATCCGGTAGGCGCGCAGCGAATCGGCGTCGCCGGATTGCCAGACCCGCGTCGCGGCCTTGGCGACCTCGTCGGCCGGGACGTCGAGCAGCGACAGGAACTGGCCGGCATGCGAATGCGCGGCGCCGTCTTCCTCGCGGCCCGAGGATCGCACGGCGAACGGGCCGGGCCCGAGCACGGCCATTTGCTCGGCCAGCGCGTTTTCGACCTCGGGCCGCACCCCGCCGGCCGCGAAGGCGGCGGGGAGGATGACGAGAAAATGCGGAACGTCAAAGCCGGCGTGCGCGAGCTGCGCCAGCGCGGCGGCCTTGCCGCCGACCGAACCCGGCTCGCACGCCGCGCGCCAGTCGAGCACGAGCGCCGTCATGCGAAGAACCGCTGGGCGAGCGGGGCGAAGCCCGCGGCGCCGTAGCAGAGCAGGACCCAAAGCCCGGCGGCGGCATCGATCCGCTTTTGCCCATCTGTGTCGGCGCGGCGCACGAACATCAGCGCACAGGCCATGCAGGCGGCAAGGCCGACGAGACCGACAATTCCGACCAGGAACGGCGATCGCTCGATCGCGCCGACGGCGACGAGGCATGCGCAGGCGGCGAGCACCACTGCGAGCCAGACCGCGGTCGCGGCCCGCGGTCCGAGCAGCGCCGAATATGTTTCGACGCCGATGCGTTCGTTGGCCGGCGCGTAGATCTTGCGGCCGAGCTCGAGGACGGTGCCGTTGAGAAAGCTCAGCACCAGAAACAGCGCGAGCGCGTCGGGAGGGTAAGCCCCCGCCGGCACCCATTCGCATCCCGTGACGAACAGATCGATCAGCGGCATGATCATCATGTGCGACACGAGATAGGCGAAGGGGCGCACCCTGAGCCACGCGGGCGCAAAGAACTCGGCCGCCATCAGGCCCATCCATGTCCACACGGCGAACAGGAGCCAGAGCAGGCGCGGATCGAGCGCCGCCACGGCGAGCGCGGCGAGCGGGACGGCCGCGACCGCAAGCGACACGATCAGCCGAAGGCTGACCAGGCCGCGCGGGATCGGCCGCTCCGGACGATAGCGCGCGTCATCCTCCGCGTCCTTGATCTCGTCGCACGCCCGCAGCTGATAGAAGAAGACGAGGACCGCCGCGAATGCGACCGCATAGGCCGGCCAGCCGGGCAGCGCGCGATGGCCGAGATGGGCGGACACGTTCACGCTCGACGACGCGAATATGGCGACGAGCAGCGCGGTGCGGGCGACGGGGAAGCGTTCGCGCTGGTAGATCCACAGCCGCCGCAACGCCGAAAACCCGGACTCGCAGGCGAGCGGCGTCACCGTTGCCTCGCAAATTTGCGGTGCGCCTGCGTGAACTCTCCGGCCGCGATGGCGCCGATGATGGAAATCTCGCCGCACAGGCAGAGCGCCGCGGCGACCTCCGCCAAGGCGGCGGCCTTGCCGTCGCCGCGCAGTCCCAACAGCTCCAAGGCGGCCGACTGGCTCGGCAGCGCGGTGCCGCCGCCGACCGAGCCTACGAGGATGTTCGGGAGCGTCACCGACATGAAGAGATCGCCGTCGCGCGCTTCCATGCGGGTGACGCCGATGGCCGACTCCGACACGCACGCGGCATCCTGGCCGGTCGCGATGTAGAGGGCGGCGAGGCCGTTCGCGTAGTGTCCCTGCGCGCCGAACTGGCCGCTCAGCAAGGCGCCGAGACCGGCCATTTGCGCGTAGTCCAGCATCCGCTCGGGGGTGACGTGCAGGCCTTTCTCAACGAGTGGACGCGGGATCGTCACCGAGGCGGAGACCTTGCGCCCGCGCCCGGTCAACAGGCTCAGGTAGGTGCTCTTCTTGTCGCCGGAGAAATTCGCCTCGACGAACCACAGCAGCGGCTTGACCGGGCAATTCGCCTCGATGTGGCGGCACAGCGCTTCGGTCGCGAGCGTGACCATGTTCTGCCCGGATGCGTCTCCGGTCGTGTATCGGCAGAGAAGAAAAACGATATCGTTGTCCATCACGGGCTCGATGGAAACGAGCTTGCCGTGCCGCGTCGTCGCTTCGGCGGCGGCCTGGAGCGGGCCGCATGACCGCACGATCCAGTCGAGAAAGTGCCCCGCATCGACCAGATCGGCGAACTTGAAGCCGGGACTGCGCAGCACGCCATCCGACAGCATGGCGGCGGTCACGCCGCCGGCGCGCGACGCAATATCGGCGCCGCGCCCATAGGAGGCGACCAGCGCCGCCTCGGTGGTCGCCAGCGGAACGAAGAATTCTCCATTGGCGTGGAGACCGTTGATCCGCAGCGGGCCGATCACGCCGACCGGCATCTTGATGGTGCCGATCATGTTCTCGATGTTGGCCGCATAGGCCTCCGCGCTCTCCAGTGTCGCGCCGTCGGCGAGCGCGCGCTCGTGCGCGACGGTCGCGACCCCGGCTTCGCGCAGGCGGCTCCACAACTGGGCGACGGAATCGGCGCTGGCGGTTGGCGCGCCCCGGAGCGCGGGCCGGGGCTCACCGCGCTTGGGTGCAAGACGCCGGCGCGCCTCGTCCCCGACGAGCAAGGCGCGCAGATGATCGAGTGTCCTCGCCACCGGGCCCGAGATGATGGTGCTTCCGCCAGCCATGTCTCACGTGCCCCCTTGGTGAGTGCCTGTCCGGTTTGCCGGCGCCATGGCGATGCAACAAAAGGCTGCATGGCCCGATCATCCTACCAGCCGAAATGTAAATCTCTGCTAAGCGCGGAGCGGTGGCGTTCTGAATCCTCGATTACTCGCCGGAAAATGCGCTCTTTAAGAATTGTTATCCATTGAGGTGCGATTTCCGGCCGCTCGCCGCGAAACATCGGGTTCCGCCGGTCCTCGCCGCGATCACGCGCCACGGACCAGATCGATCACCGCCTCTGCATCATCCCCGGTTTCGCCGTGCCAGGCGATGTGCTGATCGGGCCGCACCAGGACGAGCTTGCTGCGGTAGAGCGGCTGGTCGGGCGGCACCGGCCGGATGGTCTTGAGCGGCACGCCGCGCGCCGCCGCGGCGCGGGCGAATTTGTCCGCGCTCTGCGCCCCCGCGCCGTAGTCGATCAGGGTGAAGCCGCGGCCGAAATCGTCGAAAAGGGCGTGGCCTTTGCGGAGCCAGTAGTGCGGCGCGCGTGCGCCCGGGCGGTCGAGCGGCGTGTAGCTGTCCCAGGTGTCGGGCGGCGCCGGCCCGTCGTCGGACCACACGATGGGCGAGCCCTCGTAGCGCTCGCCGAGCTGCAAGCCGACCGTGAGATATTGCGGCCGGTCCTCCGCCATGACGCGGGCGCCGAATTTTTCCCGCGCGGCCTGCGCGACCGGCCCCTCGGCCTCGAAATCGGCCGGCACGCGCCAGCCGTCCATGACCCGCGTGCATCGCACGCCGAGCTGCGCGTTGCGCACTCCGAATGGCCGCCGCTCGGACTCATAGGTGTCGAGGAGACGCGGGCCCGCCCAGCCCCGATGCACGGCCGCGATCTTCCAGGCGAGGTTCATCACGTCGCCGATGCCGGTGTTCATGCCGAGCCCGCCGAGCGGCGTGAACAGATGCGCGGCGTCGCCGGCGATGAAGGCCGGTCCGGACCGGTAGTGCTCGGCGACGAGCGCGAGGCCGCCGGTCCATGGGCCGCCCGAGATGATGTCGAACGGCACGTCGGCGCCGAGCATGGCGCGGATCGCGGCGCGCACGTCGATCGAGCGCCAGTCAGCGTCCGGCGGCACCTGGTAGTGCACGACCCAGAGCTCGCGGCCGTCCTGCGAATACATCATCGCCCGCATCTGCGGATTGATGATCCAGGTCATGTGGGTGGGCGGCCGGCCGCTCGCCGCCATCAGGGTCGGGGCACGGATGAAGGTGGAGAGCATGGTGCCGCCCATGAAGGCGCGCGGCGTGGTGCCGTCCTCGCCCACCATGCCGAAGCCGAGCGCCTTGCGCACCGGGCTGCTCGCCCCGTCGGTGCCGAGCAGAAAGCGGGCGCGGATGTCCTTGCGCTCGCCGGTGGTGACGTTCTCGATCCTCGCCGTGATGCCGTCGTCGCGCGGCTCGAACGCCGTCATCCGCCAGCCGAAATGGATCTGCGCATCGCCCGCGCGCTCGGCGCAGCGCTTGAGCGTGCGCTCAAGCACCATCTGCGGGATCGTGTTGGGCAGCTCGGGCGTCGGCCAATCCGAATAGGGGCGGGGCTGGCGACCGAACTCGTGGCCGCAGAACCGCGTCACATAGGCGCTGGCGCGCGGCAGCCCGGGCGGCAGCCCCTCGGAGCGCAGCTCGCCGGCGATGCCGAGCCGGCGGAAGTGCTCCATCGAGCGCGCATTGGTGTTGTTGCACTTGGGGTGCTGCGCGGTCTCCGGGTTCTCGTTGACGAGCGCATAGGGCACGCCGCGCCAGGCGAGCTCGATCGCGGCCGACAGCCCGACCGGCCCGCCGCCGACGATGAGAACGAAGGTGTCGGTATCGATGTTGGATGTCGCCATGTCCCGGCCGCGATTGCCCGCGCGCAACCGGGCAATCTACTAGCGCGTCTGCACAAGTTGCGAAACTAGCGCGCCGCCTCTTCGCGCCCGATTGACATGCGGCGCCCCAGCGGCTCGAGAAAAACCGGCGCGAGGTAGATGGGAAACTGCGCCAGCGCAAAGTAGAGCCAGGTCACGTCCGGCAGGACGCCGCCGGCGACGGCGAGCATCAGGCCCATGTTTCGCTGCGACGCCATGAGCGCGAGCACGAAGCTGCGCTCCCGGCCCGCTTTCGCGAAGGCGAGCGCCGTCAAGCCGAGCACCGCGAACGACACGGCGAATGCCAGAGCCAGGAAGGCGATCGTGCGCATCGGCGCGGCCATGAGCTCGCTCGCCACGTTCTCCATGACGGCGGCGACGAACACGAAGACGAGGAGAATATTGAGCCCGTTGATCTGGTCGGAAGCGCGCCGGATGGCGGCGAACCCGACGAGACGGCGGATGACCGCCGCGAGCAGCAGCGAGCCGGCGAGGATCGTCAGCAGCTTGAGCCCGAGGACGAGCGGCGCAAGCGTCAGCGCGGGGCCGATGAAGACGTAGGCGAACAGCGGTGCCGTGAGCGGCGTGATCGCCGTGCTGATCACCAGCGTCGTCAGCACGAGGGTGGCATCGAGCCCCATCACGGCGGCGAACGCCGGCGCCGCCATCATCGGCGGGGCGACCCCCTGCAGCATCAGGCCCAGGAAAAGACCGGGCGATTGCGCCGGCAGCCCGGCGAGCAGGCAGCCGGCGCCGAACAGGCCCGGCAGCACCAGCGAGGTCCACGCGGCTGCGGCCAGCACGAGCGCGGGCCTGGCCAGGTAGGCGCGCAGGACGGCGAGATCGACGCGCATGAACGCGATGCACAGCAGCGCGAAGATCGCCTCGGTGACGAACGGCTTGAACAGCGCATCGAGCGGCGGCAGCGCGATCGCGATGAACACGATCGCCGCGATGGCGCGCGTGCCCTGGCGTCCGAGCCAGGCCAAGGCCGACGATGACAGGGCGATGGGGGACATTCGCTGGTTCTCGCTGCATCGGTCACGCCGCCAAGCGCGGGGTACCTGACGCCAAGCCGCCGCGAATCGCAACAAGCGGCCGTTCTGGCAGCGGCTCTTATGCGTTCATGGGCCCTCGTTGACGCCCTGTCCGCCCGCTCCTCGACGAAACCGTCCGGCGCGTTGTCGTAGCTGACGACCGGCACCATGTGGCCGTCCCGCCCGACATAGTGGCATCAAGGACATCTCGACCCCGATCCAATTCAATCGAGTTGGATCAGCGTCTAGAACACCGTCCCGTCCGCCTTGATGGCGAGCGGCGGCGGCCCGTCGGGCGGGCGCAGGCGCGCCGCGATGGTGCGGCCCGCGAGCCACGATCCGCCCTGCAGCAGCTGCGACATCGAGAGCGACGCGAGGCCGAGCCGGCGGCGCATCGCCTCGCGCAGGCGATCGAGCAGCGTCACGGTGAGCGCGCGCCATTCGACCACCAGCTCGGAGGTCACCGCGTGGGCGACGCTCGCATCGAGCGGCGCGCGCGGGACGATCACGCCGGTGTCGATGAAGAGGCCGCCGTTGCGGTATTCGGGAAGTCCCGTGAGGCCGTCGAGCGCGGCGACCGCGATGCCGGCCTGCTCGATCGGCTCGATCAGCGAATAGACGAGCCACTGCGACAGCTTGTGGAACGGCACGACGCGGTCCGAGCGGTCACGCGCACGGGCGGCCGGGTGGAAGCCAGCATCGCCGAGCGCGACGCCGTCGACCGTGAGGCCGGACGGCCAGACCGGCGCAAAACCGTCGAGCACGAGCGCCAGGATATCGGCGGCCGCGATGCGCTGCGCTGGCAACGAGGCGCGGATCGCATCGATCAGATGTCCCGGCCGCCCCGCCGCGCCGAACAGATCGGGGCGCGCCGTGAGCGTCGCGCCGAGGCGCCGCAACAGCGCGAGCCGCTGCGGCAGGCCGACCAGCGGATTGCGGTTGGAGATCTGGAAGCCGTCGGCAAGGGCTGGAAGCGCGAGGGCGGCGAGCGCCTTCGCGTCGACGCGCAGGGGTCGTGCGGGATCGGACGAGAACGCGCCGGCACGAAACATGTCGAGGCTCGCGACCGCGAGCCCCTCGGAACGCGCGAAGGTGAGGCCCATGCGGTCGTCGCGATAGGACCACGCCGCGCCGGCGCCGGCGTCAAGCAGCACGCTCACGACGGCGAGGTCGATTGCGATGTGTGCCCGCTCGAGCGCATCCAAGCCGCCGAGCGGCAGCGCGGCCCAGCGGTCGTGACCGCCGGCTGCGAAGTGGCGCCAACGGCTGTGCTGGGGAATCGCAAGGTCCGGACAGCTCGCCCGCGTCACGTCGGCGACGAGCGCCGCCGTATCGTCGAGCTTTGCCTCGTCGAGCGTGAAGTGCGCGGAATTTCCGGCCGCCACCCAATCGTAAACGCGGGCGCAGCGCTCGCGCACTGCGCCGGCGCTGCGCAGCGCGATCAGCTCGGCCGGCGCATCCGTGCGCGCGGCCGCAGGCGCGCTCATTCGCCGAGGCCGCGCCCGAGCGCGGGCGCGTCGAGGTGGATCGCGTTGCCGCCGCGATAGCCGGCCGCGAGCTTCGCCTCGATCTCGACCCGCGCATCGGTCGGGATCAGCCCGTCCGGCAGCGGCACGCTTTCGCCGATCGTGATGCCGGCCTCGGTGAGGGCATCGATCTTCATGTCGCTCATCGAGGCGAAACGGTCGATATGGGTGATGCCGAGCCAGTGCAGCACGTCGGGCATCAGCTCCTGCACGCGCATGTCGCGCACGCCGGCCACGCCCTCGGTGTGGGTGAAATAGGAGTCCGGCGTGTCGCCGTTGCGGTCGCGCTTCCTCGCATTGTAGACCAGGAACTTGGTCACCTCGCCGAGCGCGCGGCCTTCCTTGCGGTTGTAGACGACGAGCCCGGCGCCGCCCGCCTGCGCCATCTCGATGCACAGCTCGACGCCGTGCGCGAGATACGGCCGGCAGGTGCAGATGTCGGAGCCGAACACGTCGGAGCCGTTGCATTCATCATGCACGCGGCAGGCAAGGGGGTAGCGCGTGTCGCCGAGCTTCTGCGGATCGCCGAAGCAGTAGATGGTCGAGCCGCCGATCGGGGGCAAGAAGACCTTGAGGTCGGGCCGCGTCACCAGCTCGGGGAACATGCCGCCGGTGTTCTCGTGGAGGCTCTCGCGCAGATCGCTCTCGGCAATGCCGAAGCGCCTGGCGACGCCGGGCAGATACCACACCGGATCGATCGCGGCCTTCATGACGCGCACGAGCCCCTGCGGCGAGACCACGTCGCCGTCGGCCTTGATGCGGCCGGCCTCGAAGGCGGTGCGGATCTCGGGCATGTCGAGTTGGGCGCGCGTGACCGCGATGGTCGGGCGGATGTCGATGCCGCGCGCGCGCTCCGCGCGAAAGGCGTCGCCGCCGACCAGGTGTCCCCACGGATCGAGCGAGACGATCTTGTCCTCGCCGGCCCATTGCGGGTGCGGGCCGATGCGCGCGGCCGGCGACGTGTTGGTGAGATCGGGCTGATGGTTGGAGGCGAGGCCGCGCGCCGCGATCGCCAGCGCGCGATAGATCGAATAGACGCCCGCGTAGGTGCCGATGACGTTGCGCTGCAGCGGATCGCGCGCCGCGATCAGCGGGCCGCGTTCGGCGGCCGTCGGCGCGCCCCAGCGCAGTGGCCAGGCACACGTTGCGCCAGCGGAAAGGGGAGACTCGAACAACAGACTCATGTCACTCATGGGCGTCACTTTTGCTGCGCGCGAAGTGTCGCGCGTTCCTTTTTGCGGTCCAGGGTCCTGTTCATCCAGGGCCGCGAAAAAACGTGTAGGATAGTTGCGAATGCTGCTCTTGGCAAGGGCGAGCGGAAAATTATTTTTTGCGCTGCCGGCTGCCCGGCCATAGTCGCTCTAGCAGGCCAACGTCATGGGCTGATGACGGCACGGAACTCGTTTTCGGCTTTGGCGTCTTGCAGAACGCATCCACCGCCTCGACCACGGCGCTGCCGATCAGCGCCTGCCGCTCCGGGGTCGACAGCGCCACCTCCTCGTCGCGATTGACGATCGATCCGGCCTCCAGCAGGGCGGCCGGCATCTGCACTTGCATCAGCACGACGAGCTTGTTGAACTCGTAGACGCCGGCTTTCGCGTCGAGCAGCACGCGCCGTCGCTCGCCCATGATCTTGTCCGTGTAGTGCGGCGTGTAGGTGAGCCCGCGCGCCTTGAGCGCCATGCCGAGGAGATGCGCGAAGGCGAGGCTGTCGGCGCGGTTGCCGTGCTCGGTCGACACGAACAGCGAATGGCCCGGATAGCTGTCGTTATAACGGTGCTCCGCGCCGTTGAACTGCCAGGTCTGCAGCATCGCCTCCGGCACCGAGTCGTGGTGGATGGAGAGAAGCAGATCGGCATGAAGCGCATTCGCGTGCGCGGCGCGCTTGAACAAGCCGGCGCGCGGCGCCTCGGTCGTCACCATGAGGACGGTGCGGGCAAAGCCCGCCGCCACGAGATCATCGCTGATCTTGCGCGCGAGCCGCAGGTTGAACTCGTATTCGGTCACGCCGCGCGCGCTCGTCGCGCCGGGCGCATCGGCGGTGTGGCCGACGTCGATGACGGCGCGAAACGTGCCGGCGCGGGCGCATGTCGCCGTGTAGCGCAGCGCCGCCGGGCCGATCGCTTCCGAATCGGCCGCGATCGCGCCACCCGAATGCCACAGCAGCACCACGCAGGCCGCCGCGGCCGCGCGCAGCCACCGCGGCATCTCGCTACACACCGTCGTGAGGCGCATGGCTCGCACTTTCATCCGCCTTGCCGGGGTGGCAAATAAGGAAGACAAACGACACCCCTTGCGGCGAATTGCCGGGATCTCTTGCATGCTCGAACGAACAACCCCCGCGTCTGATTCTTCTACACCGGCCGGTCCTGCGGCGCAGCCGATCATCCGCGTCGCCGACCTGTCGAAGACCTATGCGACCGGATTCCAGGCGCTCAAGCGCATCAACCTCGACATCCGCGCCGGCGAGATATTTGCCCTGCTCGGCCCGAACGGGGCGGGCAAGACCACGCTCATCGGCATCATTTGCGGCATCGTGACGGCAAGCGCCGGCCGCGTCACGGTCGCGGGCCGCGACATCGTGCGCGACTACCGCCCGGTGCGCGCGATGATCGGCCTCGTGCCGCAGGAACTGCATACCGACGCCTTCGAGTCGGTGTGGAAGACGGTGAGCTTTAGCCGCGGCCTGTGGGGCAAGCGCGCCAACCCGGCCTATGTCGAAAAGGTCCTCAAGGACCTCTCGCTGTGGGACAAGAAGGATGCCAAGATCGTCACGCTGTCGGGCGGCATGAAGCGGCGCGTGATGATCGCCAAGGCGCTGGCGCACGAGCCGCAGATCCTCTTCCTCGACGAGCCGACCGCCGGCGTCGACGTCGAGCTGCGCAAGGACATGTGGGAGGTCGTGCGCGCGCTGCGCGCCTCCGGCGTCACCATCATCCTCACCACCCATTACATCGAGGAGGCCGAGGAGATGGCCGACCGCGTCGGCGTCATTAACAAGGGCGAGCTGATCCTGGTCGAGGACAAGGCCGAGCTGATGCGCAAGCTCGGCAAGAAGCAGCTCACCTTGCAGCTCGCCGAGCCGCTTGGTGCCGTGCCGGCGACGCTCGAGGCGCATCGCCTCGCGCTCGCGGCCGACGGCTGCGAGCTCGTCTATTCCTACGACACGAAGAAAGGCCGCACCGGCATCACCGACCTGCTCGATGACCTGGCGCGCGCCGGCATCCGCTTCAAGGATTTGCAGACGACGCAGAGCTCGCTCGAGGACATCTTCGTCGACCTGGTGCGGCAGGATCAAGCCGGATCGGATGCGCGGCCGGGAGCCGCGTCAGGAAACGCCTCATGAATCTCGCGATCAATTTCCGCGCCATCCGCGCGATCTACATGTTCGAGGTGTCGCGCACCGGCCGCACGCTGCTGCAGAGCGTGGTCTCGCCGGTGATCTCGACCTCGCTCTATTTCGTCGTGTTCGGCGCTGCGATCGGCACCCGAATCACCGAGATCGAGGGCGTGCGCTACGGCTCGTTCATCGTGCCCGGCCTGATCATGATGATGCTGCTCACCCAGAGCACGACCAACGCCTCGTTCGGCATCTATTTCCCGCGTTTCGTCGGCACGATCTACGAGATCCTGTCGGCGCCGATCTCCGCCTTCGAGATCGTCATCGGCTATGTGGGCGCGGCGGCGTCGAAGTCGATCGTCCTCGGCCTGATCATCCTCGCCACCTCCGGCCTGTTCGTGCCGATCCGCATCGATCATCCGGTCTGGATGCTGGTGTTCCTGCTGCTCACGGCCGTCACGTTCAGCCTGCTCGGCTTCATCATCGGCATCTGGGCGGACGGGTTCGAGAAGCTGCAGGTCATCCCGCTGCTCATCATCACGCCGCTGAGCTTCCTCGGCGGCAGCTTCTATTCGACCCACGTGCTGCCGCCGTTCTGGCGCAAGATCACCTTGTGCAACCCGATCGTCTACCTGATCAGCGGCTTCCGCTGGAGCTTCTTCGGCATTGCCGACGTCAGCATCGGCATCAGCATCGCGATGACGTTCGTGTTCCTGGCGATTTGCCTCGCGATCGTATGGTGGATGTTCCGGACGGGGTACAAGCTGAAAAGGTAGCGCCAAGGGGGGTTGGCAGGACGCCCGGCGACGCGTCCCGCCATTGCTCACTTCTTCGTCTACTTCAGGCCTGGATCGAAGTTGTTGATCGGCGCATCGATCGGAGCCGATCCGGAAATCTCGACCATGATTGCGTCGACGATCCCCTGGGTTGGACTCTCGTAGCTGCCCACGCGAAATCCCTTGTATCCACCGATCTGAGCAATCTCGAGAACGAGATGGCTTTCGCTCACGGTTGCGGCCCGGCTCTTGACCACGACGTTGAAATGACCGCCATCGTCCTCGATCATGCAATCGGCGAGGGATTTGTCCGCGTTCCAATTGCAAAGCGCGGTCTCGCTGCGCCATTTCTTGGTCTTTGGCGAAAGAAACGAAGTCTGCAGCCAGAAATCCGCGTTGGCAGGATCGGTCTGGGCCGGATGATACGTCGGGTCAACGAGGATCCGCTCGATCTCGTTCTTCTTGCGTGGATCGCTGAACGACAAGGGTACCTTGGCGTTCGCGGGTCGAAAGGCCTTTCCGTCATCGGTGAATTTCAGCTGGGACAGAAACGGGCCCAGGTCGGTCGAGGCTTTGATCGTATCCGCAGCGACCGCCGTACCGGTCGCGAAGAACAACGAGCCGCACAGCACCAGGCCGCCGCCGAACAAGGTAAGTCGCGCAATCATGGTTCGCCTCCCCACACCATTGCCGTATGGCACGCGCGATCGAGCTTTATCGACCGCTAGTTGTGAAAAGCTACTCGGCACGCGACATCGCGGCAAGAGGAATTCAAGAATTCGGCAATCATCCTCGCGATCGCGAGGGAACTTGCGCGCATGGCGTGCACGTCGCGGAATGCCGGTTTGCCGGCGAACGTGCGCCTTTTGCGGTTGCCAGCACGCGCCGCGCTTGAGATGGTTCGCGCCTCGTCAACAGGAAACGTCATGCCGCGCACGCCCGGCCGCTCGTTCGCCCTCGCGCTGGGCATGGTCGCGTTCATCGGGCCGCTTGCGGTGCATCTGTTCTTTCCCGCCATCCCCGCCGTGAAGGCGGCATTCGGGCTCTCGGATGCGCTCGCCCAGTTCACCTTCTCGATCGCGGTGTTCGGCATGGGCGTCGCGACCTTGGTCTACGGCACGCTCGCCGACCGGTTGGGGCGGCGGCCGGTGCTGCTGTCCGGGCTCATGCTGTTTCTCGTCGGCACCGTGGCGTCGGCCGCGGCGGTGAACGTGCCGATGCTCGTGCTCGGCCGGCTCGTGCAGGCGGTCGGGGCCGGCTGCGGCCTCACCCTCGTGCGCACCATCGCCCGCGACGCCTACGGGCCCGAGCGGCTCGTCAAGGCGATCGCGTATCTGACGATGTTCTACGCGATCGGGCCGATGATCGCGCCGGCGGCCGGCGGCATTCTGGTGGACGCGTTCGGCTGGCGCAGCGTGTTCGCCTTTGCGCTCGCCGCCGGCGCCGCCATCACGGCGACGGTCTATGCGGTGGTCTACGAGACGCGGCCTGCGGCGGCCGCGAGCCCCGACGGCGGCGTGCTGCGCGGCTACGGCGAGCTGCTGGCGCAGCCGCGGTTCATGGCGCTGGTGCTGCAGACCGGGTTTGCGACCGCGACATTCCTGATCGTCGGCTCCGCCTCCGCGACCCTGATGAAGGAGCTGCTCGGCCGCCCTGCGACCGAGTTCGGCCTCTACTTCGTGCTGCTGCCGCTCGGCTTCATGAGCGGAACCATGATTTCGAGCCGCCTCGGCAACGGCGCCCGGACCGAGGCCATGGTGCTCGCGGGCGCGCTCATCTGCCTCGCCGCCGTCGCGGTCCAGGCCGCATTGCTACTGACCCTGCCGCCGGCGCCGCTGATGTTCTTCCTGCCGGGCGCCGTCGTCACCATGGCGCAGGGCATCGCGCTCCCTTACGCGCAGGCGGGCGCCATGGCGACGATCCCGCGGCTGGCCGGCACCGCGGCCGGCATCGGCGTCTTCGTCCAGCAGGTCGCGGGCGCCCTGTTCGCCCAGCTCTACGGCATCATCGCCGACGGCACGCCGCGGCCGATGATCATCGCGACCGCGCTCAGCGCCACGCTCGGGGTGGTGGCCGGCGGCGCCGCGTATCTGGCGTCCGGCCGGCAAAAGGCGGTGCCAAACATCAGTTAACCTTTGGCAGGCCAAATGCCCTCCGCGTGTGTTGGTGATTCGGGGGCGTGCCATGTCCAATGTGATTCCGTTCAAGAAAAAAGCCGTGGAATCGGCCCCCTGGAGCGAGATCGACCTCTTCACGGCGGTCGACGCCGCCATTCGCGACCTGCGTGACATCGCCCATGGCTGCGACGGCACGCTGCGCCAGCAGGCGGACGACTGCCGGCGCATGCTGGAACGCGCGTTCCACGCGGCCGTCAACGAGGCCTGAACGCCCGGCGGCGGCGCACGCCGCACCCTGTTTGCGCAACGGCGGATGTTTTGGCTAAATGGTCGCGACGGGCCGGCGCGCCGCTGCGCCCGCCAGCATGCGAAAGGGTCCCCATGGCCAAGCTCCGCCACATCGCCATCATCGTTCCCGATCCCGAGGAGGCGGCGAAATTCTTCGAGCAGGCCTTCGACATGAAACGCGCGGGCACGGCGCGGCGCGGCATCTACATGTCGGACGGCACCATCAACGTGGCGCTGCTCAAGAAGGAGACCGATGCCGAGAAGATCGGTATCTATCACTTCGGCATGTGGGTCGACGACCTCGACGAGGCCGAGAAGAAGGTGGTCGACGCCGGCGGCACGTATCTGGCAGGCCGTCCGACCTCGGCGAGCTCGTTCTACGAGGCGAAGTACAAGGACCCGCTCGGCATCGTGTTCGACCTGACGCACACGGGCTGGGCCGGCGCCGTCAAGGACGTGGTGGCGAAGAGTTGAGCGGCGACAGTTTTCTCCGTCATGGCCGGGCCTGTCCCGGCCATCCACGTCTTTCTCGGCGTCAAGACGTGGATGCGCGGGTCAAGCCCGCGCATGACGAACCTTGAGCCGCGTGATCGTCATCGGGGCAGGCCCCGTCGGCCTGTGCCTCGCGCTGCGGCTCGCGCAGCAGGACATTGCGTCCGTCGTCGTCGAGGAGCTCAGGCCCGACAATTTCCTCGAGCAAGTGCCGCGCGCCGGCACCAACCATCCGGCAACGCTCGAGCTGCTCGACGCGATCGGGCTCTACAAGAGGCTCGAGCCGCGCGGCATCGTGGCGCCGCTCTTCCACTACTGGGACCGGCACGAGAACCGGCTGGTCGCCGAGTTCGATCACGCTCATCTGCGCGACGACACGGCGTTTCCCTATGTGCTGCAATGCGAGCGCATCAAGATCGTCGAGGAGGCGCTAAAGCTCGCCCAGGCGCATCCGCTGATCGACGTGCGGCTCGCGACCACGTTCACGGCGTTCACGCAGGGCGCCGACCGCGTGGTTGCGCAGGTGACGAATGCGGCGGGCGAGGCCGAGACGGTTGCGGGCGCCTATCTGGTCAGCGCCGAGGGCGCGCGCAGCATCGTGCGCAAGCAGCTCGACATCGCGTTCGAGGGCTTCACCTATTCGGATCGCACCCTCAACATCGAGGTCGCCTACGATTTCCGCCGGCACGGTTTTACCGAGCGCAACTACATTTCCGATCCCACAGAATGGTCGAACCTGTTTCACTGGAAGGGCCCGCCTGACCGCTGGCGGGTGCATTTCCCGACCGCCGCGGACGAGGACGAGGCGGCCATCTGCCGTCCCGAAGCGCTGCAGGCGCGGTTGCAGCGCCTCCTTCCGACGGGCGCGGATTTCGCCATCGTCGGCAGCAATCTCTACACGGTGCATCAACGCGTCGCGCAGCGATTCCGCGCCGGCCGTGCGATGCTCGCCGGCGACGCGGCGCATGTGAACAGTCCGATCGGCGCGATGGGGATGAACAGCGGCGTGCACGATGCGTTCAACCTCGCCGACAAGCTCGCCGGCATCCTGCGCGGCGAGCTTTCCGAGGATCAACTCGACCGCTACGAGCGCCAGCGCCGCCACGTCGCGCTGGCGCACACGCAGGCGCAGACCATGCGCAACAAGAAGCTGCTCGCCGAGAAGGATCCGGCCGTGCGCGCGCGCAATCACGACGAGCTGCGCCGCACCGCCGAGGATCCGAAGCTCGCCCGCGCCTTCCTGCTGCGCACGTCGTTGATCGAAAGCCTGCGCGAGGCGGAGGCGATTGCATGATCGGTCGATTGGCGAAATTCCTTGTGGCGGCGCTCGCGTTCGCGGGCGCCGCGGCCGCGCAGCCGGCCACGAACGTCTTGACCTGGCCCCAGCGTCCGATCCGTCTGATCGTGCCGTTCGGCGCCGGCAGCGGTTCGGACGTCATTGCGCGCATCGTCGCGCAGAAGCTGTCCGAGCGGCTCGGCCAGCCGATCGTGGTTGAGAACAAGCCGGGCGGCTCGACCGTCGTCGGCACCGAGATGGTGGCGCGGGCGGCGCCCGACGGCTACACGCTCGAGCTCGCCAACACCACCTCGCATGCGACCACCGCGGCGCTCGGCGTCAAGCTCGCGTACGATCCGGTCAAGGATTTCACTCCGGTCGGCATGCTTGCCTATTCGCCCTTCGTGCTGCTGGTGACGCCCGGGCTCGACGCCCACTCGGTCAAGGACCTGATCGCGCTCGCCAAAGCTAAGCCGGGCGCGCTCAACTATGCGTCCGCCGGCGTCGGCACCATGGCGCACTTGGCGGGCGCACTGTTCACCACCATGGCGGGCGTCGACATCAACCACGTGCCCTATCGCGGCACCGAGCAGTCGATGATCGACCTGATGCAGGGCCGCATCGAGATCCTGTTCGGCACCATCGCGCCGTCGCTCCCACAGGTCCGCGCCGGCACGCTGCGCGCGCTCGCGACCACCGGGCTCAGGCGCAACGCCATGCTGCCGGACGTGCCGACGCTCGCCGAGTCCGGCCTTGCGGGCTACGAGGCCGGGCTGTGGACCGGCCTCGTGTTTCCGGCCGGCGTCTCGCCCGCGATCGTCCGCCGGCTCAACGCGTATATGAGCCTCGTGATGCGCGATCCCGACGTGGTGGCGCTGCTGGCGAAACAGGGCGTCGAGGTCGAGACCGGCACGCCGGAAGCGCTGGGAGAGCGCATCCGGGACGACCTCGCGAAGTGGCGGGAGGTGGTCCTCAGGGCTGGCATTAAGCCGCAGTAAATTCCGCCTCGTGTCCCGGACAAGGCGCAGCGCGCAGCGCTGCACCGCAGAGCCGGGACCCAGGGCCGCATAGTGTGGGTCCCGGTTCTGCAGCGCACCGCTTCGCGCTGCGCTGCGCCCGGGACACGAGGTGTCCGTTCAGACGACCCGCTCGACACTCACCCCGCGGCAGTCCATCTCGTAGTCGAGATCCTGCACGGGCGGCCGGCAGAAGTGCCAGGTCAGGCCGGCGCGCGCGGCGCCGCGGGACACGATCTCGTCGGCGAAAAAGGGATGGAGATCGTAGACCGTGTAGACCTGCGTCGCGGTGGTGTCCGCCCAGGCGAAGCCGAGAATGCCGAGCCGGCGCTCCATCTCGCCCAGCACGTAGCGCGCCTTCTCGAGCATGGCGTCGGGGGTCTGCTCGCCGCGCCGCACCGTGCGCTCGCGGTAGCTCGCGCCGCCCTCGCGCGCCTCGCCGCTGCCGGCGATCACGAAGCTCTTGCCCGGTTGCGACGCCGGCACGGTGAACGAGAAGGCGTGGAACGACGGCTCGCGCGGCGGCGCGATCTGCGGGCACACGTTGCTGCGCGCCACCGGATTGATCGTGCCGTCGAACAGCCCCCATTGGCGCAGCGTGACCACGTAGATCTCGTTGAAGGCGCGAAAGCCGGACTCGGTGAAGGGCGCGGGCGAGCGCAGCTCGCAGGCGCAGAATGACGTGAGCGGGCGGCCGGCCTCGCCGATCATGCGCTCGATGCGGGCAAAGCCTTCCCGCAGCGCAACGGGCGCGCGGAAGCGCACGCGCTCGATCGCGTAGCCGTCACTCGCCGCGACCCCGCCCGAATACTGGAAGACCGCCGGGATGAAGCGGTAGTTGCCGGGCGCGAATTCCGCGGATCCGCTCATTGTCAGTGCCCATATTTCTTCTGCAGCGCCGCGAGCGTCCCGTCTTTCTTGAGCTCGTCGAGCAGGGACGTATCGACATAGTCCTCGACCTTGCGGCTCACGTCGGCGGGAAACTGGGCGATGATGTTGTCGGCGCCGGCGCGCACCGGAACGAGATCGGGCGGCGACTGCTGCTTGAAGTCCGCATAGCTGATGTCGAGGATTTTTGTCGTCTGGATGTGCGCGCCCTTGGCCAGCACCTCCTTGGCGCGCTTTTCGTCGGTGAGCGCGATGTAATTTCCCTCGACGGTCGCGCGCACGAAGCGCAGGAGCACGTCGCGATGGCTGTCGAGGTAGTCCTTCTTCACCACCACGCCGCTGAACAGCCACGGAATGTTCTCGGCCGCGAGGTCGACCAGCGGATAGAGCCCGCGCTCGCGCGCGATGCTGGTCACCGGCTCGTTGACGGCCGTCGCCTTGATGGCGCCGGACTGCACGGCCTCGATGCGATTCATGCCGCCGCCGTATTCGCGCAGCGTCACATCGGCGCGCGTGAGCCCGAGCCGCTGCAGCGCGAGCGTGACGGTCGCGTCGCTTTCCGACCCGAAGGTGCTGACCCCGACCGCGCCGCCGCGCAGATCGGCGGCGGCCTTGACGTTCGGCGCGGAGAAGAAGGTGAAGCGGATGACGTTGCTGAGCGAGGCGATGAAGCGCAGGTTGGCGCCGCCGCGATTGAGCCGCACCACCGAGGAGAGCCCCACATGCATCACGTCGATGTTGCCGGCGGCGAGCTCCTGCGCGCCGTGGCTGCCGCCATTCATGTTGATGATCTGCACGTCGAGGCCCTGCGCCCGGTAGAGCCCGGCCGCGTCCGCCATCCACATGGCGAGCACCGTGTTGACCTGCTCCGAGATGCCGATCTTGAAATCGGTCGTCTGCGCGGCGGCCGAGGTCGCCATCATGGCCGCCCCCAGCAGCGCCAGCGCGCCTGCGCGTTTCGGCATCGTTTTCTCCTCCTGCAAATTTCTTGTCGCAGCATCACGGCTGTCTCACGCGTCGTCTTCGTGTAGCGTATAGCGCATGTCCCGGCGAAGTGGATACCGGTTCGCCGACAAGGACATGCGCCAAACAAAGACGGATCACACGGAGTTAGCCCAACTTGCGCAGTTTGAGGGCGGTTTTTGCTGTTTTCGGCGAGGCTGGGTGAGTCCGATCAATCGGTTAGCGGGTGCGCGGCGCCGATTTGAGCGTGTAGTGACGACCTTGGGTATTTTCTTTGGCTGCGGAGGCGGTTCTGATGGCGCATGTACCTACGCCACATGAT
>DATBZM010000037.1:0-18335 GCA_036513175.1 Xanthobacteraceae bacterium | reverse complement strand
CTCCGCCTACGGTCTTGCGCTCGCGCCCGCCTGGTACATCCTGCTGGCAGTGCGCATTCCGCTCGAGGAGCGCGTCCTGCGCGAGAACCTTGCGGGCTACGACGACTATGCGCGGCGCGTACGCTGGCGGCTGCTGCCGGGGGTTTGGTAGCCCGGATGAAGCGCAAGCGAAATCCGGGACCGGCGTCCCCGCATTCCGCTTCGCTCCATGCGGGCTACCGCTTAAACGGCCACGCCGTGCCCTCGCCCACTTGCGCGCGATGGCGCAGGAAGTGGTCGGCGATCACGCAGGCGACCATCGCCTCGCCGATCGGCACCGCGCGGATGCCGACGCACGGGTCGTGGCGGCCCTTGGTCGAGATCTCGGTCTCGTTGCCGTAGCGATCCACGGTCTTGCGCGGCGTGAGGATCGACGAGGTCGGCTTGACGGCGAAACGCGCGACGACCGGCTGGCCGGTCGAGATGCCGCCGAGGATCCCGCCCGCCTGGTTGGACAAGAAGCGCGGGCGGCCGTCGTTGCCCATGCGCATCTCGTCGGCGTTCTCCTCGCCGGTCAGCGCCGCGGCCGCAAAGCCCGCGCCGAGCTCCACGCCCTTGACGGCGTTGATGCTCATGAGCGCCGCCGCGAGATCGCCGTCGAGCTTGCCATAGACCGGTGCGCCGAGGCCGGCCGGCACGCCGTCGGCCACGACCTCGATGACGGCGCCGACCGAGGAGCCGGACTTGCGCACGCCGTCGAGATACTCGGCGAAGAACGTCACCCGCTCGGCGTCCGGACAGAAGAACGGATTCCTGTCGACCTCGTCCCAATCCCAGCGGCCGCGGTCGATCGCATGCGGCCCCATCTGCACGAGCGCCGCGCGCACGCTGAGGCCGGGCACGATCTTGCGCGCGATCGCGCCGGCCGCCACGCGCGTCGCGGTCTCACGCGCCGACTGGCGTCCGCCGCCGCGGTAGTCGCGCAGGCCGTATTTGACATCGTAAGTGTAGTCGGCATGGCCCGGCCGATACTTGTCCTTGATGTCCGAATAGTCCTTCGAGCGCTGGTCGACATTCTCGATCACGAGCGCGATCGGCGTGCCGGTCGTGACCTGCGCGCCGCTCGCCTCGTCGACGAACACGCCGGAGAGGATCTTCACCGTGTCGGGTTCCTGCCGCTGCGTGGTGTAGCGCGACTGGCCGGGCCGCCGCTTGTCGAGATAAGGCTGGATGTCGGCCTCGCTGAGCGGAATGCGCGGCGGAGATCCATCGACCACGCAGCCGATCGCCGGCCCATGGCTCTCGCCGAAGGTCGTGACGCGAAAGAGATGGCCGAACGTGTTGTGGGACATGAGGTTAGCCCACGCAGATCGGGTCTACCCGATCTGCGCATTTAAAATACCGATCTCGGGCAGGCCCGAGATCGGTGGTGGCTGTCGTAGCCCGCGTGATCCGGGTGGTCAAATGCGGACGACCGCTGACACGTTGATCGCGGATCGACGCGGGCGCGCGCTGGAGCGGTCGTCAGGCTGAACGGTCGTTCAGCTTGTCCTGAACGGGCGTTTATTCAGTTCCAATACGCCGATGATTTCGATGAACGTTTGTTAAGGTCAAGTAATTCAAGGGGAATTGCCGCAAAATTATTTGAAAAGCGGCGCGGAAAGCTTTAGTTGATTCCGCGTGGGCCAGCGCAGGTCCCGGCGCGGGTGGATGCCGGTTCGCCGACCAGGACGTGCGCTAATCGGTGCGGTGCGGGGGGCAGTTGTCGTGACAAGTCACAACGCGTTCGATCAAGCGCGGCCGGCCGGCAGTCTGCGCCGGACGCTGGTCGTGCTCGCGGCCTCGGCGCTCGCCGCGATCGACATCACGCCGCCGCGGCAGCTGCGGCGCGCCGCGAGCTTCTCGGCAACGCAGGTCGCGGTCCTGTGCGGCGCCCTCCTGATGCTCGTGTCGATCCCGATCCTGACGCAGCCGCTGCCGCCGATCGAGGACTACGTCAACCACCTCGCGCGCATGCACGTCATGGCGTCGATCGGCTCCGATCCCGATCTCGCGCGCTTCTACGAGATCGACTGGCAGATCGTTCCCAACCTGATGATGGACCTCGTCGTGCCGCCGCTCGCGCAGATGATCGGCATCTACAAGGCGGGCCAGGTGTTCACGATCGTCACGTTTGCCCTGATGCTCTCCGGCACGCTCGCGCTCAATCGTGCCCTCTTCCGGCGCTGGTCCCTGCTGCCGCTGATCGTCGCGCCGCTGCTCTACAACTACGCCTTCCTGACCGGCGTCATGAACTACCTGTTCGGCATCGGCATCGCGCTGTGGGCGACCGCGGCGTGGGTCGCGCTGCGCGAGCGGCGCTGGCCGTGGCGCATGGCGACCTCGGCGGTCTTCGTCATCGTGCTGTTTTTCTGTCACCTCTTTGCGCTCGGCGTCTATGGCGTCGCACTGCTCGCGATCGAGAGCGGCCGGCTGTGGAGCCGCCGCACGCAGCCGCTCGGCCGGCGCCTCGTCGCCTTCTGCGCCACCGGGATCCCGTTCCTGCCGGCGCTGCCGATGCTGCTGATGAGCCCGACCTGGAGCCTGTCGGGGCAGAACGTATGGGAGCCGCTCGGCAAGATCGACGGCCTCAAATACGTCGTCGAGGTCTATTCCGACACGGTCGCCTTCATGCTGATCGGCGCCTTCGTGGTCGGCACCGCCTGGGCGCTGCGCCAGCGCCTGCTGCGCTTCCATCTCGTCGGCATCATGCTGCTGCTCGTCGGCGGCGCCGTCTACATGGCGCTGCCGCGCATGATGTTCGCGACCTACATGGCCGACCAGCGCCTGCCGATCGCGCTCGCGTTCCTGATCATCGCGTGCCTCAACATCGACATGGGCCATCGGCTGGTGCGGCGCGGCTTCCTCGCGCTCTTGTTCATTCTCGTCGTCGTGCGCGTCGTCGAGGTCGATTCCCATTGGGCCGGCACGTCGGGCACCACGCAGGAGTTCCGCGACTCCGTCAAGCGCATCAAGCGCGGCTCAACCGTGCTGGTCGTCTATGCGGATGATTCGATCGCCGAGGTGGGCGACCTCGGCCTCGTCCATGCGCCCTGCCTCGCCATGATCGAGCGCTCGGCGCTGGTGACGACCGCGTTCACGGTCGAGGGCAAGCAGGTCATGCACGTGCGGCCCGCCTATCGCAGCCAGGTCGACACCGAGGACGGCGTACCGCCCACCATCGACCAGGTCGTGCTGTCGGCCGCCAAGCACGTGGACGACAACAAGGTGTTCTGGCACGGCTGGGAAAAGCGCTTCGACTACGTCTACGTGCTGTTCACCGACGAGGAAGCGGAAAATCCGGCGCCCGACCGCCTCAAGCTCATTCACGACGGCGCGGGCTTCCAGCTCTACAAGGTGGTCAAGCCGAGCTGAGCTGGCGGGGGCTTCATCCGCAATTGGGCCGCCAGTAAAGTCCGTATTGCGTGGTCCGCACCTGCTTGTACCGTGTTTCGATCGCCGCGCGGATGCGATCGGTCAGCGGGCCGTTGTCGCGATCGTTCCAATCCTCGCCGAGCTGAATGAGTGGAAATTCGCAAGCCTCGATTCGCGCTACGACCTCGTCCTCGAGCGCCGGCGCCGCGAACGCAATGCTGCGGATGTTGTTGAGGTCGAGCGTGAGCGGCTTGCCCGCCCAGTAGCACAGCGTCGGATCGCGGCAGACGACCGGCCCAGGCGTTGCGCGAACGTATTGCAGATCATCGGCGTAGGCCGCCTCCGTCACGGCGGCGAACGCGTCCGCGATCCCGTCGCGCGCCGACGGCACGGCGATCCACGGCGACAGCAGAGTGATTGCGCCCCAGCCGGCCACCGCCGCCCAGCGCAGACCAGATGGCGCTGCATCGTTGCGCACATACTGCGCCACGGCGGCACCCATGACGCCGAGGCCGATCGCAATGCAGAAGAGCAGATCGAAAAAGACGTTGACGTCGACGCCGTCGCCGCCGGAAAGAACGACGCCGAGGACAAGCGCGACCACCGCATAGATCAGGATGAGGCGCGTCTTCGCGTCGGAACGCAAGGCGAGGAATGGAATAACCGCGAGGAGCAGGCCGTATTGCTTGAACTGCTCGAGGCTCTGCGACCAGGCGACGCCGATACGGTATGGCCGCGGCAGCAGCAGCAGCGCGAAGATGTTCTTGCCGTAGGCGAGATAGAGGCAAGTGCAGGCAACGGCCACCGTGATGATCGAGAGGCCAGCAAAGCTGATGAAGGCGCGGAAACGGCCGTAAAGGAGCAGAAACAGCCCGATGCTCAGCGGCGCCGCAACGAGGTTGTGCTTGATGAGCCCGGCAAGGACCATCAGCAGGACCACGCCTGCCCACATGGCGAGCGGCGGCGATGTGTCGATCGTGCGGATCACGCGCCACAGCGCAATGAGCATGAACAGGCTCGCCAGGATCTGCGGGTCATCGGCCGCCGCGTAGTCCTGGTGGAAGAGGCCGAACAGCGCGACGAAAGCCGTCCCGGCGAGCCACCAGCCCCTGTGCGCACCGACGATCTCGCGGGCAATCAGCGATATGACGGCCCCGTCGAGCAGCAGGGCTGCGGCCGCAATCGCCCGGCCGGCGCGGATATTGTCGCCGACCAGCGACCCGAGCGCCCCCGTGAGATAGAACCAGACCGGCAGATAGTTGTTGAGCTTGAGGCCGGCGAGCGGCGGATAGAGATCCGCACCGGTCCATGCGGCCCTCGCCCAATAGGCGTTCCAGCCCTCATTGACGTTGAAACTGTACTCGGCGCCGATCCTGCACCCGAGCGCTGCAATGACCACCACCGAGATCGCGAGATAGGCGACGCCCGGGACCGCGGCCAAGGCCGGCAGGACTTTGGGTGGCTTCACCATCGAGGGCTCCGTCGGATCGCGATCGCCATATCGCCTCATGATCTGCCGATCCGTCAAACGGGTTGACACCACGGCGCCTTTGGTGCCGGGCTTGCATAGGCGAGCGACCGCGGAGTTGCGAGTTGGGGACATGATTGACGCGGGCCAATCAGAGCAACCTCGGCCGAACCGGCCCAAGGTCGTGTCGTCGCCTGCCATCCCGGCTTCCTCCGGGACGATCATGACACTCGGCCTTGCGACCGTGCTCGCGCTCGCGCCGGTTCTGGTTTTCACCTTGCTGCCCCTCGCCGACTACCCGAACCATCTGGCACGCATGCACGTGATCGGGACAATCGCCGGCGATCCGGATCTCGCCCGCTACTACGAGATCCATTGGCAGATCATCCCCAATCTGGTCATGGACATCGTCGTGCCGCCATTGGCGCGGGTCGTGGACATCTATCACGCCGGCCAGATCTATGCCGTCGTCTGCCTCGCGCTGGTCGCAACCGGGATCTTTACGTTGAACCGCGTCCTGTTCGGTCGCTGGTCGGTCTCGTGCATGGCGGCGCTCACCTTCCTCTACAATCACATCTTCTTCCTCGGATACATGAACTACTGGTTCGGCGTCGGGCTCGCGCTGTGGGGGACGTCGGTGTGGGTCGTGCTGCGCGATCGAGCGTGGCCGTGGCGCCTTTCGGCGTCGACGCTGTTCGCGATTGCTCTCTTCTTTAGTCACCTGTTCGCCGCCGGCATCTACGCAATGACGCTGCTCGCGTTCGAGCTGTGGCGCCTGCGGCAGCGCCGCTCGGCGCCGCTCGGGCTGCGCCTCGCCGACTTCGCCGCGGCCGGCCTGCCGTTCCTCCTGTTCGTGCCGTTGCTCCTGGCAAGTCCGACGCTCGGCCTCGCCGGCACGAACCGGTGGTCGCTGCCGGCAAAGCTGGAGGGCCTGTACTTCGCGATCGGCACTTATTCCGACGTCGTCGACTTCACGCTGGTGGCGGTCATCGCGGCGCTGCTGGCGCTGACGGCGGTTCGCCGCGAGCTGCAGGTGCATCCGGCTGGCTTCGTCCTGTTCGCTATCGGCGCGCTCGTCTACCTCGCGATGCCCAATATCCTGTTCGACACCTACGTCGCCGACGAGCGGCTTCCCGCCGCCTTCCTATTGGTCGCAATCGCATTCATCTCGCTCGACGTGCCGCGTGCGCTCATGCGCAACGGCATCGCGCTTCTGCTGGCCCTGCTGCTCGCCACGCGCATCGCCGAGGTCGGCTTCAACTGGATCGAGCTGTCGCGCGAGGCCGCCGACGCGCGCGCCTCGACCCGGTTCATCGAGCAGCGCGGCGCGCGCGTGCTGGTCGGGGAATCGGACCGGCTCTCCGACAACGAGGCGTTCGATTTCGCGCTGGCGCACGCCGCCTGCCTCGCGATCATCGAACGCTCCGCCTTCGTCGCCAACGCGTTCGTGTTTCCCGGCAAGCAGATCATGGAGGTGCGGCCGGCGTATCGGCGGATCGCCGAGCTGGTCGACGGCGACCTGCCGACGATCGAGCAGCTGGCGGCGGCCAGCAAGACGACGGCGCCGCCCGAAGGCACCGGCGAGTATTGGCGGCAGTGGCCGAAGAATTTCGACTATCTGTACCTCATGTACACGGCGCCAGACGAACCCAATCCCTTCCCGGACCTTCTGATCCCGGTCTACAGCGGCGACCGCTTCAAGCTCTTCAAGATCCGCAAGTCCGGGCCCTGAACGTTCAACAATCGCGGCATGCCGGGCGAAATACACCGGCCGCCGGGCCCGCGCGTGCCACAGCGCGATTGACACGCCGGCTGATAATTGAGAGATGATCGAGCATACGCAGGCCATACCGGGCGGCCGGCCAGGACAAAGAAAGCGATTGGCATCTTGCCGCAGGCTCTTCTTTCCTCCTCCGGGAGGGCCATGCTTGCTGTGCTCGGAGTTGCGACAGCGCTCGCGCTCGCGCCCGTTCTGATCTTTCCCATCGCCCCGCTCGCCGACTATCCGAACCACCTCGCGCGGATGCACGTCATCGCGACCATCGGATCCGACCCGGATCTCGCGCGCTACTACGAAATCCACTGGCAGATCATCCCGAACCTGGTGATGGACTTGGTCGTCCCCGTGTTCGCGCGGGTGATGGACATCTATCGCGCCGGCCAGGCCTTCACGGTGCTCTGCGTTCTGCTGGTAGCGAGCGGGGTGTTCGCGCTCAACCGCGCCCTGTTCCGCGGCTGGCCCGCGATCGGGCTTGCGGCGCTGCCCCTGCTCTACAATCATATTTTTCTCATCGGGCTCGTGAACTACTGGTTCGGCGTCGGGCTCGCGTTGTGGGCGATGGCCGCATGGGTCGCGCTGCGTGACCGGTGGTGGCCCTGGCGTCTCGCGGCATCGACGTTGTTTGCACTCGCCCTCTTCCTCAGTCACATCTTCGCGGTCGGCGTTTACGGGCTCGCGCTCCTCGCATTCGAGCTGCATCGGCTGTGGCAGCAGCGCTCAGCACCGATCGCGCCGCGCCTCCTCGATTTCGTGGCGACCGGCCTGCCGTTCCTGCCGGTCCTTGCGCTGCTCGTCGCAAGCCCCACCTGGGAGCTTTCGGGACAGAACGAGTGGTCATGGTCGGCCAAGCTCGACGGGCTCTACTACATCATCAGCGCCTACTCGGATTTCACCGACCTCGCCCTTGGCGCCGCCATCATCGCGGTGCTCGCATGGGCGGCGGCTCTAGGCCAACTGCGGGTTCATCCATCGTGCTGGCTCGTGCTCGGCCTCGGTTCGGCCGTCTATCTCGCGATACCGAACGTCACCCATACCGCCTATCTGGTAGATCAGCGCCTGCCCATTGCGATCGTCCTGATCGCGCTCGCGTTCACGCGCCTGCAGGTCCCGAGCCGACGCGCGGATTACGGGATCGTCCTTGCGCTGTGCTTCGTGCTTGCCGTGCGCATGACGGAGGTCGGCGTCAATTGGTTCGCGCTGTCGCGCCAGGAGGCGCAGGTACGGGCATCCACGAAGCTCATCGCGCAGCGCGGCGCGCGCGTGCTGGTCGCCCAGTCGGATGACACCTCGGACATCGATGCGCTCGACTACGGGCTGGCGCATACGGGGTGCCTCGCCATCATCGAGCGTTCCGCGCTCGTCGCCGATACGTTCGTCTTTGCCGGCAAGCAGATCATGTCGGTGCGGCCCGCCTTCCGCCAGCTCGCCGAGAGCACCGACACCGAGCTGCCGTCCGTCGACGACCTCAAGGATGACGACGCCGCGGAGGCACTCGCGGGGGATCCGCCCTATTGGGAGCAATGGCAGGAAAAGTTCGATTATCTGTACGTCATGTATGCGGCGGACGACTTCAGCAACCCCGCCCCGGAGGTCCTCACGCTCCTCTACAGCGGCGATCGATTCCGGCTCTACAAGATCCGCAAGCCGGGACAATGAGGAGCCCAGAGCATGATCCCGAAAAAGGCCTGCCCCCGACGTGATCGGGGGTGGATACCGGTTTTCGGAAAAGATCATGCTCAAACAACGGGCTAAAGCGTGATGCCGAGTCGAGGAAAAGTCATTGCGCTTTAGGCGAAGCGCAGCAAAAGCCCCGGCGCGAACGAATAGACGACGCCTTGCTCGATGCCGTGAACCGGCGCCGCCGCCGTCGGCTCGACCCCGAAATGGACGATGAGCGTGCGCGCGACGCCGCCGTGCGCCACCACCACCGTGTCGCGCGTGACCGTCGCGTGCCATGCGCTCACACGCACGAGCAGATCGGCATAGCTTTCGCCGCCGGGCGGCACGAAGGCCCATTTGCCGTGCTCGCGCGCCGCAAGCGCCAGTACGTCGGGCTCGCGCGCCTTCAACTCGGCATATGTGAACCCCTCCCAGCGGCCGAACGACAGTTCGACCAGGCGAGCGTCGGTGCGATAATCCGTCGGGGCGAGCGCAAGCTCGGTGCGCACCAGCTCCATCGTCTTGCGCGCGCGCGACAGCGGGCTCGCCACGTAATCGAAATCTTGCGCATCGCGGCCGTCGCGCGCGAGCAGCGCGCGCAGGATGTCGCCGCAGCGAACGGCCTGACCGAGGCCGACCTTGTTGAGGGGCGTGTCGTGCTGGCCCTGCAGCCGGCCTTCGACGTTCCAGTCGGTCTCGCCGTGGCGAATGAAATAGAGGAGCGGCTGCGCCATCGCGTCCATGCGTCAGCGCCGGAGAGCCGCGGTGTCGAATCCGGCACCTTGCGCGCGAGCCGCCTTGGCGATACCCCATAAGAGAGAGCGATTGTCCGCCATCCCGATGATGAGACCTTGCTCGCCGCGGATGCGCCCCACGGTTTCAGGCATGACGTTCCTCGTTTCGGTTGCGCGACGCGCCGATGTGTATCTTGGCTTAAGCGAAACGCGCTGGCGAGCCTATCGCATGGGGCCCGCACCCCTTCAACCGCGCCGGCGAAACCGCGTCAACCGCAACATGCTCGCCGGAATAGTGCGGCGGCGCCGGTGTTTGACATTACGAGCAGCGCCGCATTCGGGGACGCGGATGGCGGCGGGTCGCTCGCAGTCGCTGGAGCCAGGGCGGGCTCGCTCACTTGTCCGTCGAAGCGCAGTGAAGGCGGGTCGCCGGCACGGACCTGTGGGGACGATCGGGTGAGCAGTTTCCGGAGCGGCGTCGAGGCGGCGATACCGGCATTGCGCCGGTACGCGCGGGCTTTGACGCGTGACGCGGAGACGGCCGATGACCTCGTGCAGGATACGCTGGTGCGGGCGCTGCGGTCCGAACATCTGTTTCACGGCGGCGACGTGCGCAGCTGGCTGTACACGATCTTGACCAATCTCAACCGCAACCGACTGCGCTCGCTCGCGCGCCGGCCCGTCATCACGCTGCTCGGCGACGACGATGCGCCCGACATGTCCGGGCCCGAGGCCGGGTCGCGCGACATCGAGCGGGCGCTCGCGAGCCTGGTCGAGGAACAGCGCGCCGCACTGCTGCTCGTCGTGCTCGAAGGCCTCACCTATCGCGAGGTTGCCGAGGTGCAGGGCGTGCCGGTCGGTACCGTGATGTCGCGGCTCGCGCGCGCGCGCGGGCAAATCAAGGCTTTTCTCGACGGCGAGCGCCCCGCGCTCCGCCGCGTGAAGTAGAGACCGGGTGAAGAAGAGGTGGCACGATGATAGATCGCGATCTGCCCGTGAGCGAAGAAGAGCTGCATGCCTACGTGGATGGCGAGCTCGCGCCGGACCGCAAGGCGGCGGTGGAGGCCTGGCTCGCGAACCATCCCGAGGACATGACCCGCGTCAATGCGTGGCATTCGCTCGCCGACGCCATTCGCACGCGCTACGGCGCGGTCGCGACCGAACCCGTGCCGGCGCGGCTGAGCCTGCGTCAGATCGAGCGCGCCGGCCGCTCATGGCGCGGCATGGCGGCCGCCGTCGCGATCGCCGCCTTCCTCATCGGCGGTTTCGCTGGATGGATGGCGCGCACGATCGCGGCGCCGTCGCGCCCGGCGGCGACGCTGACGACCGATGCGCTCGATGCCTACAAGCTCTACGTGGTCGAGGTTCGCCACCCGGTGGAAGTGCCCGGCAGCGAGGAAGCGCATCTGGTGCAGTGGCTCTCCAAGCGCGTCGGCTACGACCTGCGCATTCCCAATCTGGCGCCGGTCGGATTGAAGCTCGTCGGCGGCCGGCTGCTGCCGGGGCCGAACGGCGGCGCCGCCGCGTTCTTCATGTATGAAAGCGTTTCGGGCGAGCGCTTCACGCTCTACAGCACGCGCACCAATACGCCCGACACGGCGCTGCGCTACAACTCGGACGGACCGGTCGGCGCGCTCTACTGGTCGGACCGCGATATCGCCTATGTGGTGAGCAGCGAAGCGACCCGCGACCGCCTGCACAAGGTTGCCGAAACGGTCTACGCCCAGATCGAGCAGCCGCCGGTCCGCTAAGGCGGCGACTCAAGGCGCGCAACCGGCGCGTGTGATCGGTGCTCGCGTTCCTTGCGGCGAGGTACCGGGCGGCAGGGGCGCAACGCGCTTGCAACAGCGCGGCCGACGCAGCCACGCCGCGCCGGCGCCGCAACCATTAACTGAATAACGCAATCTTCACGCAACTGGCCAATCAATGGCCGTGTGGTTGGGAGATTTGCTGCCATGTGGAATCGTCTGTCCGTCAACACCCTGCTCAGCTCGGCGATCGCCTTCATCGCCTTTTTTGTCGTCCTGATGCTCGCGGCACGCGCCTGGGATTCATGGCAGCGACTTACCTCCACCGGCCATATCGAGACGGTCGCCGACGCTTCGCGCTTCGCCTTCAAGGCGATGCACAATCTGCGCACCGACCGGGCGTCGACCTTCCGCACCCTCAAGGCGGACGAGACGATCGCTCCCGATGTCGCGCCCTACATCAAGGGCATCCGCGAGGCCGAGCTGCCGGCGCTGCAGACCGCAGCCGACCTTGCCGCGACGATCGACTTCGCCGATCGTGACGCGCTGCTTGCGGACCTGCAGCAGGAGATCAAGAGCTTCAATGCGCTGGAAACCGAATCCTGGGACGCCTTCAGCAAGCCGCGGGCGGGCCGCCGCGACGCGCTGGTGAGCGAATACATGGCGGTCTCGCAGAAGCTCCTGGACACGCTCGACAAGATGTCCGCACGGATGTTCGCGGCCGTCGAGCTGAGCGATCCGCTCGTCGATCAACTGATGACGATGAAGGAGCTCGCCTGGATCGTGCGCAACGAAGGCGGCGACGCCTCCGTGCTGGTCTCGAACAGCATGGTCGCCGGGCACGCGCTGCCGGATATGGCCGCCAAGTACGCCGGCCACGTCGGCGGCACCGCGGCGGCCTGGCAGGCGCTCGAAGGCATGGCCTCCGGAACGCCGCTGCCCGCGGGCGTCACCGAGGCGATCGCCAAGGCCAATGCGGTCTATTTCGCGGCCGACTACATCGCGTTGCGCGACCGCCTTTTGGCCGCCGTCCTCGCGGGCAAGAAGCCGGAAATGACCGCGAGCGAATGGGCGCCTGTGACGGTCGGACACCTTGCAAGCCTCCTCACGGTGGCAGAGGCCGCGCTCGACGCCGCGAAGCAGCGCGCCGTCGATCTCCACGGGGCAGCGCAGCATGACCTGGTGATCCAGCTTGCCTTGCTGGCCGCCGCGCTCGCTTTTGCGATCGGCAGCCTGACGGTGGTGCGCCGCCGGGTGCTCAATCCGTTGCACGCGATCAAGGATGCGATGCTCAGGGTCGCGGCCGGCGATCTTTCGGCCGAGGCGCCGTTCTCCGATCGCACCGATGAGATCGGCGCGCTCGCCGGCGCGCTCGCGACGTTCAAGCAGAACGGCGAGGAAAAGATGCGCATCGAAAGCGAGCAGCGCGATCGCAACAGCCAGGCGACGCAACGCCAGAAGACCATCGAGGCTTCCATCGGCGCGTTCGAAAGCCAGATCGGCGAGGCGCTCACGGCGCTCATGGATGCCGCCGGCCAGATGCGCAGCACATCGGACGAAATGTCTGCCATCTCGCAGCGGACCAACACGCAGGTGAAGACGGCCGCCGAGGCCTCCGAGGAAGCCTCGAGCAATGTGCAGACCGTCGCGACCGCCTCGGAGGAACTGAGCGCGTCGATCTCCGACATCAGCCGGCAGGTGACGCACGCAGCCGGGATCGCAGGCCGCGCCGTCGACGAGACGAAGCAGACGGACGGCACGGTGCGCGGCCTCGCCGAAAGCGCCGAGCGCATCGGCCAGGTCGTGAAGCTCATCAAGGACATCGCCGGCCAGACCAACCTCTTGGCGCTCAACGCGACCATCGAGGCGGCGCGCGCCGGCGAGGCCGGCAAGGGCTTTGCGGTCGTCGCCTCCGAGGTCAAGTCGCTCGCCAACCAGACCGCCAAGGCGACCGAGGAAATCACCGCGCAGATCGCCGCGGTGCAGAAGGTGACCAAGGAGGCCATGGACGCCATCAAGGGGATCGGCAGCACGATCGGCGAGGTCAGCGTGGTCGCGACCTCGATCGCCTCGGCGGTCGAGCAACAAGGCGCCGCGACGCAGGAGATCACCCGCAACACGCAGGGCGCGGCGCGCCGCACCAAGGATGCCTCCGACAGCATCGCGGGGGTCACGGCCGGCGCCAACGCGACCGGCGCGGCGGCGCACAACGTCAACGCGGCCGCCGAGGCGCTCGGCGTGCGCACCGAGCAGCTGCGTGGACAGGTCGACCACTTCTTGGCAAAGATCCGCGCGGCCTGAGCGGCCGCGCCACCCGCGCACGCCAACCGGCTCAAGCCAATCTGCTCAAGCCATGTCCTTGCGCGGATCGTAGGGCTTGCCGTCGCGCCACTTGCGCATCAGGTCGTTCAGCGCCTCATCGTCGAGGTCGGGCAGCACGATGCGGACGATCGCGAGCAGGTCGCCCGGCGCGCCCTTGCCCGGCATCCCCTTGCCCTTGAGGCGGAAGATGCGGCCGCTGCCGGTGCCCGCCGGGATCGCAAGCTCGACCGCGCCGTCGAGCGTCGGCACGCGTACCTTGGCGCCGAGCACGGCTTCATAGAGCGTGACCGGCAGCTCGAGCCGCAGGTTGGCGCCTTCGCGCGTGAACAGCTTGTGCGGCGCGACCGTTATGGCGATCAGCGCATCGCCGACTCCGCCGGTGCCGGGCAGCCCCTGTCCCTTGAGGCGGATCTGCTGGCCATCGGCAAGACCGGCCGGAATTTTGAGGTCGACTTCCTTGCCGCTCGGCAGTCGGACCCGGCGTGCGCCGCCGCGCGCGGCTTCGCCGAGCGAGATCGTGAGCGGCACCGTGACGTCGCGCCCGCCCGGCGCGCCCATCTCGTCCGCTTCGACGTGGCTATCGAATCCGCTTCGGCGGCCGGCCGCGCCGCCGAACATGCCCTTGAGGAGCTCCTCGAACCCGCCGAGCCCGCCGGCGCGGCCGCCGCGCGCAAAGCCGCCGGGAAAGATCGTCTCGAACTCCGCGTGCCCCCCGCCGCCGGGCTGCGCGCGAAAGCCCTGGAAGCGCTGCTTGCCGTCGGCGTCGATCTCGCCGCGGTCGAACGCCTTGCGCTTCGCATCATCGCCGAGAATCTCGTAGGCGGTATTGAGCTCGGCAAAGCGCTGCGCCGACTTCGGATCGCTCTTGTTGGCGTCCGGATGGTGCTTCTTGGCGAGCTTGCGGAAGGCGCTCTTGATGGCCGCAGCATCCGCTGTCCGCTGCACCCCCAGCACGTCATAGGGGTCGCGCATAGTTGGCAAACTCCAGTTTTCCTATTTGCCCGAATTCAGGCCCCGGTCACACAATGTGGGGCGGAAGCGAGCGCTTCGCAACGTGGAATCAGGCGCGAAGCCGCCTCAGGTCTTCTTCCATGGCCGCATGACGCGGATTTCCCACTTGCCCTCGTGGACGCGGCAGCCCTCGCCCTGCAGCCACGATTCGGTGCCCTGGCGCACGTAGCTCGCGAGGAAGTCGCGGCAGATGAAGCCGTCCTGCGTATAGGCCGATGCGATCGGCGTGATGGTGCCGCGCGCGCCCGTCTGCGGGTTTTCCCACGGGACGCTGGTGGTCTTGCCGTCGATCGCGAGCGCCTGGGTAGCGGCGGCGCGCGCATAGACGAGATCATTTTCGGCAGGCGCGGCGGCCTGGTCGGCCGCCGTGGGGCTCAGCGCGATCGAGCCGGTCACTTCCTGCTTCGCGCCGTCTTTCGCGCCGTCCTGGCCGAACAACGACGGGAGCTGATAGCTGCAGGCGCCAGCGGGCAGCGCGAGCAGGAGGACGGCCACACGCGGCAGCCCTCGCCATATGCGCGACCGGGCGGTTCCGATATAACGGACCCGCCGGGACGCCGATGCTGGCAGCCAACCGGTCAAATAACCGCTCCGCGACATGTCCGACACGGCTTCGATAAAACACCCGATATGGTTAACGAGCGGTGACTTCACCGACGCCGACGAGCCGTTGCGCCTGTTCGGCGCCTGGTTCGACGAGGCGCGCCGGTCCGAACCCGCCGATCCCGACGCCATGGCGCTCGCGACCGTCGATGGCGACGGCGTGCCCAATGTGCGGATGGTGCTGCTCAAGGGATTCGATGAGCGCGGATTCGTCTTCTACTCCAACCAGCAGAGCCAAAAGGGGCGGGAATTGGCCGACCGTGCGGCGGCCGGCGCGGTCTTCCACTGGAAGTCGCTCAAGCGGCAGGTACGCCTGCGCGGACCGACCGAACAGGTTGCGGATGCCGAGGCCGATGCCTATTTCGCAACCCGCGCCCGGCTCTCGCAGATCGGCGCCTGGGCGAGTAAGCAATCGGCGCCGCTCGAAACCCGCCTCGCCTTCGAAAAAGCCGTCGCGCTCGCAACCGCGCGCTACGCGGTCGGCCAGGTTCCACGGCCGCCGTTCTGGGTCGGCTATCGCCTCGTGCCGCTCGTGATCGAGTTCTGGCAAGACCGACCCTACCGGCTGCACGATCGCATCGAATTTCGCAGAACCGCGCCCGGCAGCCCCTGGACCAGGACGCGGCTCTACCCTTGAGCTAACATGCATATCCGGAGCATCCGCGCTTCATGCCGAATTCGCAAACGAACCAGCCGCGCCGCGCGCTGCTCCTGACCGGAGCAAGCCGCGGCATCGGCCACGCGACGGTGAAGCGCTTCTCGGCGGCCGGCTGGCGCGTCATCACCTGCTCGCGCCACCCATTCCCGGAGAACTGCCCGTGGGAAATGGGGCCGGAGGATCATATCCAGGTCGATCTCGCCGACCCGGTGTCGACGCAGGAAGCCATCGCCGAGACCAAGAAACGGCTCGAGACCGGCGAGCTGCACGCCCTCGTCAACAACGCCGCGATCTCGCCCAAGGCCGAGGGCGGCGGCCGGCTCGGCAGCATCGTCACCACGCTCGACACCTGGGAGCACGTCTTTCGCGTCAACTTCCTGGCGCCGATCATGCTCGCGCGCGGCCTGATCGATCAGCTCAAGGCCGCGAAAGGCTCGGTCGTCAATGTGACGTCGATCGCGGGCTCGCGCGTGCATCCCTTCGCGGGCGCGGCCTATGCGACGTCGAAGGCGGCGCTCGCGTCGTTGACCCGCGAGATGGCCTTCGACTTCGGCCCGCTCGGCGTGCGCGTCAACGCGATCGCGCCGGGCGAGATCGATACCTCGATCCTCTCGCCCGGCACCGAAGAGATCGTCGCGCACCAGATTCCGATGCACCGCCTCGGCACCCCCGATGAGGTCGCCAAGATCATCTATGTGCTGTGCACCGAGACATCGTCCTACGTGAACGGCGCCGAGATCCACATCAACGGCGGCCAGCACGTGTGACGGATCACGAATCAGCAATCAGGAATCAGCGGCACAATCGAAGCACCTGATCCCTGATCCCTGATCCCCCAACCCTGGAACTCAGGCGGCCGACTCGGTCTCGATCCGATCGTCGTTACGGGCTTGCTCGGTCGTGGCGTTGCCCTGATAGCGCATGGCGGCAGCAACGGCCGAGATGCCGATCTTGCGATAGCGCCCGTGCAGCGCCTCGCAGTCCTTCGCTTGATTCGCGTAACCCTCTGACAGGAAAGTACGTTTCTCCACCTTTTCCTCCGTTTTGAACGTCCCGTTCGCGCGCAATCTCGGCCGCGACATCGGCGGAAATGGGCTGAAAAATGCACGATTAGGCGGCATTTCGCCCGCTCCCGCGAAGGCCAGCGGGATACGCCTCGTATAGTAAAGGGATCATTTACGCCGAGCGTGCAGGATCGGGTCGCTGTTGGCTGATCGCATGGGTAGGATTATGCCGAGATTCCCGACTGAGGCATTCCTGCAACAGGTTCACGGCGTCAGTCGCGACGTGCGCTCCAATACCTGGAATGATGACGCGCTTTTCGTTACAAACACATCGGGAGCTGGGACTTGGGGCGCTGCCACTTGCTTTCGTAGATCACAGGTGAAGCGATGAAGTTTGCGACTGGATTCGCGCTTGTTGCGTTGGGACTGATGCTCGGCGGGTGCATGGAGTCGACGCTTGCGCCGACCGACGAGAGCCATTTTTCACAGCGCGACAAGGACTTGCTCGCGAGGGCGCCGTACCAGCAGGCGATCATTCCTGAGCCGTATCGGCGTCATATCGTCGACTATCATCGCAAGGAGGCGCCCGGCACGATCGTTGTCGATACCGACGCGCGCTTCCTCTATTTCGTGCAGTCCGGCGGCAAAGCGATCCGCTACGGCATCACGGTGGGTGAGCAGGCGCTCATCTGGTCGGGCATCGCCAAGGTCGGCAACATGGTCGAGTGGCCGTCCTGGACGCCGACCGCCGGCGAGCATGAGCGGCTCGGCAACATCCCGAATTTCGTGAGCGGCGGCCCACAAAATCCGATGGGTGCGCGCGCGCTCTACCTCTTTGCCAACGGCAAGGACACGCTCTTCCGCATCCACGGCACCAACCAGCCCGAATATATCGGCTCGTCGATCTCGTCGGGCTGCATCCGGCTTACCAACGAGGACGCGATCGACCTCTACAACCGCGTAAAGGTCGGCACCCCGGTCGTGGTGATCGCGCCCGGCCAGGGCGATTCGCCGACCAATCCACGTGTGGCCTTCTCGGGCGGCCGCGACAGCTGAGCGGTCACGACAGCAATAGGCCAACGGCGCCGCCCGGTGCGGCGCCGTTTGCATTTGTGGATCGCTTTATTGCTTGAGCATGATCTTCTCCGAAAATCGGCATCCACCGTGGATCACGTCTGGGGGAGGCCTTTTTCGGGATCATGCATCTAGCCCAACTCGATACGCACGATCTCGGGCGGGACGCCGATGCGCACCGGGATGTTGCTGACCCCGAGACCGCCCGACACGATCATGTGCCGGCCGCGCTCGATGATATGGCCATAGGCGAATCGCGCACCATATTTCGACGGGACGAAGTGCGGCCACACGAATGGCACCCGGATCTGCCCCCCGTGCGTGTGTCCGGCCAGCGTCAGCGACACGCGGTCCGGCACCTGGGTAAAGATGTCCGGCTCATGCACCATCAGGATCACGGGATCGCCGGTGTCGACCTGGCGCAGCGTGCCGTTGAGATCGTCAACGCCCTTGAACCGATGATGCCCCAGCGGATGGGCCAGTTGATCGCCGAGCCCGGCCAGCCAGAAACGGCGCCCCGGCTCGCCGAGCAGAACCGCCCTGTTTTCCAGCGCCGGAATGCCGACACCGGCGAGAGCGGCGCGCACGCCCTTGATGTCGAACCACCAATCGTGATTGCCAAAGATCGCCCAGGTCCCGAGCCGGCCCTTGAGACGCGCGAGCGAGGCGGCCCACACGGGCGGCGGCACGTGCTCAGTGACGAAGCGATGGGTGGCGAAATAGTCGCCGAGCAGCAGCACGATGTCGGCGCTCTCGAGACGGGCGACATCGACCACGTGCTCGATATGGGCGGCCGTCATGTTCGGACCGCCCGCATGCAGGTCGGCGATCACCGCGATGCTGAGCTTCTGGCCGGCCGGCCAGCGCGGCGGCGTCAGCCG
>DATBZM010000036.1:0-9825 GCA_036513175.1 Xanthobacteraceae bacterium | reverse complement strand
CGACTTCAAGACCGGCGAGTACGCCCTGGTGGCGCCGGGCCAGACCGCGAAGGTCTCGGCGCAGGGGGACGGCGGATTGTCGCTGAGCGGGGCCGGCGTCCTCGCCCCCATCGAGCATGGCGCGCCCCGCCCCTCGCCCGTGCCGCCGCTGCCCGTTCCGAGCAACGGGCTGTCGGCGCCGAACGACGTGCCGGCTGGACAGCGCGTTCACATGCTGCGCCTGCCGAATGGCAATACGCACGCCGATGCGACCGGCGGTCACCACGCGCACGTGCCGGGCGCGGGCAGGCTGCACATCGGCAGCCCGCTCGGCGAGCTCAAGCTCGACATCCACAGGGTCACCCACGGGCTGGCGCGCGGAAGCGACACAGCCAGGGGCAATGCAGCCAAGCTGAGCGTGTGGAGCTCCGGTGACATCAATGCCGGCAACGGCGTTGCCAAGAACTACAATCAGGGCAACAACGGCAGCGGCAGCGGAACGGGCAGCGTCAGCGGCGCCACCTCCGGCAGCGGCAACGCTGGAGGCGTCGCCAGCGCCGGCGGCAACGGCAACGGCAATGCCGGCAACAGCAACGGCCAGGACAATGGCAACGGCAACGGCAACGCGAACGGCAACGGGGCCAACAACACCAACGGCAACGGCAAGAAGAACGGGCACAACAAGGGCTGACCTCCGCTCGTTTCGCCGGTGCCGCGAGGGGCGCCAATCCGGGAAGATCGCGGGCGCCGAAGGCGGGGACGCGTGAAGCAATATCGACCTCATTTGCTCGTCCTGTGCGTGCTCGCGCTGGTGCTCATCACCGGCCTGGGCACGCCTTTGCAGAACGCCTTGACCGCCATGCGCTTCGGCTGGCTCGGTCGCAGCGCGAACGGCAACATCATCCTGGTCGCGATCGATTCTCCCTCGATCCAGAAGATCGGCGTCTGGCCGTGGTCGCGCACCATGCACGCCGAGCTGATCGACCGGCTCGAGAAGGCCGGCGTCAGCGACATCGCGTTCGACGTGGATTTCAGCTCGGCCTCGACACCGGCCGCCGACCAGGCCCTCGCGGACGCGCTCGCGCGAGCGGGCGGATCCGTCATCCTTCCGGCGTTCCAGCAGCTCGTCGGCGAGCCGGGCGGCCGGACGACCATTCACGTCAACCGCCCACTCCCGCAATTCGCCGAGCATGCGTGGCTCGCCACCACCAATGTCGAGCCCGACGCGGACAAGCTGGTGCGCCACTATCCGCTGGGCGAGACGCTCGACGGCGCCTTCGTTCCCACCGTCGGCGCCTTGATAGCCGGGCGCTACGACCGGGACGACGGGACGTTCACGGTCGATTTCGGCATCAGGCCGGCATCGGTGCCGACGGTCTCCTACATCGACGTCCTGCGCGGCGACCCGGCCGTCATGGACGCGCTGAGGCACAAGAAGGTCATCATCGGCGCGACCGCACTCGAGCTCGGCGACCGCATCAACGTGCCGAACGGGCAGGTGATCCCCGGCGTGCTGCTGCAGGTGATCGCGGCCGAATCGATCCTGCAGGGCCGTGCGCTGCACGTGGCGCCGGCGAGCGTGACGATAGGCGAAGTCGCCCTGCTGGTTCTCGCCATGCTCGCGCTGTGGCGACGCCTCTCGGCCAGCGCCCGCATCGTCATGCTCCTTTCGGCCTCGGCGGCGGCCGAATTGGGCGCGATCGCCGTGCAGGGAATGCTGCCCGTCGTGGTCAATACGGCCTTCTTCCATGCCGCCGTCGCTGCCTATCTCGTGGCGACCGCGCTCGACGAGATCGACATCCGCGAATTCCTCGGGCGGATCGCCGAACGGCGCTTCCACCAGATAGCCATGTCGATCGGCGACGGCCTGGTTTGCGCCGACCATCATGGAACCATCACGCTGTGGAACCGGGGCGCCGCGGCGATCTTCGGCTATTCGCCAAAAGAGATGATCGGCCGACCGCTGGCAACGATGTTCGCCGTGCGCGGCGGAAAGGCGCCGCTGCCGTTCGCGGTCGGCGCGGCGCCCGACGAAGCGTTGCAGGCGCCCGGCGGCAAGGTCATTGAAATCGAGGGCCGCCGGCGCACCGGCGAGATCTTCCCTTGCGAGGCCTGCTTCTCGACGTGGCAGGGAGCCGACGGGCTGCAGTACGGCGCGGTGCTGCGCGACATCTCGGTACGCAAGCGCGAAGAGGAAAGGATCCGCCATCTCGCCACCCATGACACGCTCACGGGCCTGCCCAACCGCAACGCCCTCTACGAGCATCTCGATGCCGCGCTGCGGGCCGCGAAAGACGGCCGGGAAGAGGTCGCCCTGCTGATGCTCGACCTCGACAAGTTCAAGGACATCAACGACTCGCTCGGCCACACCTGCGGCGACGAGGTGCTGCGCGAGGTCGCGATCCGCCTCGCCGATCTCGTCGGCGACCGCGCCGTGATCGCCCGCCTGGGCGGGGACGAATTCGCCATTGTGCTCGCCGGTCCGGCGCTCACGGAGCCGGCACGGCAACTGGCGCGGTCGATCGCCGAGTCGTTCCGCCAGCGCGAATTCATCGTGGCGGGACGCCGCTTCCCGATCAAAGGCAGCATCGGCGTCGCGCTCTATCCGCACGACTGCGCCGACGTGCACGAGCTACTCGGCAACGCGGACCTCGCCATGTTCCGGGCGAAGGCCGCGGCGAACGACCGGCATGTCTTCTTCAATCGCGCGATCCGGGGCGAGCTCGAAAAGCGGCTGCAGCTCACCGCCGAGCTGCAGCAGGCCGCAGCCAAGGGCGAGTTCGAGCTGTTCTATCAGCCGCAGATCCGCCTCGCGGACGGCAAGCTCGTCGGCGCCGAGGCGCTCATCCGCTGGCAACATCCGGTGCGCGGCCTCGTGCCGCCCGGCGAATTCCTCGCGGTCCTCGATGCCACGCCGGTGGCCGACACGACCGCGCTGTGGGTTATGCGGCAGGCCTGCACGCAGGGACGCGTGTGGCAGAGCCAAGGGCACGCCATCCGCATCGGCGTGAACCTCGCGCCGTCCCTGTTCAAGGCAGGCGATCTTGCCGCATCGGTCGCAACCATTCTGGCCGAGACCGGCTTCCCTCCCTCGTTGCTCGAGCTCGAGGTCACCGAGAATATCCTGCTCGCGGACGATGAAAAGGCGCGCGAGATCTTCAGCCGTATCCGTCAGCTCGGCGCGCACATCGCACTCGACGATTTCGGCACCGGCTATGCGAGCTTGACGTACCTGAAAAAATTCCCGCTCAGCCGGCTCAAGATCGATCAGCTGTTCGTGCGCGAGCTCAAGCCGGAGTCGACCGACGCCGCGATCGTCGCATCCACCATCACGCTCTGCCGCCTGCTCGGCCTGTCGGTCATCGCCGAGGGCATCGAGGAGCGCTCGACCATCGACCTGCTCAAGAAGATGGGATGCGAAGAGGGACAGGGCTATTGTTTCGGCCGGCCGATGCCGGCGGCTGACTTCGAGCGCATGTTCTTCGCGACGATGGAGAGCGGGGTCGCCGATACCGATCGGACGGCGGATGCGGCGTAAGGCTTTCCCCGCAGCCTATTCCCTTTGCCTGATATAATCCTTGGTCGGCGGCGGGCCCCAGATGTCGCGCGGCATCCCTTGCCACACCTTCGGACGCTGCGGGCGATCGCGGTGCCACGGGCGCGGGTCGAAATAGCCGAGCGCCTCATCGAGCATCTTGTCCATCTCGGTGAACAGCTCGACGATCTGGTCGTCCGGGTTGCGGTGATAGGTGAAGACGTTGTGGCCCGGCCCGTGCCGGCCCGGCCCCCAGACGATGTCGATGTTCCGGCCGCCGAGGAAATCGCAGGCAGTCTGCACCTGCGCCCAGTCCTTCAATTCGAAGGCGATGTGGTGCATGCGGGTGGTCTTGCCCTGCACGAAATTGACGGTGTGGTGATCGGGGCCGCAGCGCAGGAAGACGAACCAGTCCTCGATCCAGTCGGAGACGCGAAAGCCGAGGACGCGGCCGTAGAAATCGGCGAATGCCTTCGGGTCGTCGACGCAGAATGCGAGGTGGCCGAGCTTGATCGGGCCGATGCCGGCGGGGGCTTTGCGCGCCAACGGCGTCGCGGCGGTGAACACCTCGACGATCGTCCCCTTGGGGTCGGGAAACGTGATCGCCTGGGCGATGCCGGGGCTCGGATCGGCGCGCATCTCGCAGCGCACGCCTTCCGCTTCGAGCCCGCGCCGCAGGTGGGCAAAATCGGTCTCGGCCGCCGCCTGCAGCGAGATGCGGGAGCAGCGCGACGCCGGGCCCTTTTCGAGCTGCACCGCGAGGTCGCCAACCTTGGTGGCCAGGAAGGCGCGGCCGTTCTCACGCTCGGCGAGCACGAGTCCGACGACGTCGGTCCAGTATTCGACTTGCCGGTCGAGATCGGGCGTCTCGAACGTCGCGTGACCGATGCGCGTAACCTGAATCATGGGTTGCTCCGGCTTGAGGTGGAAAAACTATGCTTGCCCAGGTGGGCGTGGTCAACATCGCCTGCGCAGGCCGGCGGCGCGTGATATCGTCGGTGTCGACCACAATCGACCGGGCGATTGCACATGAAAAGCGTCTTCTTCGCCATCCTGCTCGCGGCGGCTCTCGGCGGCGCGCAGGCGCAGACGTTTCCGTCGCGACCCATGACGTTCGTCGTCCCCTACCCGGCCGGCGGCACCGCCGACCTGCTGTGCCGCTTCGCCGCCGACCGCGCCGGCGCGCGGCTCGGCCAGCAGATCATCGTCGAGAACCGGCCTGGCGGAGCGGGCGGGCGCATCGGCGTCGAGCAGGTCCTGCACGCGCCGGCCGACGGCTACACGCTGCTGTGCGCGACCCAGCTCACCTACTCGATCACGCATCTCGTGTTCAAGAAGTCCGCCTTCGACCCGCGCGGCCTCGTGCCGATCAGCGTGCTTGCCCGCTATCCGCTGATCGTGATCGCGCGCGCCGGGCTTCCCGCCGAAAACCTTGCCGATTTCATCGCGCTCGCCCGCGCCAGCCCGGGGAAGCTCACCTACGGCCACCAGGGCAAGGGCAACACCGGCCATCTGCTCGGCGAGCTGATGATGCTCAAGGGCGATTTCCGCATGACCGAGGTGCCGTATCGGGGCAGCGCGCCGGCGATCAACGATCTGCTCGCCGGCAATATCGACATGGTGCCGGACTATCTGCTCGCCAACAAGGCGAACATCGACGCCGGCCGGCTCAAGCTGCTTGCTACCGGCAGTCGCGCGCGGCTCAAGGACTATCCCAAGGTCGCAACCATCGCGGAGACGCTGCCGGGCGTCTATGCCGACACCTGGATGGCGGTGGCGGCGCCGCCCGGAACGCCGGCCGAGATCGCGAAAAAGGTGTCCGACGCCATCGGCCAGGGCTTTCGCGAGCCCGAGATGCGCGCGCGCATCCTCGCGCTCGAGGCCGAACCGCTCGGCGGCACGCCGGACGAGATGCGGGCGATGATCGAGGAGAGTCTCAAGACCTGGGGACCGGTCGTCGAGGCAGCGCACATCTCGGTCGATTAGTCATCTCGCCGACGATCCGCTCTTCACCGGGCGCCGCACGCTTGCTAGATTTCCGCGCGACGCGATGTGCCTTGGGGGGATGACATGAGACGCTTCGGACTCTTGGTTGCGATCGGCGCGACCCTTCTGCTCACCACCGACCCTGCCGCGGTACTGGCCCAGGGCAAGGGCCTCGACCCAAAGACGCAAAGCGACCGGCCGGCGGACACGCCCGGCTCGGGCGCGGGCGGCCGCGGTGTCCCATCGGAAACGGAGACGCCGCCCGCCCAGCACGGGGAGCCACCGCCGGCTCAGCATCAGGAGCCGCCGCCGCCCGAGCGGTGGAATTCGGCCGCTTCGGCGATCTGGCACCACCGCGGCCAGGTGCACGTCGCAATCGGCTATTCCGGCGTCCGCCAGACCGCCGACGACGCACGCGCAAGCGCGCTCGACGCCTGCCGTTCCGCCGGCGGCGAGGGCTGCAAGGCGATCGGCGCCTGGAACAGCGGCTGCCTCTACATCACGACCGGCCGCTCGTCGAACCGCGCCGGCTGGGGCTCGGGCGGCAGCATCGAGGCGGCGCTCAAGAAGTGCCGCGCCTACGGGTTCACCTGCAAGCCGCCGATCGGCGGCTGCCTCGACTGAGCGAAACGGCCTGACGGCTTTGCTTCGCGCGGGCCGTCAATGCGACGGCGCCGCGGCGCGAAATTCCTCGGCGTTGGCCATGGCCCAGGCGCCGGCAAACCGCGGATTGTCGGTGCCCACAAGCAATTCGCCCGGCTGCAAGGCGGGATAAAGCTCCGCAAAGGTCTTCACCTCGTGGGGCGACACGCGCCGCGAAAAATGCACGGGCGCCAATTCGCTCGGATGATCCAGTCCTGCGGCGGCGACCAGCTCGCCCAGGGCCTCGAGTGTCGCGCGATGGAAATTGAACACGCGTTCCGCCTTGTCCGGGACGACGAGCGCCCGCTGTCGGCTTCGATCTTGCGTCGACACGCCGGTCGGGCAGCGGTCGGTGTGGCACGACAGCGACTGAATGCACCCGAGCGCAAACATGAACCCGCGCGCCGAATTGCACCAGTCGGCGCCCAACGCCATGATCCGGGCGATATCGAAGGCGCTCACGATCTTGCCGCTGGCGCCGAGCCTGATGCGGTCACGGGCGTTTACGCCGACGAGCGCGTTGTGGACGAAGTTGAGCCCCTCGCGCAGCGGCATGCCGAGGTGATCGGTGAACTCGAGCGGCGCAGCCCCGGTGCCGCCTTCCTTGCCGTCGACGACGATGAAGTCGGGATAAACTTGCGTCGCCACCATCGCCTTGCAGACGGCGAGAAATTCCCAAGGATGGCCGATGCAGAGCTTGAAGCCAGCCGGCTTGCCGCCGGACAGCTGCCGCATCGTGGCGATGAACTGCATCATCTCGATCGGCGTCGAGAATGCCGAATGCCGCGATGGCGATATGCAATCGACTCCGGCCGGCACGCCGCGCGTCAGCGCGATCTCGCGGCTCACCTTGGCGGCGGGCAACACTCCGCCGTGACCGGGCTTCGCTCCTTGGCTGAGCTTCAACTCGACCATCTTCACCTGCTCGTTCTTCGCGCCCTCCGCGAATTTCTCCGCACAGAACGTGCCGTCGGCATTGCGGCAACTGAAATACCCCGAACCGATCTCCCAGATGATGTCGCCGCCGTTCTCGCGGTGGTAAGGGCTGTAACCGCCCTCGCCGGTGTCGTGCGCAAAGTTGCCCTTGCGGGCGCCGGTGTTGAGGGCGCGGATCGCATTCGGGCTGAGCGCTCCGAAGCTCATCGCCGAAATGTTGAAGATCGAGGCCGAGTACGGCTTGCCGCAATCCGGCCCGCCGATCGAAATGCGGAACGGCTCATGGGCGGCGGGCTTCGGCGCGATCGAATGGTGCAGCCACTCGTAGCCGTCGGCATAGACGTCGTTCTGCGTGCCGAACGGGCGCTTGTCCAAGGCCTGTTTGGCGCGCTGATAGACGAGCGCGCGCTTGTCGCGCGAAAACGGCGTGCCGTCCTTCTCGCTTTCGAGAAAATACTGACGGATCTCCGGACGGATTTCCTCCAGAATAAACCGGATATGCGCCGTCAGCGGATAGTTGCGCAGCACGGCATGCCGGGTTTGCAGGAGGTCGGCGGTGCCGACGACCGCCAACCCCGCGAACAGCACCAGCGGGATCCCGAGATAGAACGAGGTAGGCTGGAAGATGAATTCATAAAGAAGAATTGCCGTAATCAGCAGCACGGCCGTGTAGACGATAAACCGCGGCTGGAACGGAAAAAGGCAGTGAGCGCATCGCATCCACCCTCAGAGGGACTCATCCATCCTTACGCGCCCGGCCCGCCGCTTGTGTGCGACATTCGTGGGGGGCCGGTTTTTATCGAGGAACTACGTGTCAGTTTGATGAGCGCTGCCGACGCAGCGCTGCAGGGTGCCGGCCGGCGGTGCCGCGCCGGCACCCCGGCGACCACCCGCGACGCGGCGCCCCGGGGGCAAAGGGGAGTCACCCACTCGCCGCTGCCATACGCATCTACCGACCGCCGGTGCGAGGAATGCCATCTTGACGCAGGCTTAACGCTACCGCGTTCCGTCGCAGCTGCAAAGCACGGATCGGCGGGTGCGTCGATCAAGCCGCGTATCCGCTCTCGCACATTTCGGCGTGAGGGCTGCGCCAGCCCGGCGGCAGTGTGCTGCATCGCAGCGCGACCTCTTAGCAGCTTGGCAAGGCCGCGCGACCGGCGGATGATTGCGCCGTCAAAACCGCACAGGCGGCGGTTGAAGGAGGAAATGCAGCGAAATCAGTCAACAATATCTGGGAGAAACGACCATGGCAGCGCTTACCAATGTCGCCAACTTGGCGCTCACGCCGGAACAGCATGCTCGTGAACTCCGCCGCGCAGTCATCGCCGCGACGGTCGGGACCACCATCGAGTGGTACGACTTTCTCCTCTACACCACGATGGCGGGCCTCGTGTTCGGCAAGGTCTTTTTCCCGAACGAGGCCCCGCTCACCGCGACGCTCAATTCCTTCGGCATCTATTTCGTCGGCTTCGTCGCGCGACCGATCGGCGGCTTCATCTTCGGCCACTACGGCGATCGCATCGGCCGCAAGTCGACGCTGATCGTCACGCTGGTGCTGATGGGCGTCTCGACCTTCCTGGTCGCCTTCCTGCCCGGCTATGCCTCGATCGGCCTGTGGGGCGCGGTGCTGCTGACCGTGCTGCGGCTGCTGCAGGGCATCGGCGTCGGCGGCGAATGGGGCGGCTCGGTGCTGCTGTCGATGGAATGGGCCCGCCACAACAACGAGCGCGGCTTCCTCACCTCGTGGCCGCAGTTCGGCGGACCGGCCGGCCTGTTCCTCGCAAACCTCGCCGTGCTCATCTTCAGCCAGATGTCGGGCGACGCCTTCTTCGCCTGGGGCTGGCGCATCCCGTTCGCGATCAGCATCGTGCTGGTCGGCATCGGCCTGTGGATCCGGCTTCGTATCCTGGAGACGCCGGTCTTCCGCAAGCTGGTCGCCGAGCAGAAGATCGAACGGACGCCACTCGTCGAAGTGTGCCGCAAGGAGTGGCGCACCATCATCCTGACGGCGCTGGCGCGCACCTCCGAGCAGGGTCCGTTCTACATTTTCACCGGCTTCGCCTTCGTCTATGGCACGACGACGCTGCATCAAACGCGCGACTGGCTGCTGTTCGGCGTCCTGCTCGCCGTCTGCGTCTCGGCGATCACCATCCCGCTGAGCGGCTACATTTCCGACCGCATCGGCCGCAAGCGGATGTACATCATCGGCGCCGCCACCATGGGCGTGTTCGGCTTCGTCTATTTCGGACTGATGGACACCGGCTCGTCGGCGCTGATCCTGCTTGCGATAATCCTCTCGCTGATCCCGCACGACATGCAGTATGGGCCGCAGGCGGCGCTGATCGCGGAGAGCTTCACGCCGCGGCTGCGCTACAGCGGCGCCTCGATCGGCTACCAGCTCGCCTCGATCACGGCCGGCGGTCCGGCGCCGCTGATCGCGACCTGGCTGTTCGCGCGCTATAGCTCGGGCACGCCGATCGCGATCTACATCCTGATCACGGCGGTGATCTCGATCGCCGCGACCGCCTTCCTCAAGGACTATACGGGGCGCGACGTCTCGGCCGAGTACGACCACCCGGCCACGCAACCGAAGGCCGCGTAGCGCCCTAGTACCCACTTTTCTTTGCAGGTGAGTCATGATTCAAGATCAGGATGATTCCCGAAGCAAGAGAAGTTCGGCTCAAGCCGAAGGTACGCAAGGTGCTTGAGGCGCGCTGCCGAGCCGCGAGTACGCCGCAAGGCGAGAT
>DATBZM010000035.1:0-7535 GCA_036513175.1 Xanthobacteraceae bacterium | reverse complement strand
GCATCCCGAGACCGCGACGGCAAGCCCGACCTATCCGAGCCCGACCTATCCGAGCCCGACAGCTCCATGAGCCTTGCGGCGGCGGCCGCGCCGCGCGCCGCCGCGCCGCCGGCGACCGATTTTGCGCGCGAGCTGCGACGGATCGACGCGAGGATCGCGGCCGGCGAGGGCGCGCTGGCTCCCCCGACAGACACCGAGCGCGTGACGACGTACGTCGACGCGCTCTATCGCCGCGCGCTGCTCACTGGTGACCTCGATGCCCTCGAGCGGGTCGAGCCGGCGATCGACCGCGGCATCGGCCTCATCACCCATCCCGGCGATCTCCATCTGCTCAAGGCGCGGCTCGCGTTTCATCTCCATCGGCTCGCCGATGTCGGCCGGATTCTCGAGGCCGTCGCCCCGGCGCGCACATGTCCGGAAGGGCAGACGCTGCTCGCTGACCTCGACTTCCAGCAAGGCCGCTACGCGGCCGCGGCGGCGCGCTACGAAGCCGTCATTGCGAAAGATCGCCACTGGGGTGCCCTCGCGGGCCTCGCCTACCACCATTTCAAGATGGGCGATCCGGCGCACGCCGATCGGCTCTACGCCGAGGCCGAGGATGAGCTCACTGCCAAGGAAATGCGCGCATTTGCGTGGCTCGAGCTGCAGCGCGGCGTGCTCGATCTCGCGCATGGCCGGCGCGACGAGACGGCCGCGCATTACGCGCGCGCCGAACGCGCCTATTCGGGCTGGTGGGTGGCGGACGAGCACTGCGCCGAGCTTCTGGCCGTTGCGGGTGATCTCGAGGCCGCAACGGAGCTCTACGAGCGACTTATCTCCCAGGTGTCGCGTCCGGAATTGCAGCAGCTGCTGGGTCAGCTCCATGTGCTGATGGAGCGGCCGGGGCGTGCCCGCTCGCGCTTCGTGCAGGCGCGTGCCGGGTATCTCGACTCGGTGCGCCGCGGCGGCGTGCATTACATCCATCACCTGGCGGATTTTTATTGCGAGGCGATTGCGAATGGCGCGCGAGCAGTCGAGTGGGCGCGCCGCGACGTCGCGCTGCGCGAGAACTTCATCACCCAGGCGGCCCTCGCCTGGGCGCTGATGCGCGGCGGCGCCCCCGCCGAGGCAGCAGAGTGGATGGATCGCGCGCTCGCTTCCGGCGTGCAAGACGCACATCTCTTCGCCCAGGCCGCCGCCGTCTACGGCGCGGCCGGTGAAGCCGAGAAGGCGGCATCCTGTCTCGATCGATCCCGTCAGTTCAATCCGCGCCTCAGCCGTTTTCACGTGCACAGGTAAGCGGAGCCGGGCTCGTCGGGCCGCGGTTCCGGCTCGACCGCGGCGCTTGGGCATCCTTGTGCAAACGCTTCCTCGGTGAGCACCTGCAACGTACCGAGCGGCCGCTCATCGCGCTTCGCCACCGCCGGCCGGTTTGCGCGCGATTGGTCGCTCATGATCGCCCCTCCGCGCTGTCTTGCGGTCCCGCTGGCGTTCTAGCAAAGTAACAGTAATCTCACGCCCTCGCGCGTCCTACGCTGCCGCGTCGATCGCGTCGGGTCATCGGCTCATGTCCATGCTGTCCGCTCGCCGTTGCGTCGGCTGCCTCGTCGCCCTTGGGCTGGCGCTCGCCGGCGTGTCGGCGCAGGCGCAGCGTCGCGGCGTCGACTTTCCACCCGCTGCGGTCGATTATTTCCCCGGCATGGACGGCGGGGTCGCGCTCGGCGCGGCCGAGGTGCGCGGCCGCGACACCTGGCTCATGTGGACCGCCGGCAACCAGTTGTTTTGGGACTACCTCGCGGGGCACAGCTTCGGCACCTTCGATCTGCTCAAGATGATCGACAGCCGCGAGCGGCCGCATCGCTTCGCGACGTTTGGGGTGATGAACGAGCCGGGATTCGCTTCCGCAACGGCGCCCGATCAATACGGCCTGTGGGTCGACCGTCCGGCCGTGCCTGACGCACCCTATCGCGAAACCTTCTCGCAGGCCGATTTTCTCCGCATTTACGGCCGCTCGACCGGCATCGTCGGCCTGCGACTCTTTCCCAATCCGAAATTCGACGCCGCGGCGCGGCGGCGCTGGGATCCGGCCCGCTACCGCGACGATCCGGCCTACTATGGCGACTCCAACCTGGTGCGGCCGTACACGGTCGGCATGGCGTGCGGATTCTGTCACGTTGGGCCGAACCCGATTGCCCCGCCGGCCAATCCCGACAATCCCGCCTGGGAGAACCTGTCGAGCTATATCGGCGCGCAGTACTGGCACGCCGCGCCGATCTTCTCGTTCGCGGCGCGCCCGGACAGCTTCTTCTACCAGGTGCTCGCCGCCATGCCGCCCGGCACCGTCGACACCTCGGCGCTCGCGACCGACAACATCAACAATCCGCGCAACATGAACGCGATCTACAGCGTCGCGGCGCGGCTCGCCATCGCGCAGCCGGAGAGGCTCGCCGACGGCAATCTCGACCTGCCGGGGACCAAGCCCGAGATGCCGGTGCCGCACGTGCTCAAGGACGGCGCCGACTCGATCGGTTTTGCCGGCGCGCTCGCCCGCGTCTATCTGAGCATCGGCGCCTTCCACGAGGAGTGGCTCAAGCATTTCAACCTGCTGGTCGGCGGCACGCCGCAGACGCCGATCAGGATCGCGCTCGCGAAGACCCGCTCCCCCTATTGGCGCGCGACCCTCGACCGGCTGCCCGACGTGACGGCATTCTTCCTCAAGGCGGCCCGGCCGCAGCCGCTCGCCGCTGCGCCGGGTGGCGCACGCTACCTCACGGAAGACGACGCGACGGTGATGCGAGGCAAGAGGGTCTTCGCCGAGACCTGCGCGTCGTGCCACTCGAGCAAGCTGCCCGACCCGCCAGCCGGCGTCGTGCTGTTCTCCCCGGCCTGGGATGCGTGGACGCGCACGCAGGACTTCGCCGACCGGATGACCGCGCTCGCGCTGGCGCCCGACTTCCTGGAAGGCAATTATCTGGCGACCGACCGGCGCATTCCGATCACCCGCGTCGGCACCAATGCGTGCGCGAGCCTCGCGACCAATGCGCTGCGCGGGCACGTCTGGGACAACTTCTCGTCTGAGACCTACAAGACTCTGCCGGCGGTCGGCACCATCGAGGTGAACCACCCGCTCACCGGCGCGCCGATCCCCTACACGATGCCGGGCGGCGGGCGCGGCTACATGCGCGTGCCCTCGCTCGTCAGCATCTGGGCGAGCGCGCCCTATTTCCACGACAACTCGCTCGGTCGCTACATTCACGACCCCTCGGTCGCGGCGCGCATGGAGGCATTCGAAGACGCGATCACGAAACTGCTATGGCCCGAGAAGCGGCTAGGCATGGGCTCGGTCTATCGCACGACCGCCGAAAGCTGGCTCGTGCTCGATCGCGCCGACCTGCCGCCGCTCCTCCTCGCGGCATTGCGCGCCGAGGGCGTGCTCGGCGCCCGAGATCACGCGTTGCGGATCGGCCCGATTCCACAGGGCACGCCGATCAATCTGCTCGCCAATGCGGACCTCGAGCTCTCGGCCGGCAACGCCGGGCGCCTGGTCAAGCTCGCGCTTGATCTCAACACGGCGCTGCGCGACATCAAGGCGCGCGGGCTCACCGGCGCCGCCGCGACCACGCGGCTGGCGGACCTCGTCCCCGACCTGCTCGCCGTGAGCAAGTGCCCGGACTTCATCGCCGATCGCGGGCACCTCTTTGGCGCTCAGCTGACCGACGACGACAAGCATGCATTGATCGCGTTTCTCAAGCGATTGTGAGGCTAGCCCGCGTCGGGCCTCGGCGGCGAGGGCTGCCGATCCGTCGTCGGCGCCGTCGGGGCGTTCGCGGCGGGCCCGCTCGGGTTCATCTCTCCTTCAGCGATAGCGGCGGCTCGCCGTTTCGCTTGCGCGCGCGCCACGTCGGACAGGTGCCGCGTCTTGTCGCGCAGGTGCTTGAAGATGATCCTCAGGTCGGCGTTGCCCCGGTCGGGCAGGCCGTCGAGCACCTCGCTCAGGATCCCGTCGGTGATCTCGAACCCAAGCGCCCGGTAGCTCTCGAACTGCGATTCGCTGAACCACTGGTCGCCGGTCGACTGATGCGGGAACGTCGGGTTCGCGATCGCATAGGCGCACACGTCCGCATTCTCGACGCCATGATAGCCCGGCTTGATGTAGAGGATGACGCCGAAGTCGTCGGCACTGCCGCCGTCGGCGGCCGGATAGTCGATCTCGCCGATGGCGTGATATGGGATACCGGCGCCGAGGATGGGCTCTTTCGGATCGCGCTTCTTCAGCTTGTCGAGCCCGTGGAAGCGGATATTAACCCCGAGATCGATCGCGATTTTGCGCACCGCATTGCCGAGATCCTCGAACCCGTAGTTCGGATCGCACGCGGCGTCGACCGCGACGATGTAGCGGCAGCGCCGGCGCACCATCTCGTAGAGGCCGAGATTCTCGAAATGGCCGCCGTCCGACAGGTAGACGTACGGCCGCTCGTCGGTGGTCAGCCCGAAGGTCTCCTCGATCAGCGGCTGCAGGGCGAAATTCGGCCCCGGACGCCGATAGGTGTCCGCGCCCTCGCGGCCGGGATTGCCGAGCCACCATCCGAGGCGGACGTTGAACAGTGCGAGCAGGAAAGTGATCCCGGGCGACGAGTGGTAACCCATGTTGGGGCTTGCGGCGGCGCCCGAGATCGCCATCGCGGTGCCGAGCGAAAGGCCCTTGCGGCCGCCGTATTCGTCGCTGCGTCGAAAGGCCTTGCAGGCACTGCCGGCGTGCAGCGCGCTCGCCGTGAAGGATTCGGCCTTGCGCTCCTGCCATGACAGGTGGTGCGTCGAGACGATGTTGAGCGCCATGTTGACGACGTGGAACGGCCGCCAATCGGCGAGCTTCGGCCAGCTGCCGTCGTGGTGTCGGCGCGGCCACAGCGACGACATCGCCGGGTTGTCGTCCTCGTCGAAGCCGCTGAACGCGTCCGGATTGCGCCGGGGCCGCGACGAGCCGAGAAAGGCGCGCACCAGCCGATTGCGATAGACGGCATGCAGCGAGAAGCGATTGATGTTGATGCAGCGCGACGCGCCCCACGTCACGATGGCGGCGATCGCGAAGCCGAACATGAGCGGGGCGAAGATCATGAACCAGCCGGGCGAGAAGATGCCCAGGCCGGGTTGCCGCAGGGGTTGGATCGCCTCCCAGTCGGCGAGTACGGTGAGCACGGCGGCCACCAGCACGATCGCGATCAGCGCGCAGACGGGCAGGGCGATCGCGAACAGGCAGAAGCGCTTCGGGTTGAGATGCCGCGCCGCGATGTACGCGCCGATGCCGGTGAGCACGAGGCCGAGCAACACCGGCACGGTCGTCTCCCACGCCTCGGCCGTCGTGAGGCGCCACGGGTCGCGCAGCCAAGTGAAGCCGAGCAGGTTGCCGACGATGTCGATCGCGACCGGCAGGAAGACCACCACGGCGGTGGCGAAGAGCGGTGCGACGATGATGAACAGCCACCACCGCGGCGTCCGCAGCCATTTTCTGAACAGCTTGGCGATGATCCACAAGAGCACGCCCGCGACCACGAGCCCGAGCACGAGAATCCCCAGTGGTGCCCACCAGTCGGGCACCACGATCGCCACGCCCGGGAAGCGCAGCATGACCACCAGCGAGTCGTCGAGCAGCAGTTCGTCGAGCGCGGCGGAGAGGAAGACCAGGAGGGCGGCGGCGAACAGCGGCGCCGCGATGGCGAGGATGATGCCGGACGTGATTGGAAAGGCGCGGTCCTCCGCCTTGGCGCCCTGGCCTCCCGACTTGGCGCTGCCGCCCACCAGTGCGGTCACGATGCCGCCGATGCCGCCCAGCGGCGCGAGCCAGGTCTTCAGGTCGTGCGTGAAGTTCTCGACCACGATCGAGCCGGCGAAGATCAGGAACGTAACCACGAACCAGCCGATAGCCGTGACGAGGTACCAGCCGCCGGCGCGGCCGAGCCACTCGCGGTCGCCCTCGGAATCGTCGTGCCTTCCGATGTCCTGCGCGCCGGCCTGGACCTTCGTGCCATCGTCCGGATCGAGGTCGGCCCTGCGCTGATAGCTGCTCAGCCCGACGAAGATCATCTCGGCAATCATCTGCGACAGCAGGACCCACGGCACGCCGAACATGATCGGCAGGAGCAGGTCGTTGAACAGCGGGGTGCCCTCGTGCGGCGCCTGGTTATAGACGTAGGCGCCGATGCCGAGCAACGTGCCGTAGACGAGGCCCGACGCCGTCCATACCCAGAAATCCTTGTGGTCGCGCCGGTCCGGGCAAGCGATGAGCCAGCCGAGCGCGTACACGACCGCGCCCGCGAGCGCGGTCGCGATGATGATGCGGCCGGCCGAATGGTGATCGGCGAGCGCAAGGCCGGAATTCGATGCGCCGACCTCGGTGAAAAAGCCCGCCCCGAGCAGCGCCGGCAGCAGGTCCCAGCGCAGCACCGTGCCCTGGTCGACGCCGAGCGGCCGTCCGAGCTTGTCGCGCATGTCCTCGCCGCGCAATGACGGCCGGTTGCGGGTGGCAAACCGCAATGCGGCCAGCACCAGGATGACGGCCGCGACGATGAACGCCGCCGCGGTGCATTTGTTCGGCGGCAGCACCGCGAGGCCGATCGACACCGCGGCGACCATCTTGAGCAGCAGGATCGCGAGGCAGATGCCTGGGATAATGACGAGCCAGTTGAGCAGCAGGTTGCGCAGCGCGATGGCGACGGCCGCCCAGGTGTCGCCGGAGAGCGCGCCGAGCTTTGGCGTGAGATAGTTGCTGTAGGCGCGCAGCCACGCGATCGTGTGCGGCTCGACGTCGGGGCCGCACGGCCGCCCCACCAGGTTGGCCCACACCGCGTCGAGCCCGACGCGGCTGCGCCACGCCGAGAGCCAGCTGCCGATGTAGCCACCGCCCGACACGGTGGAGAGGTACTGCGTCTGCGCGAGCAGCGAGGCGTGCGCAGACGCGACGACGTTGTATGGCGAGCTCTTGATGCCGGTCTGCGGCTTGTGCTCGACCGGCGTGCCGTCCGGGGCGGCCTCGGTGGCGAACAGGGCGTGCGGCGGGTCCGGCCGCGGATGCGTCGCGAGCGCCTGGATGACGCCGAGGCTGAAGGCCGCGCTGCGGATGCCGCCGCCGGACAGGCACAGCGCCGCGCGGTCGAGGTCGTTGAGGGCCTGGTAGAGGTTGTGCTGCGCGGTCGCGGTGTCGCGGCACCGGTGCGCGTCGCCATCGTCGCCGCAGACGCCGAGCTTGGGATCAGCGGCGTTGTGCGTCCAGCGCGCCTCGTGCCGGCGGCTCGGCAGCGCCTGTCCGCCGGCGATCGCATGTGCCTCCTCGATCAGCACCTGCTCCGTTGTCAGCGGACCTCTCTGCGGCTCGGGCGCGGCGCGCTCGCTCGACTGGTTGCTCACGGTAGCGTCCCCCCTGGGCCCGGGTTGTTGACGGAGTCTCTACTGGACTAGTTCTTCTCGACCGTTTCGGCGGGCCAGCCGCCCGGACACTTGGCGCGGCGGTCGCCTAGGCACTCGTATATGCAGGCACGATAGCTTTCCCGCGTCAGCAGCGG
>DATBZM010000034.1:0-13263 GCA_036513175.1 Xanthobacteraceae bacterium | reverse complement strand
TTCTGGGCGCCGGCGCTCGTCACCTCGCGGCAGTCGTAGCCGTTCCACATGTTGTTCTCGTAGAAGACATGGCCGAGCCCGTCCCACTGGGTGCCGCATTGCAGCGGCATGGTCACCATGTCGTCGGCGGCGCGGATGCCGCGCTGATCCAAGACGCCCGAATACGCATCGGTGCCGGTGCGCAGCATGGTGTGGATCGGGTTGGTGCGCCCCATGGTCGGGTACTTGCTCTTCGCGCCCTGCGGCCCGGTGTGGTCGAAATTGAGCGCAAGCGAGATCACCTTGCCCTTCTTGACGAGGCCAGCCGCCGCGATGATGTCGGCGGCGCTGGTGTAGTTGAGCGTGCCGATCTCGTCGTTCGGCCCCCACTTGCCCCAGTTCTTGTACTTCTCGGCGGCATCGCGCAGGTCCTGACGCGTGTACTTCCTGGCCGGCATGGACATTTCCTCTTGCATGCGAGTAGCGGGAGAGGCGGCGCAGCGGGCGGGACTAAGGGTTTACTGCGCCACCGGTTGGCGCGATGATAGCACAGCAAAAGAAACCTGAGGGAGGGCGCCTTGCGCGCGATCGTTCGACTGCTGGCCGGCCTTGCGGCGTTCGCCGCTGCCGCCGCCGCGGCGCAGACCTACCCTGACCACAACGTGCGCGTCATCGTGCCGTTCGGGCAGGGCGGGCCGACCGACGTGATCGCGCGCATCTTCTCGGCGAAGCTGTCGGAGGCTCTCGGCCACCAGTTCTACGTCGAAAACGTCGCCGGCGCCGGGGGCAATATCGGCACCGCCCAGGCCGCGCGGGCCGCGCCCGATGGCTACACCATCCTGGTGGTGAGCACCGGCTTCATGGTCAACCCGAGCCTCTACGCCAAGGTGCCGTACGATCCGGTCAAGAGCTTCACGCCGCTCACGCTTGCGGCGGTGTCGCCCAACGTGATCTTCGTCAATCCGTCGGTCCCGGCAAAAACGCTCAAGGAGCTGATCGAGCTCGTGAAGTCCAATCCGGGCAAATATGCCTATGCGCAGCCCGCGATGGGCTCGACGCCGCATCTGTCGGCCGAGCTGTTCAAGCAGACGTTCGGCCTCGACCTCGTGATGGTGCCGTTCAACAGCGCCGGGCTCGCCGTCAACGGCGTGCTCGCCGGCCAGCCGCCGATCGGATTTACCGCGCTGCCGCCAACCATCGGTCTCATCAACGAGGGCAAGCTGCGCGGGCTCGCGATCGAGGCGGTGAAGCGCTCGCCGACCATCCCCGACGTGCCGACCATCGCGGAAGCGGGCGTCCCCGGGCAGGAGGCCGATACGCTCACCGGCTTCGTGCTGCCCGCCAATACGCCGCCCGCGATCGTCGCCAAGCTCAACAGCGAGATGGCGAGGATCGGCGCGCTGCCGGAAATCCGCGAGCGGCTGGAGAAGATCGGCTTCACGCCGGTGCTCGATACGCCGGAGGAATTCGGCGCCCGCATCAAGAGCGAGATGGAGAAATGGGGTAAGGTGGTGCACGCCGCCAACCTGAAGATAGAGTGATGGGCCGCGTGATCCCGAAAAGTGGGCACCGGTTTTCGGATAAGATCACGCGCAAGGAATTCGGAGGTGAACATGCCCGTGACGGTGACGCCGATCTCGCCCGCCGTCGGAGCGGAAATCGGCAATGTCGATCTGCGCCGGCTGGGCGATCCCGACTTCGCCCGGATCGAGCAGGCATGGAACCGCCATTCGGTTTTGCTGTTTCGCGGCCAGCGGCTGAGCGACGACGATCTCTTGGCTTTCAGCCGCCGCTTCGGCGCGCTCGATCCGCCGCCCATCCAGGAGCATGGCCGCCAGAGCCCGCCCGGGTATCCGGACGTCTACGTCGTCTCCAACGTGCTCGACGAGAAGGGCGCGCCGATCGGCGCGCTCGGCGCCGGCGAGGCGGTGTGGCACACCGACATGAGCTACGCGGAGCTGCCGCCCGACGCCTCCATGCTCTATGCGCTGGAGATCCCGCCGAGCGGCGGCAACACCTATTTCCTCAGCATGCAGGCCGCCTGGGCCCATCTGCCCGCGCCGCTCAAGGCGCGCCTCGAGGGGCGCCGCATCAAGCACGACGGCACCTACAACAGCGGCGGCTACCTGCGCAAAGGCGTAACGCCGACGGACGACCCGCACCAGGCGCCCGGCAGCTGGCATCCCGCGACGATCGCGCATCCGGTGACGGGCGTGCCGGCGCTCTATCTCGGCCGCCGGCGCAACTCATATGTGGAGGGCTATTCGCAGTCTGAATCGGACACGCTGCTTGACGAGATATGGGCGGCGGCGACGCGGCCTGAATTCTCCTACGAGCACCACTGGCGCGTCGGCGACCTCGTGCTGTGGGATAACCGCTCGACCATGCACCGGCGCGATCCGTTTGACGGCGCGACCCGCCGCGTCATGCATCGCACTCAGATCAAGGGCACGCGCGCGCCGCGCGCGTTCGTCGCCGCGGCGTGACAGGACTTCCGCTACGTCACCGTCATGGCCGGGCGTGTCCCGGCCATCCACGTCTTGCTTTGCCGGGCACGTAGCGAAAGACGTGGATGCCCGCCTTCGCGGGCATGACGATGAAGATCTGAAACAAGGTTCGTTCTCCACATGCGCATCGTCGATATTCGCGAGCGGGCGATCCCGCTCAAGTCCGATCTCAAGAACTCAAGCTTCGACTTCTCCGAGATGACCACCTCGGTGGTTGCGGTCATCACCGACGTGGTGCGCGACGGCAAGGCGGTCGCGGGCTTCGCCTTCAACTCGACCGGCCGCTACGCCGTCGGCCACCAGATGCGCGAGCGCTTCATCCCGCGCATCCTGCGCGCCGATCCGGCATCGCTGCTCGATGCGTCGGAAGACAATCTCGATCCGGAAAAAATCGTCGCCGTCATGCGCCAGCGCGAGAAGATCGGCGGCGACGCCGAGCGCTCGATCGGCATCGGCACGATCGAGGTCGCGGTGTGGGACGCGGTAGCGAAGATCGCGCAAAAGCCGCTGCACCAGCTGCTGGCCGAGCGCTATGGCAACGGCAAGGTCGCGGCAAAGATCTTCTGCTATGTCGGCGGCGGCTGGTACTGGCCGGGGCAGACCATCAAGGACCTGCAGGACGAGATGCGCCGCCATCTCGATGCCGGCTACACCATGGTCAAGATGAAGGTCGGCGGCCTGCCGCTCGATGAGGACTGCCGCCGCATCGAGGCCGTGCAGCAGGTGCTCGGCAACGCGGCGCAGCTCGCGGTCGACGCCAACGGCAAGTTCGACCGCGCCGAGTCGCTCGCCTATGCCAAGGGCCTCAGCCCTTTCGGCCTGCGCTGGTTCGAGGAGCCGTGCCACCCGCTCGACTTTTCGCTCTACGCCGAGATCGCCTCGGTCTATGCGGGCCCGCTCGCCGCCGGCGAGAACCTCTATTCGACGCAAGATGTGCAGAATTTCGTCCGCTTCGGCGGCATGCGGGCCGACCGCGACATCATCCAGGTCGATCCGCCGCAGGCCTATGGCATCGCGCAGTATGCGCAAACCATCGCGATGCTCGAGCGCGAAGGCTGGCGCCGCGCCTCGCTCTTTCCGCATGGCGGCAACCAGATGTCGCTCGCCATCGCGGCCGGCTTCGGCCTCGGCGGCGCCGAATCCTATCCGGGCGTCTTTGGCGCCTTCGGCGGGTTCGCGGATGACGCCAAGGTCGAGGGCGGTGCGATCACGCTGTCGGACCGGCCCGGGATCGGCTTCGAGGGGCAGGCGGGGCTCTACGGGATTATGAAAGAGATGCTATCCTAGGTGGCAGGCACGGCAATTGCGTGCGGTGCCCGAAATCTTAATTGAGCCGACGCAGCGCATATGAAGCTCACTGTCCGACTGTCGAAGCGACTCGAGGGTGCTTTGCGAGCCCATCTCGCCCGACGCCGCGTTGCGCTCGCCGATTTCGTGCGGGGGGCCATCGCGGAGAAGTTGGGCCGCGAGCCAAGCATGCAAGTCTCAGCCTACGATTTTGGCAAAAGGCTCTTCGGTAAGCACGGCAGCGGACGAAACGATCTCAGTGCCAATCGCAAGGCCATCCTGAACGAGCAACTCCTCGGCAAGCATCACCGTTGAGGCAGCTACTTCGCCCGCTCCTTGGTAAAGCGATGATGAAAGAGCTCGTCGATTGACGCGACGCGTAGCCCGGATGGAGCGAAGCGTAATCCGGCGATCCCCCTATCCGCGGCGAGGCTTTCCCCGCATTCCGCTTCGCGCCATGCGGGCTACGATGCCGCGTTACTTCGCCTGCTCCTCGGTAAAAAACTTCTCCCCATAGGCGAAGCGGTTGGGCTTGAGGAAGAATCCGAGCAGCACCGCGCCGTTCGGCGCGACCGCCTCGTGCTGGTTGCCGGCCGGGCGCCAGACGAACTGGCCGGGGGTGGCGACGCCTTCGTGATCCTCGAGCGTGCCTTCGAGCACGTAGGTCTGCTCCAGCGCGGTGTGCTCGTGCAGCGGCACCACGGCGCCGGGGTCGAGCCGGAACAGCGCGGTCGTGATGCCGCTGTCGTCGCTGTAGAGCACCTTGATGCGGATGCCGGGGAATTTTGTCGTCTCCCACGGCATGTTGGGCACGTCGAGATAGCGCGACGCGAGCGCCGGGTCGGTCACCGGCTTGATGTCGGAATGAACGAGCGTGCGGGCAGGGGCGTCCATGGGGTTCTCCTCGGTGGGCGGCGGTCGTGCCAGCATATGGCGACGCACCGGGAACATCCAGGTGGGAAGCGGGCTCCCGCCGGCCGCTCGCACGCGAGACCGTTGCGGCCAAGCGCCGGGCTCACAGAACCCGCGACACGGTGAGGAAATCCGCGCGTTCCTTGTTGGCAGCCGCGATCGCCTGCTCGGAGCCGAGCACGGCGATGCGCCCGTTGTCGGGGAGGCGGGCGAGCGCCGCCGCATAGTTGCGGAAGTCGTCCTGGCTGGTGGCAAAAACCTCCTCGCGCAGGCGCTGCAGCGCCGCATCGCTATCGCCGATCAGATGGCGCTGCATCGATACGAAACCCTTGGCGTCGGGCAGCATGTAGAAGTCGAGATCGCCGATCGTGCCGACGATCGCGCGGGCGAGCGCGGCGTCGTCGAGCGGGGTTTTCTCGAGAAACGCCGCGGTGCGGTCGTAGACGTCGAGCGTCGCCGTGAGATTGGGATCGCGGTAGGACGCGAAGGTGAAGATGCCGCTGTGGCGGTCGAGACCGCAGCCGGCCCCATAGGCGCCGCCCTGGACGCGCACCTGGTCCCACAGCCAGGAGGTGTCGAGATAGCGCTGAACCACGAGGTTCGCGCCGGTGGGCTTGAGGCCGAGCGCATAGAGATCGGCGCCCTTGGCGACAAAATTGACCTGTGAGGGAATAACCAGCCCCTCGGCGCGCGGAAACGCGCCGACCGGCCAGGCGGCGGGCGCCGTCGTGCCGCGCGGCAGCGACGCGAGGAGGTCGGCGAGTTGCGGCCGTACGGCGGCCCAGTCGGATGCCTGCGCCGTCACGTTGGCGAGCATCGTGCTGCGATCGACCAATGCGGCGCACATGCGCTCGAGCGCCGCGACCACGCCGGGCCAATCGCTTTCGATCCGGTCGGCGAGCTGGCGGAGGAACGGCAGGTAGGCGAGCCCGCCAATCTGCTCGCTCGCCCAGCCGATCGGGTCGAAGGCGGCGCGCAGGCGCCGATCGACGAAGGACGAGCCGGCGCCCACCACGCGCGCCTCGAATCCTGCCTTCTCCTCCAGCACGAGCTGGCGAAAACGCTCGCGGTCATCGAGCCGCGCGGTGGTGAGAATGTCGCGCAGGATCGCCAGAAGCTCGCCGGTCTGCGCCGGCAGCGCCTTGCCGCGCAGGATCAGCCACGCGGTCGCACCCTTGCGGTCGGCGGTGACCGAATTGAACGCGGCGGTGCGGATGCCGCCGGTCGAGCGGCCGATGCGCTGCGACAGCCGCACGAAGTCGTCGCCGCCGGCGCCGGTCTCCAGAAGCGCACGGCCGAACAGGTCGACATAGGGCACGAGATCGGCGGGCAGCCGCCGCAGGTCGAGCGCGAGATCGAGATAGACGATGCCGCTGGTGAAGAGGTCGTGATAGAGCGCACGCGTCTCGCCGAGCTGCGTCTCCTCGATCGGAATGAGCTGGTTGCGCCGCGGCATGTCGGCAGGCGTGAGCGCCGGAATCGCGGCGAGCGCCTCGGGCCGGTCCGCGGTCTCCTGCAGGCGCTTGAGCGTGCGCGCCTCCTCGGCGACCGCGGCGAGATCGGCCGCCGTCATCGCGGCGCGCGCGCGGGCGAGCCGCTCGGTTTCCTCGCGCGCCTCGCGCTCGCCCTGGGCCGGATCGGGGCGCAGCAGCAGGATGGTGCGATGGCGGTTACCCACGAGGTGGCGGTCGATCAGGTCCTCGCAATAGCGACCGGCCGCGAGGCGCGCCTTGACGGCCGCGAGCGGCGCCTCGAAGGCGAGCGGCAGCACCGGATCGCGCGCGCGCATCCACGCGCGTAGCGTCCTGAACATGAACACGAGGCCGCGCGGCCAATGGCCGGTATTGTTCTCGCGCAGGCGGAATTCGATCGTGTTGATTGCGGCCGCGACGGTCGCGGGATCGATGCCGTCGCGGGCGAGCTTGCCGAGCGTGTCGTCGATGAGTTGCTCGATCTTGTCGGCGTCGGCCGCATCGATGCCCTTGAGGCCGACCGTGAACATCGGCTGGCGCAGCGACTCTTCGAGTCCCGCGCCGGTGAGCCCTTCGCCGAGGCCTGAATCGATCAGCGCCTTGTAGAGCGGCGCGGCCGGCGAGCCGAGCAGGATCTCTTCCAGGAGATTGAGGCCGAGCGCCGTCTCGGCGTCGGTCACCTCGTCGAGCATCCAGCTCACCTTGATCATCGCGTTGCGCGCCGGCGCCGCGCCGTCCTCGGGGGGCGCCGCAAACGTCCGGGCAAGGTGCCTGGGTTCGGCAAAGCGCGGCTGCAGCGGCACGGTGAAATCGAGGTCGACGTGGGAGAATTCGACGAGCCGCTGGTCGATCACGCGCAGGCGCTCGGTCGGGTCGTCGTCGCCGTAGAAGAAGACCTTGGCGTTCGACGGATGATAGTGGCGCGCGTGGAACGTCGTGAACTGCTCGTAGGTGAGGTCGGGAATGTGCTTCGGATCGCCCCCCGCGATGACGCCATAAGGCGTATCGGGATAGAGCGAGCACAACGCAAGCGTCTCCAGCACCGCATCGGGCGAGGAAAAGCTGCCCTTCATCTCGTTGAAGACGACGCCCTTGTAGCTGAGCGGCGCCTCGGGCGCGTCGATCTCGTAGTGCCAGCCCTCCTGCTCGAAGGTCTGGCGGGTGAGACGCGGAAAGAAGACGGCATCGAGATAGACGTCGATCAGGTTGTAGAAGTCGCGCACGTTCTGGCTTGCGACCGGATAGCAGGTCATGTCGGGAAACGTCATCGCGTTGAGGAAGGTGTTGACCGAGCTTTTCATCAGCTCGACGAACGGCTCCTTGACGGGATACTTGCGCGAGCCGCACAGCACCGAGTGCTCGAGGATATGCGGCACGCCGGTCGAATCCGTCGGCGGCGTCGCGAAGCTCACGCCGAAAACCTTGTTCTCGTCCTTGTTGAGCAGCGACAGCAGCTCGGCGCCGGTGCGGACGTGGCGGTAATGGCGCGCCGTGGTGGCGATCTCGGGCAATGGCTGCTCGCGCAGCAGCTCGAAGCCGTGGGTGACGGTCATGGTGTCATGTACTCCGATGGCGTGGGTCGGGATGGCAGAGACGATCGGTTCGCCGCGGTAAGCCCAATTCGGCGGCATGCCCGGCAAACGCGCAGGGGGCACGCCATCACTTCAATTCCGGCGCCCAACATACACGCTGGCGTGGCGCGTGTGACCCGTCCTATCGTCTTGACGGCTCTGCGGCCAGCGCGCTTGCGCATGGCCCGGCGAAAGCCTGCCCCCGACTTGATCGGGGGTGGACAAGGTCGTCCGCAACCCCGCTGTGCGTTGCGCCCGACGGCGGCGCATGGTCGCACTTGCGCTTTCGCCAAAAAAACTCCTTAAGTCCGTACCGATTTCGTCACGATCGGGCACGACAAGCCGCCACGATCCGACGGCGCCCCTCGGCCACCGGCGGTGGGGGCGGCCGCTGACGCAAGAGAAGATGTTGGGAGAGTCGCCATGCGGGCCACGCTGATCGCCCTCGTTTCCACCGCATTTTGCCTGAGCGCCGTGCCGGTTCTTGCGGCCGACGCGCCCAAGGACGTGAAGGGGCTCTTTCTGCTCACCGACTATCCGGCGATGTCGGTGCGGCCCGGGGTGACCTCGACCATCGCGCTGCGCCTGCAGAATTACGGGCTGAGCCCGGATCGCTATGCGCTCTCGGTCAGCGACGTGCCGAAGGGCTGGAGCGCGACGCTGCTCGGCGGCGGCCAGCCGGTTGCGGCCGCGATGCCGGCGACGGACCAGAGCGTGAGCCTGCAGCTTCGCCTCGACGTGCCCGCCAACGCGGCGATCGGCACGCAGACGCTCACCGTCAAGGCCGAAGGGCAGGGCACGTCCATTTCGCTGCCGATCGCCGTGACGCTCGCGAAGGAGCTGCCCGCGAAGCTCACGGTCGAGTCGCCGCTGCCGGCGTTGCGCGGCACGCCGAAATCGGCGTTCGACTATCAGCTCACCATCAAGAACGACAGCGGGCGCAATCTCACGGTCAGCTTCGTCGCCGACGCGCCGAAGAACTTCGAGACCTCGTTCACCGAGAACTACGGAAGCCAGCAGATCTCCTCGATCCCGATCGACGCCGGCCAGTCGAAGGACATCAAGCTGCACGTGCGCCCGCCGTCGACCGCCGACGCCAAGCGCTATCCGCTCAACGTGATGGTCTCGGCGGAGGACGCGAGCGCCAAGACCAGCCTGTCGCTCGACATCCAAGGTCAGCCGCAGCTTTCGCTCGCCGGCCGCGACGGCCGGGTCAGCGCCAGTGCCTACGCGGCGAAACAGAGCGTCGTGCCGATCACGGTCACCAATACGGGCAGCGCCCCCGCCGAGAATGTCGAGCTGTCCGCCAGCGCGCCGAGCGGCTGGAAGGTCGAGTTCGAGCCGAAGACGATCTCGCGCATCGATCCCGGCAAGGACACCGAGGTGCAGGCGCAGATCACGCCGACCGCGACCTCGCTCGCCGGCGACTACATCGCCAACATGACCGCGACCGCGGGTGGCGAGACCGCCTCGACCCAGTTCCGCGTCCAGGTCCTCACCGCGAACACCTGGGTGGTGGCGAGCGTCGGCATCATCGGCGTCGCGGTGCTGTTCATGGTGGCCGCCGTCGCGCGGTTCGGTCGGCGATGAACGCGCCTGTCATCACGGCGCGCGGTCTCACCAAGCGCTACGGCACGGCGACGGCCGTCGATGCGGTCGACCTCGACGTCGCCAAGGGCGAGATCTTCGGTCTGCTCGGCCCGAACGGCGCCGGCAAGACCACCACCATCCTGATGATGCTCGGCCTGACCGAAGTGACAGGCGGCAGCATCGAGGTGCTCGGCCACGATCCGGTGCGCGATCCGCTCGCGGTCAAGCGGCGGGTCGGCTACCTGCCGGATCAGGTCGGTTTCTACGACAACCTCACGGCCGAGGACAATCTCGCCTATTCGGCGCGGCTGATGGGCATTGCGGCGCGCGACTGCGGCGCGCGCATCGATGAGGCGCTTGCGCGCGTGCGCCTGAGCGACGTCGCCCGCAAGAAGGTGCGCACCTTCTCGCGGGGCATGCGCCAGCGGCTCGGCCTCGCCGAGATCGTGATGAAGCGCGCCGAGATCGCCATCCTCGACGAGCCGACCTCGGGCCTCGACCCGCAGGCGACCAGCGAGTTTCTCGAAATGATCGAGGGCCTCAAGCGCGCCGGCGTGAGCGTGCTTTTGTCCTCGCACATGCTCGACCAGGTGCAGCGCGTGTGCGACCGCGTCGCACTCTTCCAGCGCGGCCGCATCGTGCTGGTGGGACCGGTCGCGGAGCTCGCCCGGCAGGTGCTGGGCGCGGGCTTCGTCGTCGAGGTCGAGGCGGATGCCGCGACCGATCTGGATGCGCGCTTTGGCGCCATCCCGGGCGTGACCTCGGTCAAGCGCGTCGGCGGTGACCGCTATCGGCTGACCGCCGACCGCGACGTGCGGCCGGAAGCGGCGCGCGCGGTGGTCGCGGCGAACGGCGCGCTACGCCGGCTCTCGGTCGACGATCCGAGCCTCGAGACGATCTATTCGCGCTTCTTCCAGCAGCAGAAGAGCCCCGGGGAGGGCGCGCGCGATGCGGCGTGAGGGATCCCCCTGGCAAGGCGTCGGCACGGTCTTCGTCAAGGAGCTGTCCGACCACGTCTCCAGCATCCGCATGCTGATCCTGGAGCTGCTGACCTTCATCATCGGCGGCATTGTGGTCTATGTCGCCATCGACAACATCCGCGCGACCACCGCCGAGGACCCGTTCGTTCTGCTCAAGCTGTTCACCTCGAGCCAGTCGACGGTGGTATCGCTCCTCGGCATCCTCACCTTCCTCATCCCGCTGATGGCGATCGCGCTCGGCTTCGACGCGATCAATGGCGAGCACAACCGCCGCACCATGTCGCGCATCCTGTCGCAGCCGATCTATCGCGACGCGCTGCTGATCGGAAAGTTCCTCGCTGGCCTCGCGACGCTCGGCATCTGCCTGGTTTGCCTGTGGCTGCTCGTGGTCGGGCTCGGCATCCTGCTCCTCGGTATCCCGCCGAGCCCCGAGGAGGTCGCGCGCTCGCTCGTCTTCCTGGTGATCACGCTGGCCTATGCGGGCACCTGGCTCGCCTTCGCGATCTTCCTGTCGATCGTCACGCGCTCGGCCGCGACCGCGGTGCTGACTGCGCTCGGCGTCTGGCTCTTTATGACGCTGCTGTGGCCGATGATCGCGCCCCTCATCGCGGTCCAGATCGCGCCGCCCGATCCGCGCTACGCGCTGCTCGGGCTGCAGACGCCCGAGACCGTCGAGTGGCTGCAGATGCTCAGGCGCATCTCGCCGAACTTCGTGTTCGCCGAGGCCGCGACCACGCTGCTCTCCCCCGATTCACGCGCGATCGGTGCGGTCTATATCGACCAGCTGCAGGGCGCGATCATCGGCTCGCCGCTGCCGCTGTCCGAGAGCCTCGCGATCGTGTGGCCGCAGGCGGTGGCGCTGATCGGCGGCGTGTTCGTGCTGTTCGTCGGCGGATATGTGGTCTTCCAGCGCCAGGAGGTGCGCGCCTGAAGGCGCGCTTCCGCATTCGCAACGCGAAAAGGGGCGGCCTTGCGCCGCCCCTTTCCGTTCAGCTGATGTAATCGGTGGATCGTCAGGCCGGCAGCACCGCCACGATCTCGAGCGTCGCGGGATCGACCACCACGATTTCGTCGCCGACCAGGAAGTATTCGAAGCCGCGCCATTCGGGCTCGATGACCACGATGTCCTCGGGTACCGGTGCGAGCACCACGGTGCGGGGCACCGCGACGCCGACATGGACGTCGAAGTCCACATGAGCAACGCGCGGCCCGCCGCTGCGCGCGACGATGATGCCGTGGATCTTCGACCTCTGCTCGACGGTCAAGTTGACGTTAGCGCCCGCCGATCCGCTGCGATTCGTCGACGCCGCATTGCTGCGCGTCTCGTTCGGGTTCTGCATGGTGTTCTGGCCGGCGCGGTTGCCCTCATTCGGGCGGGCCGCGGTGTTGCCCTCGTTCGGGCGCGCGGCGTTGTTGTGCTCATTCGGCCGCGCCGCATTGTTTGGCTTTTCGGCTTTCGGCGCCGGTCGCTGCGCCTTCGGCTCCTCGGTCGGCGCCTGGCCGGTGGTCTCGCGCTGCATGGGCCGAGCGGCTTCGCCGGTGCGGTTGCGCTCGCTGCCTGGAGCCCGGTCCATCTGCGCCGACGGCACGTTCTTGGGCTGCAGGCCGACGTTACCGTGCGCGCCGACGTCCACGCTCGGCGCGATCTTTTCTGCCGGCGCATTCCTCGACGCGGGGTTCATATGCGAGTCGCCCTCCCGCGGCGCTTGGGCGAAGGCCACGCTCGAGCCGACCGTTAGAGCCGCGACCGCGGTCGCGATCATCAGTGAATTTTTCTTCATCGTAGATCTCCATTGCGCGTTTTGCTGTTGACGTGTTGCTGTTGCTGTCCCCCGCGCAAAATTCCAAGCCATTAATTCGCGCTGGGCGCTGGGGTTCCGATCTTTCGCTGAGGGATTTTCTGGTCGCCGCACATGCGCCGCTTTTCCTGCCGCCTTGTGCGGTATGGATGGCTCATACGAGAAACGAGATGCTGCTATATCGGTTCCGCATTGCGCGGCATTAAAGTGCGCCACCGATGCGGTTGCGGTGCAACCTGCGGCGCCGGGCATCGACAAAAGAATGGTCGGGACACCGCCCGCCATCGACGCGAGCGAGTAAACTTTGACAGGCTTAGAGACGACAAGAGCGGCCGCAGCCGCTCTTGTTTACCTCTATCGTTTCCGTCGATTACTGCTTCGGCAGGCCGCGCGAGTCGCGATCGCCGCCCGACTGGTGGATCGACATCTTGTCGGTTGCCGACGGCGCCTTCACGGGCCCATGGCTCGGCGCTGCGCCGGTCGTCTGCGACGGTGGCTTGTCCATCACCTTCGGCTGGCCGGGCGTCTGCGCTGTGCCGGACGCGGTCGCGCCGCTCTGGTCCTGTCCGGCGGAGCCCGCACCTGGCGTGCTCGCGGTCTGCGCGTTGGCGATCGACAGCCCGGCGATCAGCGCCGCAGCGGCGCCGAGCGTGATCAACTTGCTCATCTTCAATCCTCCTGGTTGTTGCCGGTGCGTTGGCGCCTTCGGTGCCAAAGCGCACACATTGCGGCGAACGCGGTTCGGCCGCGCTCGGATCAACAACCGCAGCGGCAGTGTCCGGTTCCGCCGTGAGTGCCGGCGTGCGGGTTTCGACCGCGTTGCGTTTGCGCCGCAACCGGGGCAGCCTTTGCGCCCCGGAGGGCCTCATGACGATTCTCGCCTCGCGCGTCGACCCGACCGCGCCGGAGTTTCGCGCCAATGCGCAGCGCATGCGGGCGCTCGTCGGCGAGCTCGATGCGCGCCGCGCCGAAGCGGCGGCCGGCGGCCCGGCGCGGGCGCGCGAGCGGCACCTCGCGCGCGGCAAGCTGTTGCCGCGCGAGCGCGTCACCGCGCTGATCGATGCGGGCGCGCCGTTTCTCGAGCTCTCGCCGCTCGCCGCGAACGGCATGTACGACGATGCGATCCACGGCGCCGGGCTGATCACCGGCATCGCCCGGGTCGAGGG
>DATBZM010000033.1:0-5928 GCA_036513175.1 Xanthobacteraceae bacterium | reverse complement strand
CTTTTCGTACTGGGCGTGGCGGTTGCCGAATTCGGTGCCGAGGAAATCCCAGACCATGCGCAGGGTCGCGACCCGCGTTTTCGCATCGGCCTTGCCGGATTGCATGTAGCGCGCGATGTCGGCGGCGATCGCGGGGTTGTCGAAGTCGCGCGCCGAGGACGGCAGCGTGATCATCGCGGCGCCGGCGAGCTCACGGATGATCTCCAGCATGCGGCCGTTGAGCTCCGACTGCAGCGCCATCACGGCATAGAGCGTCGCCTGCGAGGGCCACAAGATCCCATCGGCGTCGATCGGCGCCACCGTCTCGTGCGCGGCCAGCATCGACTCGACGATGGTCACGATCGCGGCGAGCTCGCCCATCTGGATCGCCACCGCCGGATTGGCGTCGTTGCCGGTCATCTCGTTCATGCGCTTGGCGAGCCCCATCATGAAGCGCAGCTTGGTCGCGTAGCGGCACTGCGCCTGATGGTTGCCGTACAGATGCGCCGGCGTCTTCCACCACTGGTCGCGCGAGATCTCGAGATTGCGATAGATGAAGACGCGCTCCCACGGGACGAACACGTCGTCGAACACGCAGAAGCAGTCGGCTTCGTCGAACCGGCTGGTGAGCGGGTAGTCGAGCGAGTTCATCCCCTCCCGCGCGAAGGCGCGGCGCGGATAGAGCTTGAGGCCGGGCGCGTTGATCGGCACCGCGACCGCGTTGGCGTAGTTCTCGTCGCCCGGCTGCAAGGGGTGGATGCAGGCGAGGTGGAGAAAATCGGAAAAGACCGCCGCAGTCGCGAGCTGTTGCGCGCCGGCGATCACGATGCCGTCGTCGCGCTCCTTGACGACGCCGGCATAAAGCGTCGGGTCGCTCTGCTTGTGCGCCGGCTTCGAGCGGTCGATCTGCGGCGGCACGATCGCGTAACTCGCGAAAAGGTGATTGTCGCGCAAGTGCTCGTAGAAACGCACCACGTTGTCGGCGAACTGCTGGCCGCCCGCCGCGAAGACGCGCGGCACCGCCGCAAAGCCGGTGAAGAACCCGGCGACGTGATCGGGCGTGCGTCCCATCAGGCCGAAGGTCGCTTCCGCCCAGGTCTCGGAAAACAGCCGTTTCGCCCTGAGGTCGGCGTGGCTCTTCGGAATCTGCCAGGCACGCCACACCGGCGCGCCGGTCTTCGGCGAGGCAAACGTCATGCGCTCGCGCAGGTCGGGGGCGGCCGCGATGTCGAACAGCCGCGCGATCTGGTGCGCGGGCTCGCGGAAGGCCGCATGCTCGATCACCCTGCCGACGCGCTCGCCGTCGAGAAAGACCTGCCGGCCGTCGTCGAGCGAGCGCAGCAGCTCCGCTCCGGTTCGCATGGATTTCCCCCGTGTTGTCCGGCGGGCGCCGGATCGCGCGGAAGACTATCCGACTTTGGGGGACGGCGAATAGCGAGTGGCGAGCGGCGAATAGCGAGAAGCGGCGAATTCAACTATTCGCCACTCGCTATTCGCTAATTCAGCTGCCGCTGCCGCCGCTCAGCACAGCTTTGAGCTCGCGATCGGGACCGAAATCGTCGACGCTTTCGATCGACATCAGCTCGGCGAGGCGGGTGCGCGCCCGATTGACGCGGCTCTTGATGGTGCCGACCGCGCAGCCGCAGATGCTCGCGGCTTCCTCGTAGGAAAAGCCCGAGGCGCCGACCAGGACGAGCGCCTCGCGCTGATCCGGCGGCAGCTTGGCGAGCGCGGTGCGGAACTCCTCGAACTCGACCCGGCTCGCCTGCTCGGGCTGCGTCTTGAGCGTCTCCGCATAGGTGCCGTCGCCGTCCGGCACCTCGCGGCGGCGCTTGCGATATTCCGAGCGAAACAGGTTGCGCAGGATGGTGAACAGCCATGCCGACATGTTGGTGCCGGGCTCGAACGAATTGAGGTTCGCCCAGGCGCGCAGCAGCGTCTCCTGCACCAGATCGTCGGCACGGTCGACGTTGCCGCACAACGAGATCGCGAAGGCGCGCAGGCTTGGCACCGCGCGCAACATGGCATCGCTGACCGACGGATTGGGCGCCATGTTCAAGACCCTTTATCGTCCGGCGCGGTGCTCTCCCCCTGGAAGGAGTCATCGCTCGGCAGCGCGCGGATTTCTCCCGACTCGAGCCGGCGGACAAGATTGACGAAACGGTCGGGGACCCCCTGGTTCACGACCTCGTTATAGGGAACCTGAAGCTGCGTACCGATCTTGACCAGCGTTTCCCGGGTCAGACTGGACTTGCGCTTGTGCGCCTGCGAGCCTTGCATTGGTCCGGGTCCTTTCGGCCCAGTCGGCTTGTTCTGGTCGTTCATGGCACCCCTCAGGTCCTAAACCTCCCGAGACATGCCACAGGTTGGAAAAGTGGGGCCCGCTCGATTTTGTTCCAACGCCCGAAGTCGCTTAGGGGTTCCGGGCCGTGGAACTAAATTGGGGGCCCGGCGTTTTGGTGAGCGGTAGTGGCAACGACGGGAGGGACCCTGATGTCTGCAGCCCAAACGGTTACAAAATACCTTCCGTACCTGCGCCGGTATGCACGCGCCCTGACGGGCAGCCAAAGCTCGGGCGACGCCTATGTGGCGGCGACACTGGAGACCTTGATCAAGGAACCGGACCTGTTGACCTCGGCATCCCAGCCGAAAGTGGCGCTTTTCCGCGTCTTCACGTCGATCTGGAACTCGGTGCCGGTCAACGGGGCCAAGGAAGCCGTGTCGTCGACGGTGCCGGCGGAGCGGCGGATCAGTCAGTTGACCCCCCGTCCGCGCCAGGCGTTTCTCCTGGTCTCGCTGGAGGGATTTGGCGACGAGGCGGCCGCCGAAATTCTCGGCGTGGACCTGCAGGCTTTCCGTGGCCTGGTCGAGGAAGCAGGCCGGGAGCTTGCGGCGGAGATCGCAACCGACGTGCTCATCATCGAGGACGAGACCTTCATCGCGCTCGACCTCGAAGGCCTCGCCGAGAGCCTCGGCCACCGGGTGGTCGGCATTGCCCGCACCCACACGGAGGCGGTCAAGCTCGCCAAGAGCAAGAAGCCAGGCCTGATTCTCGCCGATATCCAGCTTGCCGACGGCAGCTCGGGCCTCGATGCCGTGAACGAGCTGCTCGACGAGTTCGAGGTTCCAGTCATCTTCATCACTGCCTATCCGGAGCGTTTCCTCACTGGCCAGCGGCCGGAGCCCGCCTTCCTGATCGCCAAGCCGTTCCAGCCCGCGACCGTTTCGGCGGTGGTGAGCCAGGCGCTGTTCTTCCAGCGTAATGCCACACGCGGCCAGCGGCCCGTGATGGCCTGACCGACGTCACTTAACCCCCGATCGATCGCCCGCGGGTGGCCCCTGCGGGCGATCTTTTTTGCAGCATCGTTGATCGGCTCCACTCGGCCACCACTTGACCGCGCCGCCCGGCCACAAAAAAAGTCGCGGTCAGCATTTCTGCTGACCACGACTGTCTGGCCGGCCGAGCACGGGGGGAGGGGGGAATGGCGGCCGGTCACCACATCAACGCGTGGCCTCCCGCGCGGTTCCTGAAAAAAGGCAATTCCTTTTCCCGCTCACCGAACAGGACGCTTTGTCGCAAGACCGGCGCACCGCCCGGCCAGTCGTGTCGCAAATGACGGGGGATCGATGGAACAAATCGAACCACCTGGGGTTTGATGTGGCGAAACTGGGGTCACGAGGAGGGGCAGGGAAGCTTTTGCACCGTTGCGGGTTCGCGGGACGCGAGCAAGCGTTGACGGGGAGGGTTCCATGTTCCACATCACGTCGAGTCTGTTCGGCGGCCTTGCCGCCATCACTGCCTGGGCGCTGGTCGCGCCCTCCTTCGATCCGGCCGCACAAATCGGCGCGACGCAAACGGGTCACGAAAGCGTGAACCGCGCGCTGAAGTCCGACCGCCTCATGCTGCCCGCAAACCATCCGCAATCGGCGCGCACCGTCACGACCGTCGAGGTGATCGGCGTGCACGACGCGGCGATCATCTATCGCGACCGCGACGGCAACGTGCTCTTCCAGACCGACCCGGTGAGCAACGTCACCGTCGTCTCCAAAGGCTTCGTCGTGCCGCAGCTCACGCTGCGCGACACGCCGCAGAGCAAGCCGGCGCCGATCGTCGAGACGCCGGGCGATCTCGACGCCGCGCCGAAGCTGCCGATCGGCTGCGAGCCGCCGGCGAGTCCGATCGCAGACCCCGCTCTCGCACGCCTGCCCGGCCGCTGCCTGTCGTAGGCCGCGCGCCGCGAAACGCGCGAAACGTTGAATCAATTCCGGCGTTCGCCGGAAGCGAATCCTTTCCGTCACTTGGACTAGACACACGTGCGCGCCCTGAGCGCGCGTGCGCGCATGCGTGCCCCGATGGCGTCGAGATAACGCACTCGTCATTGGCAATCGATGGAACCGGCGCGGGCCATGGCGTGTTGAATTCGCGGAATGGCCTTCAAGTGAACACGGGTACGCGGGGATTTCTCATGACATATCGGACTCGTCAGCTTGCGCTCGCGGCGCTCGCCGCTTCCGTCCTGTGCGCGCCGATGTCCGCGCGTGCGCAATCCTACGCGCCGAACGCGCCGGTCAACTACCCGGCGTCGGTGTTCGCGCCGGTGCTGCATGACGACGATGCATCGGCTGGCGTGGACGACTCCTCGCCGCTGCGACGGCAGGTCGTCGGCTACTCGACCAGCGAGGCGCCCGGCACGATCGTGATCGATACGCCGCACACCTTCCTCTACCTCGTGCTCGGCAACGGCAAGGCGCTGCGCTACGGCATCGGCGTCGGCCGCGAAGGTTTCACCTGGGCCGGCACCGAGGCCATCAGCCGCAAGGCCGAATGGCCCGACTGGTATCCGCCGGCAGAGATGATCGCGCGCCAGCCCTACCTGCCGCGCTTCGTCGCCGGCGGGCCCAACAATCCGCTCGGCGCCCGCGCGCTCTATCTCGGCCATTCCCAGTACCGCATCCACGGCACCAACGATCCCTCGACCATCGGCCATCACGTGTCGAGCGGCTGCATCCGCTTGACCAACGACGACGTCGCCGACCTCTTCGGCCGGGTCGGCGTCGGCACCAAGGTGGTGGTGCTGCCGCAGACGGCACATGAGGCGCGCGGCACGCGTGTGGATGCGCGTCCTGCCCGCCCGCAGGTCGTGCGCACCGCCGATACCCGCCAGACGGTCGTCATACCGGTCTCGACCGCGCCGGCACCGATGCGGCCGATGTCGATCGCGCCGTCCGGCCTCTATTGACCGCTACTCCTCCTGCAGCGGCAGCCGCACTGATCTTCCGGTCGCGGCCGCCCGCTCGATCGCGATCGTCGTTTCCAGGTTGACGCGTGCCTGCTCGGGCGTGCATTGCACGGTCGGCGCGCCGGTCACCAGATGGTCGAGCCAGGCGCGCATCTCGTTGCCGAGCGGTCCCCAGAAATCGCCCATCGCCCAGTCGCCCGCCGTATTGCTGCCGAGGAACGCCATCTCGACCGAATGGTCGGGCACATAGGCGTGCGGAATGCCTTTCTCCGAAAAGATCAGGTGGTCCATGTGGTCGTCGTCGATGATCATGGTGCCTTCGGTGCCGAGCAGCTCGACGCGGTCGGACTGGCCGAGCGTCGGGTAGCGCGACGGCAGGCCGTAGCTCACGCCGAGATTGATCACGGCACCGTCCGCGAAGGTGACGATCGCCCAGGTCACGTCGGAGGCGCTGTAGCCAGCGTCGCGGAAGACGCCGTACTGCGCGCGCGCCACCACCTCGACCGGATGGTTGCCCTCGAGGAACCAGCACATGAGGTCGACGTAGTAGGTGAGCACGTCGAGCACGGGCGTCGCGTGCGGGTCGCGCTTGAGGATCGCGAAGGCCTGGGCGCGCGAGTTGTAGACGCGCGCGGTGCCGCCGACGACGCGGCCGAGGCGGCCGTGGCGCATCTGCTCCTTGGCGCGCAGGAAGCATTCCTTGTAGCGG
>DATBZM010000032.1:0-12049 GCA_036513175.1 Xanthobacteraceae bacterium | reverse complement strand
GGCGCCTTCGGTGCCAAATCGCACTTTCATTACGGCGAACGCGGTTTGGCCGCGCTCGGATCAACAACCGCGCCGGCAGTGTCCGGTTCCGCAGCGCGCGCGGACACGGGTTCCGACCGCGTTGCGTTTGCGCCGCAACCGGGGCAGCCTTCGCCGGGAGGGCCTTATGACGATTCTCGCCTCGCGCATTGACCCGACCGCGCCGGAGTTTCGCGCCAACGCACAGCGCATGCGGGGGCTCGTCGCCGAGCTCGACGCGCGCCGCGCCGAAGCGGCGGCGGGCGGCCCGGCGCGGGCTCGCGAGCGGCACCTCGCGCGCGGCAAGCTGTTGCCGCGCGAGCGCGTCACCGCGATGATCGATGCGGGCGCGCCGTTTCTCGAGCTCTCGCCGCTCGCCGCGAACGGCATGTACGACGATGCGATCCACGGCGCCGGGCTGATCACCGGCATCGCCCGGGTCGAGGGACGCGAATGCGTGATCGTCGCCAACGACTCGACGATCAAGGGCGGCACCTATTTCCCGATGACCGTGAAGAAGCACCTGCGCGCGCAGGAGATCGCGCGCGAGAACCGGCTGCCCTGCATCTATCTGGTCGACTCGGGCGGCGCCAACCTGCCGCATCAGACGGACGTCTTTGCCGACCGCGAGCATTTCGGCCGCATCTTCTTCAACCAGGCGAATCTGTCGGCCGCCGGCATCGCGCAGATCGCCGTGGTGATGGGCTCGTGCACGGCGGGCGGCGCCTATGTGCCGGCGATGTCGGACGAGACCATCATCGTGCGCAATCAGGGAACGATCTTCCTCGCCGGTCCGCCGCTGGTGAAGGCCGCGACCGGCGAGGTGGTGAGCGCCGAGGACCTCGGCGGCGCCGACGTGCATGCGCGGCGGTCGGGCGTCGCCGATCACTACGCCGCGGACGATCGCCACGCGCTCACGCTGGCGCGGCGCTGCATCGCCAATCTCAACACGCGCAAGACGATCGAAACTGTGCTGACGAAGCCGCGCGAGCCCGCCTATGCGACCGACGAGCTCGACGGCATCGTCCCGGTCGACCTCAAGAAGCAGTATGACGCGCGCGATGTGATCGCGCGGCTCGTCGATGCCTCCGAATTCGACGAGTTCAAGCAGCTCTACGGCACGACGCTGGTGACGGGCTTCGCGCACATCCACGGCATCCCGGTCGGCATCCTCGGCAACAACGGCATCCTCTATTCGGAATCGGCGCTCAAGGCGGCACATTTCGTCGAATTGTGCTGCCAGCGCCGCGTTCCGCTGCTGTTTCTGCAGAACATCGTCGGGTTCATGGTCGGGCGCGACTACGAGGCGGGGGGCATCGCCAAGGACGGCGCCAAGATGGTGACCGCGGTCGCCTGCGCGCAGGTGCCGAAGATCACCGTCATCGTCGGTGGCTCCTACGGCGCCGGCAATTACGGCATGTCCGGCCGCGCCTATGGCCCGCGCTTCCTGTTCATGTGGCCGAACGCGCGCATCTCCGTGATGGGCGGCGAGCAGGCCGCGAGCGTGCTCGCGACGGTGCGGCGCGACAATATCGAGGCCGATGGCGGCAAGTGGTCGGAGGTGGAGGAGGAGGAATTCAAGCAGCCGATCCGCGAGCAATACGAGGCGGAGGGCAACCCCTACTACGCGACGGCGCGGCTGTGGGACGACGGCATCATCGCGCCGGCCGAGACGCGGCGCGTGCTCGCGCTCGCCTTTGCGGCGACGCTCAATGCGCCGATCCCGGAGACGCGGTTCGGTGTGTTCAGGATGTGATTTTGCAATGCGCCGATGATCTTTATCGATTGAACAGCCAAAAGACGGCGCTGAGCAGGATGCTGACGATGATGCAGGTCACTAGCGGAAAATAGAACGAAAAATTCCCGCGCTGAACGACGATATCGCCGGGCAGGCGCCCGAGGCCGAGGCGCGTCAGCGCCGGCCACAGCACGCCGATCGCCAGGATGATCAGTCCGAGCACGATGAGAAAGCGGGACATGGGCTGTCCTCTCGGCCAAGAGAGCCGCGGTGCTCGCTGGCCCGGACCCGGACAGGGGGCGACAACGAGGCGGCACGCGCCCTATACTGCAACCTTCGGAGCCATCGGTCCGATAACGAAACCGAGACGGTATCCGCATCTTATCGGGAGGAATCGATCCATGAAACGTCATCTGCTGCTCGGCACCGCCGTCGCGCTCGCGTTCGGCGCGGGACTCGTCACCCAGTCCATCGTCGGCGCGCAGGCGCCGGTGCCGCCCAAGGACATCATCAAGGAGGAGCCGCTCGTCGGCGGCAATGCGCAGGACATGATGATGCAGATCGTGACCATCGCGCCGAATGCGGCCAGCCCCTGGCACATTCATCCCGACGCGCATGAGATCAGCTATGTGCTCGAGGGTGCGGTGAAGGTCCAGGTCGACAAGCAGCCCGACCGCGTGGTCCAGGCCGGCGAGGGCTTCCACATCAACGCCAACCTCGTGCATCGCGGCGTCGGCGAGGCGAGCGGCGCCAAGCTCCTGATCGTGCGGATCAAGCCGAAGGACAAGCCGGTGATGCAGCCGGTCGAGCACACCAACTGAACCACGGCTCGTCCGCCGCAGACGTGCCTTCCCGGCGCCATCGCCGGGGAGGCGTTTGTTGCTCTCATCGATTGGCGCATGTCCTTGACGGCGAACCGGTGTCCACCCCCGATCAAGTCGGGGGCAGGCTTTCGCCGGGACATGCGCTCAGGGCAGCGTCACCACGACGTTGCCGAGCGTCTTGCCCTGCTCGACCGCCTCGTGCGCGCGCACGATCTCGCCGAGCGGCAGCGACAGCGCCACGTTGTGGATGAGAAGCTTGCGCGCCATCAGATCCGTGATCGCGCCGATCGCGGCGGCGCGCTCGGCGGCGGTCAGCTCGTAGACGAAGATCCATTTGATCGTATTGGCGTTGACGAGGAGAAACTGCGCCGGGACGGCGGCCTCCGGCGCGCCCGTGCCGTACACCACCACCTGGCTGCGGGCGTGCAAAATGCCCGGATAGAGCTTGGCATTGGCCGCGAGGTCCATCTCGATCACGGCGTCGACGCCGCCCTTGTCGGTCAAGTCCATGACGGCGGCGGCGACGTCGGCGCGCTTGTAGTCGATCACGTGATCGGCGCCGGCGTCGCGCGCGAGCTTAGCCTTCTCCTCCGAGCTGACCGTGGTGATGACCACGGCGCCGCGCGCCTTGGCGAACTGGATCGCGTAGTGGCCGACGCCGCCGGCGCCGCCCGCGATCAGCACCGTCGCGGCGCTGTCGACCTCGGCTGCCGCGACCGCGTGATAGGCGGTCATCGCCGGGATGCCGAGGCAGGCGCCTTCGGCAAAGCCGATATGGGCGGGCAGCGGCACCGCGAGCGCTGCCGGCAGCACGATATATTCGGCGGCTGTGCCGAAGGCGCGCTTCCACTGCCCGTTCCACACCCATACCGGCTCGCCGACGCGCGCCGGCGCAACGCCTGCGCCCACCTTGTCGATGGTGCCGGCGCCGTCGCTGTGCGGAATGACACGGGGAAACGCGATTCTGCGCGTGCGGCCTTCACGCGACTTGACGTCCGAGGGGTTGACGCCGGACGCCGCAAGCTTGACACGCACCTCGCCCGGACCGGGCTCGGGTGTTGCGACCTTGCCGAGCCGCAGCACCGCGGCGGCGGACCCGTTGGCTTCGTAATATGCGGCGCGCATCGAAAATCTCCCTGGCGCTACAACCCGTTACCGGCGAGCCGGGAGAAGAGGGACTACCCCCCTCGCGGCTGCCCCAATTTACGTGCTATATGATACAAATCTGTCGGGGGCGACTATCGGATGAAGTGGCTGGCGGTTGCATTGCTGGTGGTGCTCCTTGCGCTGGCGGCGTCTCCGGCGACCGTCGGGGCTGTCGGCGCCCTGATTGGCCATCGCAGCGATAGCGCGCAGTCGATCAGTTATATTTCCCGCGGCATTCACGAGATGGAGGCGAACCGGCGGCGCGCCTCGTTCCAGCGCAAGCTCAATCGCCTGTCCAGCCGGCATGAGCTTTGAGGGCGGTGCCCGCGCTGCCGTCGCAAAGACATCGCTATTTCGTCAGCCTGTTCCACTCATTACGCACGGCATCGACCGCGCTGCGGGTGACGCCGCCGAACTGATCCCAATTGACCAGCGGCTTGTCGGTCGGGCTCGCGAAGGCCGTATCATGTACATAGGCGGCGCCGATCGTCACCGCGATCCCGAGAAGGAAGGCAATGATACTACGCATTAGCTCGTCTCCTGATCGAAATGTGACTATGAGGTGAGCAGGTTTTGCGGCAACTTCCGGTATTCTCATAGCGGACAACGGGGACCAATTCCATGGCCGGCACGGATTTTCGCAAGGCGCTGATCGTCGGCGCGGGCGCGGGCCTGAGCGCGGCGCTGGCCCGCGCCTTCGCCAAGGAGGGGCTTGCGGTCGCGCTCGCGGCGCGCACGCCCGATGACCTGCGCGCGCTCGCGACTGAAACCGGGGCGCAGGTCTTCGCGTGCGACGCCTCGCGCCGCGCCGACGTCGAGCGGCTGTTTGCCGAGCTCGACGCGCAAGGCGCGCCGGACGTGGTCGCCTACAACGCGAGCTATCGCACGCGCGGGCCATTCGTCGAGCTCGATGCCGACGAGGTGGAGAAATCGCTGCGCGTATCGGTGCTCGGCGGCTTCTACGTCGCGCAGGCAGCGGTACGCCGCATGCTGCCGACACGAAAGGGCGCGATCTTCTTCACCGGCGCCTCGGCGAGCGTGAAGGGCTATGCCCAGTCGGCGCCGTTCGCCATGGGCAAGTTCGCGCTGCGCGGGCTCGCACAGAGCATGGCGCGCGAGCTCGCGCCGCAGGGCATCCATGTCGCCCATGTGGTGGTCGACGGCGGCATCCGCTCGGAACGGCGCGTCGAGCCTGCCGACAAGCCCGACAGCATGCTCGATCCCGCCGCGATCGCGGAAAGCTACGTGCATCTCCTGCGCCAGCCGAAAAGCGCGTGGAGCTGGGAGATCGAGGTGCGGCCATGGGTCGAGAAGTTCTGAAAAGGTCTTTCCGCTGATCCGAGCTGATCCGAGCTTGCCGCGTCATGCGACGGCCGCTATAAGCCCGCCGCACCGCATCGGCGTTTTTTGAAGGGCTTTAGTAAGGGGCATCAGTAATGGCGATCGAGCGTACCTTTTCGATCATCAAACCGGACGCGACCGCGCGCAATCTCACGGGCGCGATCAACGCCATCATCGAGCAGGCCGGGCTCCGCATCGTCGCGCAGCGGCGCGTGCGCATCACGCGCGAGCAGGCGCAGACCTTCTATGCCGTGCATCGCGAGCGGCCGTTCTTCGGCGAGCTGGTCGATTTCATGATTTCCGGACCCGTGGTCGTGCAGGTGCTCGAGGGCGAGAACGCAATTGCCAAATATCGCGAGGTGATGGGCGTGACCGATCCCGCCAAGGCGGCGGCGGGCACGATCCGCAAGGTGCACGCGAAGTCGATCGGCGAGAATTCGGTGCACGGCTCGGACGCGCCGGATACGGCCGCACAGGAGATCGCGCAGTTCTTTGCCGGCAACGACATCGTCGGCTGAGCCGGGCGCGGCCGGGCGGCTGACGCTCGATCCCCTGGCATTTCGTAACGCGTAATCCTGTATATTGGCGGGCGAGGGGCCCGGGGCTCAGGAAAAACCGGGGCTCAGGAGAACGCGTTGGGCGGCATCGATCTTTCGGCGCATCTTTCCTCACCACAATTCTGGTGGGCGGTTTTTTCCATCTTCGTCATCAACGGCCTTCTGTCCGGCGACAACGCGGTGCTCATCGCGCTCGCCTGCCGCGGCCTGCCGCGGCGCGAGCGCTTCTGGGGCATGGTGATCGGCGCCGGCGTCGCCTCGGTGCTGCTGATCGTCTTCACGGCGGTCGTGTCCTCGCTGATGCAGCTTCCCTATCTGCGCTTCGTCAGCGGCCTCATTCTGGTGTGGATCGCGATCCGGCTCGCGGGTCCGGCCGACCACGACGAGGGCGCGGCCGAGGCCGCCAAGGATCTGTGGCGCGCCGTGCGCCTCGTCGTCGTCGCCGACATCGTCATGAGCCTCGACAACGTGGTTGCGGTCGCGGCGATCGCCAACGGGCAATACATCCTGCTCGGCCTCGGCCTCGTCATCAGCATCCCGATCGTGATCGGCGGCAGCGCGCTGGTGCTGGCGCTGATCGAGCGCTTTCCAATCGTGGTGTGGATCGGCGCCGCCATTCTGGGATGGGTCGCAGGCGAGCTGCTCGCGACCGATCCGATGGTGCAGCAGCATCTTGCGGCGGTCGCCCATGTCGATGTCGGGGTCGATTCGCGCCTGTTTGGCGCAACCGGCCATCACGACATCCGCTTCGGGCTCGATGTTTTCCAGATTGCGCTCGGCATCGCAGGCGCTATCGTGGTGGTGCTGGGGGGCCTGATCTGGCGCGCCGCGAGCGGCGCCGGCCGGACGGGCGAGGCCAAGACTGAGACCAAGAAGGAGCATCAGCCGGCCGAATGAACCAGTCCGTCCGCTCCACCGCACGCGCGACGCGCATCGGCGCCTCCGCCTGCCCGCATGATTGCCCTTCGACCTGCGCGCTCGAGGTCGAGGTTCTCGACGCCCATACCATCGGCCGCGTGCGCGGCGCGCCCGACAACAGCTACACGGCGGGCGTCATCTGCGCCAAGGTCGCGCGCTACGCCGAACGCGTGCACCATCCGGACCGGCTGCTGCGGCCGCTGCGGCGCAAGGGCGAAAAGGGCAGCGTCGAGTTCGTGCCGATCTCGTGGGACGACGCGCTCGATCTCGTCGCCGAAAGCCTGCTGCGCGCCGAGCAGCGCCACGGTGCCGAGACGGTCTGGCCGTATTACTACGCCGGCACCATGGGGCTCGTGATGCGCGACGGCATCCACCGCCTGCGCCACGCCAAGAAATACTCCGGCTTCCATTCGACCATCTGCGTCAACCCCGCCTATACGGGCTTTGCGGCCGGCACCGGCAAGATCGCCGGGCCGGATCCGCGCGAGATGGCGAAATCCGATCTGGTGGTGATCTGGGGCACCAATGCGGTCAATACCCAGGTCAACGTGATGACGCACGCGATCCGCGCCCGCAAGGAGCGCGGCGCCAAGATCGTCGCGGTCGACGTCTACATGAACGAGACCATGGAGCAGGCCGACCTCGCCGTCATGGTGCGACCGGGCACCGACGGCGCGCTTGCGTGCGCCGTGATGCATTGCCTCTTCCGTGACGACAAGGCCGATTGGGCCTTCCTCGAGCGCTTGAGCGACGCGCCGCGCGAGCTCGAGGCACATGTGCGCGCTCGCTCGCCGCAATGGGCGGCGGCGATCACCGGCTGCGACGTGGCGACGATCGAGGAATTCGCCCGCCTGGTGGGCGATACGAAGCGCGCCTATTTCCGTCTCGGCTACGGCTTCGCGCGCTCGCGCAACGGCGCCGCCAACATGCATGCGGCGAGCTGCATCGCGACCGTGACGGGCGCCTGGCAATACGAGGGCGGCGGCGCGTTCCATAACAACGCCGACATCTATCATTGGAACCGGACGATGATCGAAGGCTCGGACATGCGCGACCCCTCGGTGCGCATGCTCGACCAGTCGCGCATCGGCGCGATCCTCACCGGCGATGCCGCGGCCCTTTTCGATGGCCCTCCCGTGACGGCGCTGTTCATCCAGAACACCAATCCAATGTCGGTCGCGCCCGATCAGACCAAGGTCAAGCGCGGTTTTGCGCGCAACGACCTGTTCGTGTGTGTGCACGAGCAGTTTATGACCGAGACCGCGCAGGTCGCCGATGTGGTGCTGCCGGCGACCATGTTCCTCGAGCACGACGACGTCTATCAGTCGGGCGGCAACCAGCACATCCTGCTCGGGCCGAAGCTGATCGAGCCGCCGGGCGAATGCCGCTCGAACCACGAGGTGGTCGCGGCGTTGGCGCGGCGCCTCGGCGCGCGTCATCCGGGCTTCGACATGAGTCCGCGCGAGCTGATCGACTGGACCTTGCAGAAATCGGGCTGGGGCACGCTCGGCGAGCTCGAGGCCAAGCGCTGGATCGACTGCCAGCCGGATTTCGCCACGGCGCATTACGTGCATGGCTTCAACTGGCCGGACGGCAAGTTCCGCTTCAAGCCGGATTGGCCCAACGTGCCGTTCCGCAGCAATTACCGGTCAGGCCCGTACGAGCATATGCCGGCACTGCCCGACCATTGGGACGTGATCGAGGAGGCGGACGATGCGCATCCGTTCCGGCTCGCCACCTCGCCGGCGCGCAATTTCTTGAATTCGACCTTCACCGAGACGCCGACGTCGCAAGCGAAGGAGCGCGATCGTCCCGAGGTGATGATCCATCCTGACGACGCGGCCGCCGCCGGCATCGGCGACGGCGCCGAGGTCGTGCTCGGCAACATGCGCGGCGAGGTGCGGCTGCATGCGCGGCTGTTCGACGGCGTTCGGCGCGGCGTGCTGATCGCCGAGTCGATCTGGCCGAACCACGCCTACGCGGACGGCCGCGGCATCAACACGCTCACCGGGGCCGACGCGATCGCACCCTATGGCGGCGCGGCGTTTCACGACAACAAGGTGTGGCTGCGTCCGTTCGCCGGCTGATTCATTGGCGCATGATCGTGTCGGCGAACCGGTTCCGGACCCCGATCAAGTCGGGGGCGGCTTTCGCCGGAACATGCACTACCAGCGGAACTCCAGCCCGAGCGTGCCGCCGTGCGACGTGAAGCCGTCGCGGAACTTGCCGTCATATGAGAGATAGAGGCGCGCGAGCGGCGAGAGCCGCAATGACGCGCTGGCACCGGCGTCGACGCCGTATTTCGACTCGCTCACGCCGAACACCGTGACGGGCGTCGCCGGGCCGCTCTCGGCCGTCACGGTCAGCGCCGGCACGTGCTGGGTGAGGATGTCCATCGCCTTGGCGTAGCCCGAGAGATCGAACACCGTCGTATTGGTGACCCAGGTATTGCCCACCTCGAGCCCCGCAAAAATGCGGCCGCGATCGGCGCTGGCGGCGGGCACCGAGACGGCGTCGATGCCGCCCATCTCCGCATAGGGGTCGGCGTGGGTCTGCGTCCAATCGCCGCCGAATTTCGGCACCACGCGCGCCGAGCCGAGCGCGATCAGATAGTCGGCTTCGCCGACCACGCCCCACAGATTGGCCCGATAGGAAGCGGTCGCGGGGCCCGACGGCGTGTCGCGGTTGGAGTCGATGCCGGCAAAGCCGACGACGCCGGCGGCCGCGAAGGTCCATGATCCCAGCTGATAGGATCCGTTGACCCCGACCTGGGTGAGGTCGAGGTTGGCGTGCTGCGGCACGCCGACAACGTCGATGCCGGTGTGGCTCTGGTCGACCGACAGGCCGAGCGCTGCGTCGGGCGTGACGTTCATGGCGATTCCAGCAGTGCCGCCATAGGTGCGCCGGGTATCGCCCGGGAAGAAGTTCTGCGCGCCGGTCTGCGCCGCGACGCCATAAAGCTCGGTCCAGGCGCGATAACGCGGCTGATCGGCCGGTGCCGGTGCGCCGCCACCGCCCGGATTGGGCCCGGTGCCGAACAGGCTGCCGTACCATGACGGCCCGCCCATATTCCCGAGATGTTGCAGATAGCTCGAGCCGAGGCCGAACAGGGCGTAGTTGGCGGACGAGCTGATCGCCGAGGATGTGTACGGGAGTTGCGGCGGCGGCGGTGCCGGCCGCGCATTATCACTACATTCGCACGCGGCCCTCGCGGATGTTGTCGCGGCCGGCGTCGCGATGCCGACGAGCGCAATCATCGCAACGATGCGGATGGCATCGCCGAGCGGGCGTAAACTGCGCGCTGACTTCAAGCGTGGAACGTCGCGCGCCGCAGCCGCGACGCCAGAGGCGCTATCGAACAGCACGGTTGAAACCTCGTCATCGTCCGGCGCGGACCGAATCTGCGAAGCCGCCATCCATCGACAATGCAAAAGCGCCTGGGTGGGATTCTTCCGGTTTTCCGTGTCCGGTCAATGCTTACGCGGCGAGAATTTGCGACTAGTGGCAGGTTGTGTCGAATGCGCAACACGTCGTCGGATGTCTCGAAACGGCACTAGCGCCGACGATTTGAACTTCCTGCATTGCTTGCGGCAAGTCGTTCACGAACTCGATAAGCGGCCCTAAAATCATATGCTTGCCAGTGGCCCTCGCGAACTTCGGAAGCGGGGCACTCGCGTCGGCCCGAGCCTTGCTTCGGCCGTATTTCTCGTATTTCTTCGGCGCGCAAATCGGATTTTGGCCATCCGCCCACGCTGTGCGTCCATGTCGATCGTCAATATCGATTGCCAAACTGGCGCTCTCGAATCGGACTTCCTCCAAAAGCCGGGTTGTCGCGCGGATCGCAGCGAGTGCATGCGCGCGTTCACAAGACGTTCTGACTGACTAGGAGACAGACGATGCAAAAGGGCACCGTCAAGTGGTTCAACCCGACTAAGGGCTACGGCTTCATCCGGCCGTCGACTGGCGATAAGGACGTGTTCGTCCACATCTCGGCGGTCGAGCGGGCGGGTCTCAGCAGCTTGAACGAGGGCCAGGTGGTCGAGTACGAGCTGGTCACCAACCGGGGCAAGACCTCGGCGGAAAACCTCAAGGTCGCGTAACGCGGCCCCGACCGATATTCGGTCCACGGGTCATCCCGTAGCCCCCGGTTTCACCGGGGGTTTTTTGTTGTGTGCCGAGCATGATCGACAGCTTGGAGGTGCAAGTCCTCTATCCAGCCCGATGGCGGCGAAGGGGCACCCCGTCGGTTCAGTTGCAGCGACGATGATGCCGTTCTCTCGTCGCTCGCCCCATAGCATCTCTTAGGGGAAGCCCACCAGAGCCGACGCTTGAGGCTTACAGCAAATCGATTGGATTGTTTCGCGGCGGGGGGTTGGATAGACTGAGCCTCAGCAATTCAGGGAGGGCCTGAGATGGCGACAATCGTTGGCCAAGGCGACTATAAATACGAGATCAAGGAAAATTGGGCGAAACTGCCGGACGGCTGGTCATTCAAGGAAGTGGCGGCGGTCGGCGTCGATAGACAGGACAATGTCTATTGCTTCACGCGCGGTGAGCACCCGGTCATCGTCTTCGACCGCGAGGGCAATTTTTTGCGTTCCTGGGGCGAGGGTCAATACATTCGGGCGCACGGCGTCCATATGGGCCCAGACGATTCGATCTACCTGACCGACGATGGCGGACATTTTGTGCGCAAATGTTCGCTCGACGGCAAGGTGCTACTCGAGTTGGGCGTTCCCGGCAAGCCGGCGCCCTATCTAAGCGGCGAACCGTTCAACCGGTGCACCCATACCGCCCTGTCGCCAAAGGGCGAAATTTATGTCTCTGACGGCTACGGCAACGCCAAGGTTCACAAATACGCGCCCGACGGCAAATTATTGCTGTCGTGGGGCGAGCCCGGCAGCGATCCCGGCCAGTTCAACCTCGTCCACAACATCTGCACGGATGCCGATGGCTGGGTCTATGTGGCCGACCGTGAGAACCACCGGGTCCAGGTATTCGACGGCAATGGCAAGTACGAGACCCAATGGAACAACCTCCACCGGCCGTGCGGGCTTTACATGGATTATATTCGCCATCCAGTCTGCTATATCGGCGAACTTTCGGTTAATCGGCTCAACGCCAATCTCGGGCCGCGGGTCAGCATCGTCGACAATCAGGGCAAATTGCTGTCGCGGATCGGCGACCCGTTTGCCGGACGAGCGCCGACCTCATTCATCGGGCCGCACGGGCTGACCGTCGACAGCCACGGCGATCTCTATGTCGCCGAGGTGTGCTGGACCTTATGGCCGGGTCTGTTCCCGGACCAACCGCGGCCCGACAATCTGCGCACCATCCAAAAATACCAGCGCATTCACTGAGCGCGCGGCCAAGCAAGCTAAATCCGAATATTTCGGCCTCAGGATCGCAGTCACTAGGCTCACATCGCCTACTCGATCAAGTGCCGGGTGTTTGTCAGACTTCAATTGTGGGCCGAGCCGATCCATGATCCCGTTGGCGAGACGGAC